>NZ_JALDXU010000066.1:0-17897 GCF_032154715.1 Citricoccus sp. | reverse complement strand
CCGTCCTGGATCCCGCGATGACGCAAGGTGAATGACTTCGTGCCGATCCTCCGGACCCCCACCTGCATGGTGAGGCGTGGCGCATACCGGGTCTGGGCGTGGTAGTCGATCTCCTGCCGGGCCACCACGCGGTTCGACTCGGGCGGCCCGGACGTCGCACGGTCCAGGAAGGACTGGAACCGCACGCGTGCCTCTTCGGCGAGGGTGACCACCTTGGCATTGTTCACGTGCCCCTGCAGGTCCTGGTCAGACCACCGCAGGTCCATCTCGAATTCATAGGGTGCAGACATGACTCGCGTCGCCCTTCTTCCTCGTGGTGCTCGTACCGCGCGTGCTGCCCAACGCAAAATCTCCCCCGCTGATGGCCGCTCCGGCCGCGGCCTGCGCCGCCTCGACCTTCTCGGCCGGCCCGGCCACAAAGACCAGTTCCGTGTTGCGTAGGTGGGACACCTTCCCGACCTTCTCGCCCGTGGGCGAATGGATGCCGATGCTGGCCCCGACGTACCGCTTCGAGTCGAAGCCCAGCACCGCCACGGTCTCATGGCCGGCCTCCCGCAGGGACTGCTCCATGGCGTCCGCGGTGATCCAGGACTCGTCGTTGTAGGACACGATCACCAGCTCGGACCGGATCCGGGTGAGCACGTCCGCGAGCGCCGCCGGCATGGTCCTCTTGGAGTTGAAGACGCTGCGGGTGTCCTTGTCCCGCACGTCCACCCGCTTGCAGGCCACCCCGTAGTGCTCCGGCTCGTCCCAGCGGACCAACGTCTCCCACACGTGGTAGTTCGCGTAATAGCGGTGCTGGTTGTACGGCGGGTCCACGTAGTAGAGGTCGGCCTGCGGCAGGGTGTCCACGGTGTCCATGACATCCCCGACCACCACGGCCCCCGGCCCGTCCAGCAAAGTGGGCAACCGCAGCTCCAGGTCCCGGCCGCTGCGCCGGGCCCAGGATTTCAGGTAGGCCATCTGGATGCCCGTGGTGGAGTCCACGCGGTCGGCCGCCTCCAGCAGCGAGGTCAACAGGATCGGATACCAGCGGGTGCCGGCGTACTCATCCTCGATGCGCTGGCGGATCGCGTCGATCCGCATGCCGTTCTGGGGTTGGAAGTAGCGTGCCTGCTCGCAGAACGTCGCCGTGACATAGCCGCGGGCCGGCGTCGTGCCCTGAAGATCCGTCAGGATGGCGGCGAGCTCGGTCCGGTCGATGTCCCGCGCGTCGGTGGCGATGTAGCAGCCGGCGAGCACACCGGTGTAGGTGGCCCGGTCCGAGGCCGTGGTGTGGAGGCCCCGGCTTTTGAATTCCTGGGCCACGCGGGTGGTGCCGGAGAAGAGGTCGACGGCGGTGCGGGCACCGGCCGCTGACGCCATGGCACCCAGCACGGGCACCAACAACCGCTTGGAGCCCAGGTACTTGATCATGCATCGAACCTAACGGACCGGTGACCTGCGTCGGAGTAGGCACGGCCCGCCGGTGCTTTCAGATCCGCCGCAGACAGGACAGGATGGCAGGCAGGAGAACCAGAACGGTGCAGCCGGCCCATCCAACGGCGGCACCAGGGGCCCCGAGTCGAGGTTCAGCGCACCCGCGCAGACGCAGAGGAGAGGACATCCCGTGCCCATCAAGGATCCGATAGACGCGACGATCGACGCGGCCGACTCTCCGGAGCCGGACCACGGCGCCAAGCCCGATGACCCGCCCAAGCTCAAGGGCGCCAGCTGGAAGTACGCCTTCAAGCGGGCCCTGAAGGAGTTCGGGACCGACGGCGGCACCGACTTGGCCGCCATGCTCACCTACTACATGGTCCTCTCCCTGGCGCCGGCACTGCTGGCGATCTTCTCGATCATCACCCTGGTCCTCGCCAACAACGCCGACACGGTGACCTCGCTCGTGGACGACCTCGTCCAGCAGTACGTCCCGGCCGACTATCAGTCGCTCGTGATCAATCTGGTCGACACGATGGTGAATTCCGCCACCGGCGGCGTGATCGCGTTGGTGATCGGTATCGCGACCGCCCTGTGGTCAGCCTCCGCCTACGTCAAGGCCTTCTCCCGCTGCCTCAACACCGTCTACGGCGTGGAAGAGGGCCGGGGCCTGGTCAAACAGCTCGGCACCATGCTGCTGACCACCCTCAGCCTGCTGATCGGGGTGGTGCTCATCCTGGTCTCGCTGGCGCTGAGCCAGGCCCTGGTGACCGGGGTCCTCGGTCCCATCGCGGAACCGCTCGGCCTGACCGACACCCTGACGTTCCTGACCGAGACGTTCCTGCCGATCTGGGTCTGGGTCAAGTGGCCGGTGATCCTGGTGCTCGTGATCACCATGGTCGCCCTGCTCTACTACTTGGCGCCCAACGTCAAACAGCCCAAGTTCACCTGGATCGGCATCGGCTCGGTCGTCGCGATCGTCGGCATCGCCATCGCCAGCGTGGCCATGTCCATCTATCTGACGCAGTTCGCCGGCTACAGCTCCTACGGGGCCATCGGCACCGTGATGGCCCTGCTCTTCGTGCTCTGGATCTTCAACATCGTGCTGCTGCTCGGTGCGGAGGTGGATGCGGAGGTGGAACGCGCACGGCAGCTGCAAGCCGGCATCCGGGCCGAGGAGATGATCCAACTCCCGCCGCGGGACACCGCCAAGGTGGAGAAGATGAAGAAGGCCCGGGACCAGCTCGAAGCCGACGGCCGCATGTTGCGCATGACCTACGGCGATACTGAGTCCACACGTAGGTCATGATCGTCGGACGGCGCTGACGGGGCGCGGACCGGCCGTGTGGACCTCTCCGCGGCGGTCACCTGCCGAGGCACGTCGATAGTCTCGGTACGAGACCGGGGCTTCCGGGCGCCACGGGCCACGGTCGCGACGAGACCACGGCCAGAGCAGTGGACGACGAGAGGACCCCGACGTGTCGATCATGGACCCCATCGAGACGACCCTGGCAGCCGCGGACCGTTCGGAACGGCACCACGGAGGCCGGCCGCCCACCCCCGGCCGGCTCAACGGACCGGGCCGGAAGTACGCCTTCACCCGTGCCGTCAAGGAGTTCGTCGCCACCGGGGGTATCGACCTGTCCGCCACCCTGACCTATTTCATGGTGCTCTCCCTGGCACCGGCGCTGTTGGCGGTCTTCTCCATCATCTCGCTCGTCCTGGCGAACAACGCCGAGACGGTGCAGCAGTTGGTGAACGACGTGGTCGTCGAATACGTGCCCATCGACTACCGAGGACTCCTCGTCGACCTGGTGGACACGATCATCAGCGCCTCCTCGGGCGGTGCCATCGCGCTCGCCATCGGCATCGCCACCGCGCTCTGGTCGGCCTCGATCTATGTCAGGGCGTTCTCCCGGTGCATGAACACGGTCTACGGGGTCCAGGAGGGCCGCGGGTTCGTTCGGCAGATCGCCACGATGCTCCTGACGACACTGGCCCTGCTCATCGGCGTCGTGCTGATCCTGGTGTCTTTGGCCCTGAACCAGTCGCTCGTCAACGGCGTGCTCGGTCCGATTGCCGATCCCCTCGGACTGACTGACACCCTCACCTTCCTCACGGAGACGTTCCTCCCGCTGTGGGCGTGGTTGAGGTGGCCCTTCGTCCTGGCGCTGACGATCTGCATGATCGCGGTGCTCTACTTGGTCACCCCCAACGTGAAGAAACCCAGGTCGGGATGGCTGCGCAGCGGTTCGGTCCTTGCCATACTCGGGATCGGGTTCGCCGCGGTGGCCTTGTCCGTCTACTTGAGCCAGTTCGCCGGGTACAGCTCCTACGGCGCGATCGGCACGGTCATGGCCCTGCTGGTCGTGTTGTGGGTCTTCAACATCGTGCTGTTGTTCGGCGCGTACGTGGACGCCGAGGTGGCCCGGGCCCGGCAGTTGCTGGCCGGCATACCGGCCGAAGTGGCCATCCAGTTGCCTCCACAGGACACCGTCAGGGTGCACAAGGCCAAGGAGATGCGGGACAAGCTCGAGGCCGACGGCCGCATGTTGCGCCTGATCTACGGGACGCAGGATCGCGCGGCCTGACAACGCGGGCTGACAAAAACCAGCGCGGAAATACTCTTCAAATTTGCAGGGTTGTGCTGGGTGACGGGAATCCTCCCGCCACGGGCTGGGCAACCGCTCGGACCGGATCGGTAGATCTCCAACGAAAGTGAGAACCTCCATGTCACTCCGCGGAAAATCAGTCATCATCACCGGCGCCGGATCCGGCCTCGGCGCCGCAGCCGCCCTCGAGGTCGCCCGGCTGGGCGGCCGCCAGACGTTGGTCGACCTCAACGAGGACGGGCTGAAGGCCACCCAGGACTGGGTGCTCGAGGCCGTTCCGGACGCCGAGATCCTGCTGGTCACCGCCAACGTCACCGATGAGCAGCAGGTGCAGGACTACGTGGACCGGCACGTCGAACGGTTCGGCGGCATCGACGGCTTCTTCAACAATGCCGGCATCGAGGGCAAGCAGAACCTCACCGAGGACTTCACCAATGCCGAGTTCCAGAAAGTCCTCGCCGTGAACCTGACCGGCGTCTTCCTTGGCCTGGAGAAGGTCCTGAAGGTCATGGCCGAACAGGGCCACGGCGCCATCGTCAACACCGCTTCCGTGGGCGGCATCCGTGGCGTCGGCAACCAGTCCGGCTATGCCGCCGCCAAGCACGGCGTGGTGGGCCTGACCCGCAACTCCGCCATCGAGTACGGCCAGAAGGGCATCGTCGTCAACGCGATCGCCCCGGGCGCCATCCTCACCCCCATGGTCGAGGGATCGCTCAGGCAGATGGGCGGCGACAACTGGGAAGAGGTCGGCAAGGAGTTCGTCCAGCCGAACCCCATGAAGCGTTTCGGCAAGCCGGAGGAGGTCGGCGCACTGGTCGCCTTCCTGCTCTCCAACACCGCCGGCTTCATCAACGGCACCGTCATCCCGATCGACGGCGGACAGCACATCAAGTACTGACCTCGCCCGATACCCGGCCTCGCTCCCTCACTGTGCGGGCAATGCCGGACGGCCGGGCAGAATGGTGTCATGGCCACGACCCCGGAACAGCCCGCCACCCCCGCCGCCTCTACCGCGCCCACCGCCCCCGCAGCGCCACAGAAGACCACCGCGGAGAAGCTCTTCATCAAACCCACCGACACCCTGCACCTGGCCGGCGGCCACCAAGGCCTGCATGCGCTCCTGGATCCGCTGCCTGAGGGCGTGAGGCTGACGGACGAGATCACGGAGGCCACCGCCGTCGTGCTGTTCGCCCAGGACCAGCGGTCCCTGGACGGGGTGCTGGACGATTGGCTGGAGCCGGCGCTCGGGGCCCGGGTGCTGTGGATCGGCTACCCGAAGGGTGGCCGATCGGACATCAACCGGGACACCATCTGGAAGGATGTCGAGGCCCGTGGGCACACGCTGAACGCCAACATCCCGCTGTCCGGGGAGTGGTCCTCCGTGCGGGTGAGAACCGCCTCGTAGACTGGGGGCAGCAGGCCGGTCTGAACTGACCGGAGCACCACACATCAACACTGAGGGACAGCACCCATGCGCCGAATGTCCGATCCCGCCTACGTCTCCGAAAGCCAAGACCGCCTCCACGGCGAGAACATCGAACCGATCACCCAGCTCTGCGATTCCCTGGAGGCCACGGACAAGGGTCCCATCCCGTACGTGGATCCCGCCCTGGACGTGGACGAGGCCCGCATCCTGGTCCTCACCTCCGCCCCCGGTCCCGGCACCGCTTCCGGCTTCCTCTCCCATGAGAACGACGACGACGCCTCCGAGCGCTTGCTCCGCGTCTTCTCCTCGGCGGGCCTGGACCCGAAGTACACCATCCCCTGGCTGGTCCACCCCTGGACCCAGGAGGACTACGCCCTGAACCTCACGAAGGAGCGGATCGCCACGGGCGTGAAGCCCTTCAACCGCTTCCTCAAGCGCGTCCCCCGCGTGGTGGCCATCGTCGCCCACGGCGGCGAGTCCCAGAAGCTCATCAAGGCGTTCTCCTCCACCATCGGTGGCTCGGTGCTCTCGGCGAAGGCCATCAAGGTCTTCAACGCGCCCGCGCTGCACGCCCAGAGCGCCAACCGGAAGTTCACCCCGGAGGAACTCGAGGACCAGATGGTCGAGACCTACGGTCAGGCCATGCGCCTGTGCGGCATCCGGCCGCTCGTGAGCGGCAACTGACCTCAGCGGTCGGTGCGGTACCTCGACAGCTTCTCGCCGTCGATCTCCGCACCGACACCCGGCACGTCGCGCACCCAGATGCGTCCGTCCGCGATGGCGATCGGCTCGGCCAGCAGGTCGTCGGACATGTCCAGGAAGTTGGACAGCTCCCCCGCCCGGCGGCTGGTCGCCTCGTGGGCCGCGCCGAAGGTGACGGTGGCCAGTGAGCCGACCTGGGTGTCGATCTGGTTGCCCATGGTCACGTCCACTCCCAGCCCAGTGCACAGCCCCAGGATCTCGGTGGCCTCGGTGAACCCGGACCGGGCGGTCTTGATGCAGATCGCGTTGCAGCCGCCCGAGAGCAGCTCACGGGACGCGTCTCCGGCCGTGGGCACGGATTCGTCCCCCACCACGGGGATCGGCGACTTCTCGACCAGGCGGCGGCGGCTCATGGCCTCCTTGGCGTCGCACGGCTCCTCCAGCAGGGTCAGACCCAGGCCATCCGTCTGCTGCAGCACCTGCATGGCCTCGTTGGCCGTCCAGCCGCGATTGGCGTCCAGGTAGATCTCCACGTCCGGCCCCAGGCCCTCGCGGAGCACGTGGCAGGCCTCGATGTCCAGGGACAGCGGGCGGCGGCCGACCTTCAGCTTGAAGGTGGTGATGCCGTATTCGTCGCCGAAGCGCAGCGCCTCCTCCAGCAGCTCCTGGGCCGGCTTGAAGCCGAGCATGTGGGAGACCCGCATCGAATCCGTCCATCCACCCAGCAGCTGGTGCACCGGCCGTCCCAGCGCCCTGCCGGCCAGGTCCCACAGGGCGAGGTCCACGGTGCCCTTGGCCACCTGGTTGTGGATGGTCCGGCGCATCACGGCGTGGACCTTCTCCCGGTCGAAGGGGTCCAGCCCGATGATCTGCGGGGCGAAGACCTCCTCGACGATGTTCTTGATGGACACCTGCGTCTCACCGTAGGTGTAGGGCCGCGGCGGGGCGTCAGCCACCCCGGTGATCCCCTCATCGGTGTGGATCCGCACCAGCACATGGTCCGCGGTCTGCACAGAACCGGAGGCGAACGTCAACGGGTGGGTGTACGGGATGGCGTAGGGGATGGCTTCGACGCCGATGATCTTCATGGACGCTCCTGCTGGTCAGGGGACGGAGGGTGGTCAAGGGCGGGCTGGCCGTAGCGCTCCTCGCCCACGGCACGGTGGGCGACGGCCCGGAAGGGCGGGATGAGCCCGGAGCGACTGCCGTGCTTCCAGGCGATGGCCAGGCCGACCTCGGGAGCACTCTCGAGTTCGCGGTAGGCGATGGGGGACGCTGCGGCCCGCCGGGCGCCGTCGGGCACCAGGGCCAGGCCCATGCCGGCCCCCACGAAGGCCAGCAGGGTCGAGGTCTCCGTGGCCTCCTGCACGACGCGCGGACGGAAGCCCGCCTGCCGGCAGGCCTCGGACGTGATGGTGGCGACGGCGGACCCCTGCGGGTAGCTCACGAAGTCCTCCCCGGCAAGCTCGGCCAGGGGCACGGGGCCTCCGGCGGTGGCCAGCCGGTGATCGGCAGGGAGGGCGACCACGAGGCTGTCCCCCTCGAGGGCGTCAAGCATCAGTTCCGACGACTGCACCGGCGGGCGCAGGACGGCGATGTCGAGCCGGTTCTCCAGCAGCCCCTGTTCGATCTGCGGGGTGAGCATCTCCCCCATCACGTGCAGCCGGACCCCGGGCAGCTCGCGCCGGGCCAACTGAACCACGGCCGGCATGACCCGGTAGGTGGCGGAGCCGACGAAACCGACGCGCAGCACGCCCGCGGTGCCGGCACCGACCTCGCGAACGTCCTTGGTCAGGGCATCGACGTCGGCCAGGATCTGCCGGGCCCGCTCCAGCATGAGCTGCCCGGCATCGGTCAGGTCCACCCGGCGGGTGGTGCGCTCGAAGAGCTGGGTACCCAGCGTGGTCTCCAGCTGCTTGATCTGCTGCGAGAGCGGCGGCTGGGCCATGTGCAACCGTTCGGCCGCCCGCCCGAAATGCCGTTCCTCGGCCACGGCCACGAAATAACGCATCTGGCGCAGGTCCACTACGCCACCTCCTCTCCGCTGCCATCCTGGGCCAGGCCGGCCCGCTCTGCGCCGCGCTCGGTGAGTGCGGCGTGGTCGATCCAGCGTAGGGATGGCATGACTGACAAGTGAAAGACCAGTTCGGGCCATATTAGAACGCTGGGCATATCAATACGGGCCGAATGTGTACTTCTGTCCCGTCGTTGATCCACGTACGGTGTGACGGATCACAGATCCAGACGGTTCTGGAGAAAGAACCGCCCGACCTCACCCGCTCAACTCGTTCCGCCAGATCCCCAAGGACCATCCGAGATGACCCAGACCTCTTCCCACGCCCGCGCGGCCGCCGCACCGGGACAACCCGAACCACCGGCAGACGCACTCGACTCCGGCGGCAAGCGCAACTGGTGGTTGCTGGCCCTGGGGCCGGCAGCCGGCCTGGTGCTGGCCCTGGTACTGCCGGCGTCGCTGTCCTTCGAGGGCCGCGCCGTGGCCGGCTGCGCCCTGTGGATGGCGATCTGGTGGATGACCGAGGCCGCCCCCATCCCGGTGACCTCTCTGCTGCCACTGGTGCTGTTCCCGCTGTTCGGCATGGGAACCATGGAAGAGGTGGCCGCCCCCTACGCCAATTCCGTGGTCTTCCTCGTCATGGGCGGCGTGATCCTCGGCCTGGCCACGGAGAAGTCGAACCTGCACCTGCGGGTGGCGCTGCTGACCATCCGGATGGTCGGCACCAAGCCCGCGCAGATCGTATTCGGGCTGATGGCAGCCTCGGCCTTCATCTCCGCCTGGGTGTCCAACACCGCCACCGCCGTCATCATGGTGCCGATCGCCGTCTCGATCCTGCAGCTCGTGCGCCGCGTCGACCCGGAGGCCGGCGGCAAGCGCTTCGCCGCGTCCATGCTCCTCGGCGTCGCCTACGGCGTCACGATCGGCTCCACCGCCACCCTGATCGGCCAGCCGCCGATGGCGCTCATGAAGGCCTATCTGCTCGAATCTCACGGCTTCGACCTGCAGTTCGGCCACTGGATGCTGGTCGGGGTGCCCTGGGCCGTCGTCATGATCGGGATCGCCTGGCTGGTGCTGACCAAACTCGCTTTCCGTGCCGAGGCCACCGAGATCCCGGGCGGCAAGCAGATGATCAAGGATGAGCTGGTCAAACTCGGCCGGCTGACCACCCCGGAACGCCGCGTGGGCATCATCTTCCTGCTCGCGATCTTCTTCTGGGTCTTCGTCCCCTTCATCGCGGACATCCCCGCCGTGGCCGGGGCCGTTCCGTTCCTGGGCACCATCTCGGACACCCAGGTCGCCATGGCCGCCGCCATCGCCTGCTTCATCGTGCCCGCCGAGAAGCGCTCCATGGACCCGAGCGGCACCGCCCTGCTGCGCTGGTCCGCGGCCAAGGAGATCCCGTGGGGCCTGCTGCTGCTCTTCGGCGGCGGACTGTCCCTCTCCGCGATGTTCACGGCCACCGGCTTCTCGGAGTGGCTGGGCGGCCAAGTGGGCGCCCTCAGTGGTGTCCCGGCGTGGCTGGTGCTGCTGATCGTGATCCTGGTGGCCTTGGCCCTGACCGAGCTCACCTCGAACACCGCCACGGCCGCCGCGTTCTTCCCGATCTTCGGCGCCGTGGCCGTGGGCCTGGGCATGGACCCGCTGTTCATGACCATCGCCGTGACCCTGGCGGTCTGCTCGGCCTACATGCTGCCGGTGGCCACGCCGTCCAATGCGGTGGCGTTCGGCTCGGGCGAGGTGACCATCAAGCAAATGGTGCGCGCCGGCGTCTGGCTCAACATCGTCTCCATCGGCTTGATCATGCTCGTGATGTACACGCTGGTCCCGCTCGTGTTCCCCGGGGGCCTGTGACCTGACCGCAGATGGTCTGCCGGCGACCCACTGGGCGGGTGCGGCGATCGCTCAGCCGAGCGCCGCCGTCGGGGCCTCGGTCTGAAGCCGCTGGCAGTCCAGCGGACCGGATGCGGTGTTGACTCCGTCCGCCGGAACGAGGCCCTCGTACTGGGTGCCCATGATGACGTCCACCGTGGCCTCCTCCCGGCCGTCCGGAAGGTAGACCGAGCCCTCGATGTTCCGCTGGACCGCCAGGGCCGTGTCCCGCCCGCCCGGGCCGGAGATGATGACGGCCACCATGTTGGAGGTGGTGAACCCCTGGTTGCCGACCCCACCGATCACGAATTCACGGCCCTCGAGGGCGTTGGCCACGTCCCCGGCGAGCCCGCCGATGGTGGTGCCGTTGAAGACCGTCACCGTGGACTCGGTCGAGTAGTCGAATTCCCCCGCCGGGCACAGGAGGGGCTCCTCCGGCGGGGCCGCCTCCCATCCCGGGATGCTCCAGGAGCCCTGCAGCACCTGGTACGCCGTGACGGTCACCCCGGACACGATGAGCGCGACGATCAGCAGCACGATCGCGTGCCGCCGGTGACGCCGGCGGCGGTCCCGCTGCAGGACCTTCGGGTCCACGACCCCGAAATATCGGCCGAGATCGTGCTCCGTGAAAATCCGCCGTCCATCCGGTTCGTGGCGCGGGTCCACGTCCGGAGGCAACTGAGGGTGGGACATGGGACCCCCTTCGGTGCACGTGGACTGTAGTCAGCACCACATTAGGCGACGGGCCACGGTCTGGCATCCGCTTCGCCCCCTAATCTGGTGGCATGCGCACTGTGCCACCACTTGGACTGCTCCTGGACGTTGACGGCCCCATCGCCTCACCCGAGACCCGGCGGGTGCCGGACGGCATCATCAGGGCACTCGTCACCCTGGCGGACCGCGGCATCCCCGTGGTCTTCAACACCGGCCGGTCCGCCGACTTCGTGCTGCAGAGCGTGGCCGCCCCGCTCCTCGCCGCCGGGCTGCCGGGCGACGCCCGGTTCCATGCGGTATGCGAGAAGGGCGCGGTCCACTTCTCCTTCGCGTCTCTGGCCGGCCTGCCCCGGGCCACGCGCGGCCACGGCGTGCCCGCCTGGATGGAGGTCGACGCCGGCATGAAGCTCCCAGCGGAACTGGAGTCCCGCTTGGTCCAGATGGTGGGCGACTACGCGGACACCATGTTCTACGATGACACGAAACTGGCCATGTTCTCGGCCGAGATGAACGTGGGTGAGTCCCCAGAGCGCTACCGCACGGCTCAGCGAGATTTCGAGGACCGCGTGGCGAGCCTCCTCGCCGAGGATCGTTCCGCCGACGCATTCCAGTTGGACTCGACCATCATCTCCTCGGACGTCGAGCACGTCTCCAGTGGAAAGGACCGGGGTGCGGAGCGCTCCTGGACCCTGATCGCTGCTGACGGCGAACTGCCGATGCGCTGGTTCACCTGCGGGGACTCCCGTACGGACTACGCCATGGCGGACTGGCTGCAGGAACGTGGGGCACCGGTGGTGCACGTGGATGTGCGGCACGAGGACGGCGTCCCGGACACCCCGTACCCGGTGATAACCAGTGAGGATCTGGCCGCCCAGGGCTTCGGGATGGCCGAGGGACGCCATGAGGTGACCGGGCAGGCCTTCCTGGAGTGGGCATTAAAGACCACCGGGTCGCCGAACGCCACCATGTGACGAAATGCCGTCACCCGGGGTAGCGCAAGGCAACGTAGAAGCGCAGGCGCCGGCCGGCGTCGTTGACTGGTTCCATGACTTCTGCGCTCTCTGACGACTCCGCCACCACCGGAGCACCGTTGGACATCCCGGTCCTGGACCTGTCCACCATGCGGGCCGCTGACGGCTCGTTCGCCCCGGACTTCCTGGACCGGTTGCGCCATGCCGCCCACCACGTGGGCTTCTTCCAGATCGTCAACTACGGCGCCGCCACCGGCCAGGTGGACGGCCTGTTCCGCGTCACCGCTGAGTTCTTCGCCCGGCCGGAAGAGCAGAAGCTGGTCCTGCACAACCAGAACTCCCCGCACTACCGCGGCTACTCCTCGGTGGGCTCCGAGCGCACCCAGGGACGCCCGGACTCGCGTGAGCAGATCGACTTCTCCCCGGACCGCACCCCCGTCCCGGCCGGGCAGATCACGCCCGGCGAAGAGTACTGGCACCTGCAGGGTCCCAATCAGTGGCCGGCGGACATGCCCGAACTCGAGCGCGCTGCCATGGACTGGACGGCGCTGATGGACCGCGTCGGCGAGGATCTGCTGAAGGCCCTGTGCGTCTCCATCGGCTTGGACGAGGACCACTTCGCGGAGCCGTTCAGCGGCGACCGCGCCTGGATGGGCAAGCTGGCCCACTACGTCGGCGGCGTGAAGGAGGCGGGCACCCAGGGCGTCGGCCTGCACGCCGACTACGGGTTCATCACCCTGCTGCTGCAAGACCTGGTGGGAGGCCTCGAGGTGCGCCCCTACGGTCAGGAGGAATGGTTGCCCGTCGAGCCGATCCACGGCGCCCTGGTCGTCAACCTGGGCGAGATGCTCGAGGTGGCCACCAACGGCTACCTCATGGCCACCATCCACCGGGCCGTCGCCCCGGACGAGGGGGTGGACCGCTATTCCGTGCCCTTCTTCTACTCCCCGCGCCTGGACGCCGTGATCGAGCCCGTGGAACTGCCGGCCGAGCTGGCCGCCGAGGCCCGCGGCGTCTCCGACGACCCCGACAACCCCATGCTGGCCTCGTTCGGCTCCAACATGCTCAAGGGCTTCGTCCGCGCACATCCGAAGGTCACCGCGAAGTTCCACCCGGAGCTGGCCGCGAAGTAGCGCCCGTTATTCCGGTGCCGCCGCGCGCCGGACGACGTCGGCGAGCCGCTTCCAGGCCTTCTCGGTCGGGTCGATGAGGGCGTAGGAGGTCGGCCAGAGGCCATCATCCTCGTCAAGGGCAGCCTGTGAACTGACACCGAAGGTCGAGTAGCGCTCCTTGTCCATCTGCCCGCTGCGGAAGAAGACCACAACCTTTCCGTCCCGGTTATATCCGGGCTGACCGTAGTAGAGCTTCGGCGCCAGGTCGGGCGCGACCGTGGTGACGATCGAGTGCAGCCGTTCCGCCATTTCGCGATCCCCTGCAGGCATCTGAGCGATCTTCGCGCGAAGGTCCGCCTCTTCCGCAGCCGCCTTCTTCGCTCCCCTGGCCCGCTTGGAGTCTGCCTTCAGCTCGGCGGCACGCTCCTTCATAGAGGCTTTCTCCTGAGCAGAGAATCCACCTGCGGAATCGCCTTGAGTCGCCATCGTCCCTCTTCCTCGGTCTTACCTGGTTGGTGCCGACCACACTAACGGCGGCGCCATCCAAACGCTTCTCGATTCCTGACCGCTTCGCCGTCCGCCCCAATACGGGCTCGACGTGCTCTAGACATGAGAAAAGGGAGCCCGGCCGATGGCCGGACTCCCTTTCAACTGTCATCGATCACTCGACTCACGTGTAACCCATGTCGCGACTCAGGACAAGAGTGGAGCCTAGGGGAATCGAACCCCTGACCTTTTCATTGCGAACGGGATGCTAAGTCCTTGTGAGCACTGATAAGCAACCGGACCGAGTGACTAAGAAGTGACTATGAGAGCTGCGGAATCATCTCATCCAGCCGCCGTGCCGACTCGTGGAGATCGTCCTTGAACTCCCTCGCATACACATCCAGCGTGGTGGACGCCTTGGAGTGACCGGCGATCCGCTGGACAACCAGTATGTTGGTCCCCGCCCTAATCGCCAAGCTCACGGCCGTGTGCCTGAGGTCGTGAATCGTTGGACGCGGCGCGTCAGGGTCAGCCGCCGCCAGCGCCTTACGGGCCGGTTCGTAGTAGCGCTTCGTGAAGTTGCCATTTCGCATGGGGCGACCGTCCGGGGAACGGAATAGCAGATCATCTCCGGCCCGATCCTTAATGTCCCCCTCCAGCAGAGCGGCCAGCTTTGCTGGCACCGGCACCGTGCGCACGTTCTCTGTCTTGGTTCCCTTCAAGATCAACCGTCCCTGCACCTCCGTGTATGCCTTGGTCACGTCCAGCTCCCATCCTCCGGCAGCATGCCTAAGGTCGGAGACCGTCAGGGCAGACAGCTCCCCCCAGCGGAGACCACACAGACCTGCGGTCAGGACGAGGGGCCGGTACCGGTCAGCGCCGTCCGCGAGGATGGTCAGTTGATCGACGGTCAACGGGTTGTGCTTGCCCGCCTCTCGCCGCGCCGGGGGGATGAAGTCAGCGTTTCCCAGTCGATCCGTCGTCGGATTGTCCGCCAGCCACCCGAGCCGCACCCCGTGGTCTAGGACGCGTTTGAACAGTGTGCCCACATCGGTCCGGGTTGCACTGCCCGCCGCCTTGCCGTCTCTGCCTTTCAACCCACTGAGCCACTGCTCTACGCGCTCGTGCCTGATGCTGGCCAGGGCGACGTGCTCCCATTCGGGCTTGATATGGTTCTCATACTGACGGGTGTAGCGATAGAGCGTCTTGTCGCCAATCGGGCCCCGGCCGCGAGCGCCAATGCTTTCAAGCCGCGTCACGTACAGGGACCACAGCGCATGCACCGTAGTCTTTCGTGCCGCCCCATAGTCCACGCCCCGCGCCCCGGCGGATTCGCGGTGCATCTCACTGTTGAACTCTTCGGCATCCTTCTTGTTTTCGAACCTCTTGCGACGGCGCTTGCCCTGGGAGTCATACCAGTCGACCTCCCAACGCCGCCCCTTGGGCCTGGATTCCTTGGGGAGCATCTTGGAGCTTCCGTCGGGCTGTCGTTTCTTCCACTTGTCTGTCACGGCCATGCGTGCAGACTAGCCCAGAGTGACTATTTCATGAAACGCTCACCCAACAATGGAAGCCCACCCGCACCCGCACCTACTACAAACATGGGCACCCCTATTCACCGAAACCATGTGGTATAGTACCCATCGAGCCAGGACCTTCCGGTGCCCCTGCCGGTGGTCTGTCCGCTTCTGAATTCACGCGGACGAGCAAAGGGGAACCCAGTAAATTGCGCCTCGGAGAAGCCGGGGCGCAAGGTTCGTGCCCAGAATCTGGGCCGAGCATGGTTCCTCGCCGTCCCAGCCATAGTGCAAGTGGCCTTGATCCATGCTCCCTACTCATTGAGGAGCACCTTTGATGACCGAGCAGACCGCTTCGGAATCCCCCTCCCCCTTTCTCACCCGCAAGCAAGCCGCTTCGTACCTCAATGTGCCTGAGGCGTGGCTTGCCCGCACGGGCCGCACCATGGTTCCGGCACTCAAGTTTGGCGGGCACGTGCGGTACAACGTGTCCGACCTGGACCGCTGGGCCACCCAGCAGCGCATCGCCTGAGGATCGCGAGACGCAGAATGAACTTGTCTGAATCACAGCGCATGCCCCAGCGCAAGAACCACGCCTGCACCTTCGAGGGATGCGAACGGAAGCGCCACACCCGCGACCTCTGTCATGCTCACTACTCGCAGCGCAGGGCCGGTGGAGACCTCCGGCCAATCCGGAAGCCTCAGGAAGGATGCACCTTTGAAGGCTGTCCCCAGCCTCATTACGGGCGGGGGTTGTGCGTGGGCCATCATGAACAGCAGCGAAAGGGTCGCACCCTTCAGCCGTTGAACCGCAAGCGGCCCCGGAACGTCGATCCCTTGGAGTGGAACGGGGGCCAGCTCATCACCACGGCGGAGAACCCTACTTGCTGGACCTGGACGGGATCGACCAACGACAGGTATGGAAGGTTGACCGTCACGGGCCGTCGAGGTCTCGCCTATGTCCATCGGTACACGTGGGAACGTCTCGTGGGTGTGCTGGATGAAGGTCAGGAGGTGGACCATCTGTGCCACAACAAGCTGTGCGCCAATCCGGCCCACCTTCAGGCAGTCGATGAGACTGAACACCGGACGATCACGGCATTTCGGGCGAGGGAGTTGCATAAGTCCCGCGCACTGTTCCCCGACCTGGAACTGGAATGGCGCGCAGTGGATCGCTCGTTGCCGACCATGGAGGCGCTGAGGTACGCCATGGCCTATGGCCTGCCGTTCTTCGCCATGGGAGCTTGGCGGAATGCCCACGGCTCTGAGGGCGTCCGCGCCGTATAGGCGCGTCCAGCTCCCGCCCGGACGCCCGCTACGGCCCGGATAGTTGTCGGGCCTCCACGGGCATCCGGGCTGGGAACGCTGGCGGGCCGGATCTTTTCCAATGCTCATGAGGAGCTTCGCCGAGAGGCTGAGCTAGAGCGGGAAGCACGAAGTCAGGACTGAGGGCAGGGGGGGCTCCGCTAGGGCTCCGCCCTTGGCACTGGAGTGTATGGCAGTTAGGGGGGGGGTACTCCGGTCCCCGGAATGATCCCCAATCCTGGCCCCGCCTGGTCCCGTCCCGTCCCGGCCTAGATGCTGGGCAGGAGGGGGCCATGCCGATTTTTTCAGCACTAGGGCTGTGTCCCTCGCAACCATCAGGAGAACCAACCATGGAACCGTGCACCTGGATCGACGGTGACGACTTGCCTAGCCGGCTGATGGCTGGACCGTGTGGACGGCCGGCGCGATACCCCGGCTATCGGGACGTGTGGACTGAGCCGCTGTGTCAGCGGGACTGGCGGCGGTTGCGAGCTGTCCACGAGGTGCCCTGTCGGGTGGTGGGATGCACGAATGAGGCCAAGCATCAGGGCTGGTGCCGTCGTCACGAGGGGGAGCCGCTGCGGGCCATGGAGGCCGAGGAGCGGGACCGGATGCACGCGGCCCTGGTGGAGCGGATCGAGCCGAGGGGACGGTCTGGGTGCTGGATGTGGATGGGTCGGCAGACTGAGGGCGGCTACGGCGTGTTCGATCCGCCTGGGGAGCGGGGCACGTGGCTGGCCCACCGGCTCACCTGGTCCATGTTCTACGCGGGCCACGGGAACGGGGAGTGGAATAACCCAGTGGAGCTTGACCACCTGTGCACCCGCCAGGAGCTGAGCCGGTACGACTACGGCGGAGCGCTGTGCGTGAACCCGCTGCACCTGAAGCCCGCCACGCAGGAGGCCAACCGGGCGCTACGTCAGATCAGGTCAGACCGTCCGTTCGTGGCGTGGCACGCTCAGTCTCGGCAGTCTCTCCGGCCTTTGTCGCTGGTGGTGTTCGCCTTGCGGTTCGGGCTGCCGATGGACCCGTCAGACCGCTACGTGAGCCACTGAGCGCCGCTCTCGCGGGCTCTAGAAACCGTGCCCGACTTTGGTCGTCTCCACGTGCGGTAGGGCTGTCAGAGCGCCCGGGGGGCTCCCCCCACCCCATCCCTGCCCTCACCGCATCAGGGGGTGGAGGTGAGGAGAACCCCCCGGGAGGCGAGCAGAGGAGGCCGAGGAGCGGACGCCGGACGGTACCGGAGCGCGGGCACGAGGGAGCGCGGCTGAGGAGCAGCAGGGCCAGCCTGGAGGGCCGAGGGGAGCGCCTGGAGCTGGACACCCGGGCAGGGTTGGAGGAGGGCCGAGAGGACCGTCGTGTGCACACACGATAATGTCGGTTATCGTGTGTGAATGACCTCCGCACTGAAAACCCACACCACCAACACCGAGCGGCACGCCGGCCTGATCCTCGGGTGGCAGTCCTCGCACACCTCGGAAAACACCCGCCGCGCCTACGGGCGCGACCTCGGGCAGTACCTCGGATGGCTGGACGGGATCGGACTGGACCCCGACACCGGCGACCGCGTGGCCGGTCTGGACGTGCTGGCCGTGCGCCGTCCAGTGGTGGACGCCTACCGGCTGGCACTGGTCAGCGGTCAGCTGTCCCCGCAGGATCGCCCACCTACCGCGTCCACGGTGGCCCGCAAGCTCTCGGCCGTCTCATCGTTCTACGCCTACGCGGTCGGGGCGGGGTGGCTGGAGGC
>NZ_JALDXU010000003.1:0-87682 GCF_032154715.1 Citricoccus sp. | reverse complement strand
GTGCGGGGCCTGTCTGCGTCCGGGGGCTGGCAGGCCGGCTCCGTCGGGGCAGCCGACCGTCAGCCGGTCAGCCGGTCAGCGGCGGGTGCTGACCGTCACCGTGAAGGTCCGATCGCGGGCGAGCTGCCGGGTGGGGCCCACGAGGCGCTCGAGCTCAGGCCGGTACATCAGGTGCGAGTTCCACACGCACCACAACTCCCCGCCGGGACGCAGAACCCGTGCCGAGGCGGCCATCAGGCGTACCGCGACCCGCGTGTCCACCGTGTTGCCGGCGTGGAACGGCGGATTGAGGACGAGGAGGTCCTCGCTGGCGTCGGGGAAGGTGGACAGGGCGTCATCCCGGCGGACCTCGATCCGGTCCTGGACCCCGTTGAGTGCCGCCGTGAGCCGGGTGGAGGCACACGCATCCGCGGACTGGTCCGTGGCGATGACGCTCAGCCCGTTCAGCCCGGCCGGCCCATCCAGCCTGCTCCGCCGCGAGGCCAAGGCCAGGTACACCGCGATGGTGCCGTTGCCGCAGCCCACGTCCACGGCCCGGTTCCGTCCGGCCCCCGTCTGGCTGTCCCCCTCGTGCCCGCCCCGCCGGAGGTCAGACTCCCACGACCGCAGCAGGAGGGCCGTCCCCGGATCCAGGTTCGTCCCCCCGAAGGTGGCGCCGTGGGCTGTCAGGGTGACCGGTCCCAGGCCGGGCATCTGGTGTTCGGCGGTCCGGGGGAAGGGTGCGGGGCGTCCGCGCCGCGGACCGCGTGCGGTGATGACGCGGGACTTGGACCGTCCCCGGCCGGGCACCACCGAACCGAAGTACCGCTCGAGCACGGTGTTCTGGCGTGGGGTCATGTGTTTGTCCCGGCCGCCGGCGAGGAGCAGCACGTCCTCGTGTGCGTGGTCGGCGATCAGGTGGGCCCACTGTTCCAGGGCGTCCAGGGACCGGGGTAGTTGCAGCAGGATCATGCGCGCACCCGTCACCAGGTCGGGTCCGATGCCGTGGCGGCTCAGCGGGCCGGCGTCCTCCAGTGCTCCGGCGTCCCGGAACGTCGCCACGTTGGCCTCGAGCGAGCGTTCCTGGGCGAGGGCGTCCTGGCCGATCCGGACGGGATGTCCCGCGGTCAGCAGAGGCAGGATGAGGGCGCCGTGACGGTCCTCGACGACGACGACCGGGACGGCCGGGGAGAGGCTGTCGCCGTCATCCCGCGACGCGGCGTCCCACCAGGCCTGGGCCGTGTCCAGCAGCAGCACATCAGCGGCGTCGTGGGCCTGGAGTCCGGGGGACTCGGGATAGGGCCACCGGGAGAGGGTGGTGAAGTCGAAGCCCGTGGTCAACGTGGTCCGGTGGACCGGCGGGGTCTGGCCTCGGGGCACGGGGTTCACACCGGGAGAGTCCACTGCCGGCGCGTTCACGGTACGTCCACCCACTCGGTGCCCAGGGTGCGCCAGTCTCCCGCCCCTGCGGTGACGGACGCCAGCCGTTCGGTGAACACGGCGCTGGAGCGGCCGTCGTCGGGCAGGGCCACCACCAGCGTGGCGGATCCGGTGCCGTAGCGCGTCTCCTGGACGTGGAAGTCGGCGGCGCGCAGCTCGTTCTCCCATCGCCCCGCCTCTGCATGCGGGGCGTCGACGCCGGCCAGCACCCTGCGTTGCCGCGTCACCGTCACGGACCGGTCCAGGGTGGCGGAGACGGCGTCCGAGTAGGCCCGGACCAGGCCTCCGGCACCGAGCTTCACCCCGCCGAAATACCGGACGACGGCGACGCACACGTCGGACAGGTCCCTCGCCACGGTGCCCCCGGGCTCTGACCGGGTCTCGCGCTGGGACAGGGCCTCCAGCATGGGGACGCCGGCTGTCCCGGCGGGTTCGCGGTCGTCCGAGGAGCGCAGGGAGTCCCGGTCCGGGCCGAGGATGAACGCGCTGCACACGTGCCGGGCGTCGTGGTGCTGCCTCCGGAGGGCCGCGATGAACGAGCTGGCCTCCTCCTCGGTGGTGACGCGCACGGCGTGGCCGATGAAGCGGGAGCGCTTGATCTCCAGTTCGTGGACGATCGGGGTGCTGATCGTGGTCGACGGGAGCACCGTATATCGCGATGCCCGGGACCCGGGCTGCTCCTCAGACATGCCGTCCACTCTACTGCTGAGTACCCACCCGGCCGTGATGAGGTAGTTTGTTGGCCAGCGTGAACCCGTCCCGGCACGACCGCCGGTGACGGCTCGACCGGAGGGGGACTCCACATGCTGACCCGATGGCACAACCGACTCGGTCTGCGCACCGGCCCGGCCATCTTCTTCATCTCAGCGGCGATCATCACCGTCTTCACCCTGGCCATGGCGATCTTCCCGGGACCGGTCCAGGGCGCATTCGGGGTGGTCTCCACCTACCTGCGCTATGACGTCGGTTGGTTCTACACCCTCGGCACCACGTTGTTGGTGGTCTTCGCGGTGGGACTGGCCCTGAGCCGCTTCGGCCGCATCAAGCTCGGCGACGACGACTCGCAGCCCGAGTTCTCCGGACTCGCGTGGTTCGGCATGCTCTTCGCCGCCGGCATCGGCGCCACCCTGATGTTCTGGGGCGTGGCCGAGCCGATGAACCACTACGCCAACCCTCCGCTGTACGGTACCGAGCCGCTCTCGGACCAGGCGGCGACGCAGGCCCTCGCCATCTCGAACTTCCACTTCGGCATCCACATGTGGGCTCTGCTGGTGGTCCCCGGCCTGTGCTTCGGGTACTTCACCTACAAGCGCAAGCTGCCCCCACGCGTGTCCTCGGCCTTGCAGCCCCTGCTCGGGGACCGCATCCACGGACCGTGGGGCAAGCTCGTGGACATCCTGTCCGTGCTGTCCACCGTGTTCGGCCTGGCGGTCTCCGTGGGCCTGGGCGCCATGCAGATCAACAGTGGCATGAACTACGTCATGGGCGTGCCCATCAGCGGCTGGCTGCAGGCGGGCATCGTCGCCGTCATCACCGCCATCGCCCTGGCCTCGGCCCTGGCCGGCCTGGACAAGGGCATCAAGCGCCTGTCCTATCTGAACATCCTGCTGGCAATCGGGCTGCTGGTCTATGTGCTCATGTGGGGTGCCACCATGGACACCGTGCGGGGCATCGTCGAGTCGGCGGGCGCATACCTGTCCCACCTGCCGATGCTCTCCTTCTTCAACGACACCTTCGGTGGCGGCGAGTGGTCGGGCGACTGGACCGTCTTCTACTACGCCTGGACCGTGACGTGGTCGCCCTTCGTCGGGCTGTTCATCGCCCGGATCTCCCGCGGCCGCTCGATCCGCGCCTTCGTCACCGCCTGCCTCGGCCTGCCGACGGCCTTCGTCGTCATCTGGTTCGGCATCTACGGCCTGAGCGCCTTCAGCATCGACCGGGCCGAGGCAACCGCGGGGTCCTTGACCGAGACCATCGTCACCAACGGCAACGTGGAGGCGGCGCTCTTCCAGCTCCTGCAGTCCTACCCGCTGTACCTTGTCACCGCCGTGTTGGCCCTGATCGTCATCGTGATCTTCTTCGTGACGTCCCTCGACTCCGGGGCCCTGGTCCTGGACTCCATGGCCTCCGGGCACGAGGACGTGGGCCCGAAACGCCAGCGCGTGTTCTGGGCCGTGTCCGTGGGCTTGGTCTGCGCCGTGATCCTGGTGACCTCGGGGGAGAACGGCCTGAACGCGCTCCAGGAGGTCATCATCGTCATCGGAGCCCCGGTGATGGCCCTGTCCCTGTTCCAGGCATGGCTGCTGCTCCAGGCCCTGCGTGAGGACGCCGGCACCGCCCGGCCGCTGCGCACCCGGCAGTGGAAGCGGGTGCTGCCGATCGAGGAATACCACCGCCGTGCCCACGAGGACGAGCACGACCTGGACGAGTACGTGATCCGGCCGGAGTACGAGGTGGGCACCGAACCCGAGTACGAGGCCCTCCAGCCGAACACCTACCACCGGCAACAGGCGCTGGAAGATCGAGGGCTGTTGACGATCGGCCTGACCGGTGGCATCGCCTCCGGGAAATCGCTGGTGGCCCGTGACCTCGCGCAGTGGGGCGCCGTGGTCATCGACGCCGACGAGCTGGCCCGGGCGGCCGTCGCCCCCGGCTCCGAGGCCCTGTCGGAGATCCGCGAGGTCTTCGGCCCGGAGGTCATCACCGCGAGCGGCGAATTGGACCGCCAGGCCCTGGCGCAGCTCGTCTTCGGGAACACGGTGGCGCGGGAGAGCCTCAACGACATCATCCACCCGCGGGTGCGGCTTCAGGTCCAGCGGATCGCCCGCGAGGCCGGTCCCGAGGCGGTGGTCGTCGTCGACCTGCCGCTGCTGGTGGAGACGTCCTCCGCGGGCGAGTTCGACGTGGTGCTCACCGTGGAGACCCCCGCGGAGGCGCGGGTCAACCGGCTCGTGCACGAGCGCGGGATGTCCATGCAGGAGGCGTGGGCGCGCGTGGACTCCCAGGCGACGGACGCCGAGCGCCGAGAGGCCGCCCACGAGGTGATCGTCAACGATGCGAGCCTCAACGAGCTGTCCGAGGCCACGCGGCGGTTCTGGGACGACCACGTGCAACCGGTCCTCGACGAGCACCACGCCACCGGCGCCGCGGGCAGGGCCACCGTGGACGGAGGTCCGCAGTGAGCGATGCCAGCGAGACAGAAGCCGGCCTGGTCAAGCCCCGGTTGCATATCGGCTTGACGGGCGGCATCGCCTCCGGAAAGTCCACCGTGGCGGCGGAGTTCGCCTCGCTCGGCGCCATCGTGGTGGACGCGGACGCCCTCTCCCGCGCGGTCGTGGAGCCCGGCAGTGAAGGCCTGGACCGCGTGCGTGAGGCTCTGGGGCCCACCGCGATGGCGGCGGACGGCACCCTGGACCGCGCCGCCGTCGGGAAGCTGGTGTTCGCCGATCCGGAAGCCCGGGCGCTCCTGAACGGAATTATCCACCCCCTCGTGCGGGCCGAGGGCCGGCGGCTGGTCACCGAGGCCGGCCCGGACGCCGTCGTGGTCCAGGACGTGCCACTGCTGGTCGAGACCGGGCAGGCGGGCGCCTACGACCTCGTGCTGGTGGTGGAGGCGGACGCGGCCGAGCGGGTGGCACGCATGGTCCGGGACCGGGGGATGACCGAGGACGCAGCTCGGGCCCGGATTGCCGCCCAGGCCACGGATGAGCAGCGCCGCGCCGCGGCGGACGTGCTCATCGTCAACGACGCCGGCCTGGAGGACCTGCGCCGCACCACCCGGCGCGTCTGGGAACAGTACGTGGAACCACGCTTGCAGGGGCGGACCAGGCGGCCGGATGTCGAAGCGGCGGACCAAGACTGAATCCGCCGGCGGTGAACCCGACGGCCGCTGCCTTCCCACCGTGAATCGAACAGTTGTACGGTGGTGTCCATGAGTCTGGCGCAGAAGATCAACCGGCAGGTCGCCCCCTTCGAGGTCATCTCGGACTACCAGCCCTCCGGTGACCAGCCGAAGGCGATCGCCGAGCTCGCCGAGCGCGTCCAGGCAGGGGAGAAGGACATCGTCCTGCTCGGGGCCACCGGTACCGGCAAGTCCGCCACCACGGCCTGGCTGGTCGAGAAGGTGCAACGCCCCACGCTCATCATGGTGCAGAACAAGACACTCGCGGCCCAGCTGGCCAACGAGTTCCGGGAGTTGCTGCCGAACAACGCGGTCGAGTACTTCGTCTCCTACTACGACTACTACCAGCCGGAGGCCTACGTCCCGCAGTCGGACACCTTCATCGAGAAGGACTCCTCCATCAACGAGGAGGTGGAGCGGCTCCGTCACTCCGCTACCAATGCCCTGCTGACGCGCCGTGACGTGGTGGTGGTCGCCACCGTGTCCTGCATCTACGGTCTGGGTACCCCGGAGGAGTACATCGAGCAGATGGTCACCCTGCGCCGGGGCGCGGAGATGGACCGGGACACGCTGCTGCGCCAGTTCGTGGCCATGCAGTATGTGCGCAACGACCAGGACTTCCACCGCGGGACCTTCCGGGTCCGCGGGGACACGGTCGAGATCATCCCGATGTACGAGGAACTCGCCATCCGGATCGAGTTCTTCGGGGACGAGATCGAGGCCATCCAGACCCTCCACCCCCTCACCGGGCACGTGGTCCGCGAGGAGGAGGAGATGTACATCTTCCCGGCCTCGCACTACGTGGCCGGGGACGAGCGGATGCACCGGGCCATCACCACCATCGAGGACGAGCTGCGTGACCGCCTGCAGGAGTTCGAGTCCCAGAACAAGCTGCTCGAGGCGCAGCGGCTGCGGATGCGCACCACCTATGACCTCGAGATGATGCAGGAGATGGGGTACTGCAACGGCATCGAGAACTACTCGCGGCACATCGACGGCCGCGAGGGCGGTTCCGCCCCACACTGTCTGCTGGACTACTTCCCGGACGACTTCCTGCTGGTGGTGGACGAGTCCCACGTGACCATCCCGCAAATCGGGGCCATGTACGAGGGGGACATGTCCCGCAAGCGCACCCTGGTGGAGCACGGGTTCCGGTTGCCTTCCGCCATGGACAACCGGCCTCTGAAGTGGGACGAGTTCCTCGAGCGGATCGGCCAGACCGTCTACCTGTCCGCCACGCCCGGCAAGTACGAGTTGGGCCAGGCCGACGGGGTGGTGGAGCAGATCATCCGACCCACGGGGCTGGTGGACCCGGAGCTGGTGGTCAAGCCGACCCAGGGCCAGATCGACGACCTCCTCGAGGAGATCCGCGTCCGCAGCGAACGGGACGAGCGGGTGCTGGTGACCACGCTGACCAAGCGCATGGCAGAGGATCTCACCGAGTACCTGCTCGAGCACGGGGTCAAGGTGGAGTACCTGCACTCGGACGTGGACACCCTGCGGCGCGTGGAGCTGTTGCGGGACTTGCGGAGGGGCGTCTTCGACGTCCTGGTGGGCATCAACCTGCTGCGTGAGGGGCTGGACCTGCCCGAGGTGTCCTTGGTGTCCATCCTGGACGCGGACAAGGAGGGCTTCCTGCGCTCCTCCACGTCACTGATCCAGACCATCGGCCGCGCGGCCCGCAACGTGGACGGACAGGTCCACATGTATGCCGACCGGATCACCGACTCCATGCGGCGGGCCATCGACGAGACCAACCGTCGCCGCGAGGTGCAGGAGGCCTACAACAGGGAGCACGGCATCGACCCGACGCCGTTGCGCAAGAAGATCGCGGACATCACCGACCAACTCGCCCGGGAGGATGCCGACTCCGCGGACTTCCTCGCCGGCATGGGCGGCGTGAAGACCGGCTTCGACTACGGGATGGGCAAGCGCGGCTACACCGCGACGATCTCGGATGAGCAGCGCGCCGCGGCCGCCCACGCGGACGAGCGCGACGCGGCCGACGCATCCGGCGGCACCGGGGCCCCGGACTTCGCGAAGCTGCCGGCCAAGGACCTGTCCGAGTTGATCGAGCAGATGAGTGCGCAGATGCACCAGGCGGCCGTGGATCTCCAGTTCGAGCTGGCCGCCCGCATCCGTGATGAGGTGTCCGAGCTGAAAAAGGAATTGCGGCAGATGCAGCGCGAAGGCCACGCCTGAGGCCACCGCCACTCCTGACTTCGGACGGAGGCGGGGTAGACTGTTCCACGGCGTAGGGGAGTATCCCTAACACTGCGGACGTCAACACGCAGCCCGAGCCGGACATCACCGATGCCGGACGGACTGCCGGACGCAGTGGCCTGTCGGGTCCGGCAGGCGGAGAGACTTGCGGCACACACCCAGACCTACGGAAAGTGACTGCATGGAAATCAATGCGCTGACGTGGATCATCACCATCGCGGTGATCATCGCGCTCCTCCTCTTCGATTACATCTTCCACGTGCGGAAGGCCCACACACCGACCATCAAGGAAGCGGCCATCTGGTCCGCGATCTACGTGGGCATCGCCCTGGTGTTCGGCCTGGTGTTCTTCCTCTTCGGGGACACCCAGCACGCCATCGAGTACTACTCGGGCTACATCACCGAGAAGGCGCTGAGTGTCGACAACCTCTTCGTGTTCCTGGTCATCATGGCCTCGTTCCAGGTGCCTCGTGAATACCAGCAGAAGGTGCTGCTCTTCGGCATCACCTTCGCCCTGATCTCGCGAACCGCCTTCATCCTGGCCGGTGCCGCCATCATCTCGGCGTGGTCTGACGTCTTCTACCTGTTCGGCCTGGCCTTGCTGCTCATCGCCGGCGGCCAGCTGAAGGGTGAGCTGGCGGCCGACGAGAAGGAGAAAGACGAGGCGGACAACTTCCTCGTCCGGTTTGCCAAGCGCATCCTGCCGGCCTCGGACCGCTACGACGGCGACAAGCTGTTCACCCGCGAGAACGGCAAGCGGCTGATGACGCCCATGCTGCTCGTGATGGTGTCCATCGGCCTGACCGACGTCCTGTTCGCCTTCGACTCGATCCCGGCCATCTACGGGCTCACCCAGGATCCGTACATCGTCTTCACGGCCACGGCGTTCTCCCTGATGGGCCTGCGCCAGCTGTTCTTCCTCATCGACGGCCTGCTGGACCGCCTCGTCTACCTGTCCTACGGTCTCTCCGCCATCCTTGGGTTCATCGGCGTCAAGCTCATCCTGCACGCCCTGCATGACAACAACCTGCCGTTCATCAACGGCGGCGAGAACGTCCCGGTGGTCACCATCGAGACGGACGTGTCCCTGCTGGTCATCGTCGGCATCCTCATCGTCACCGTCCTGGCGTCGCTGTTCAGCCCCAAGGGCAAGGCCCTGGTGGCCCTGCAGAACGCCGAGAAGTTCTCCCACCGCTACTCCAAGCTGGACGAGAACGCCCCCGCCGAGGAGCGCCGCAAGGCCGAGGAGCTGATGGACAAGTGGACCCGCGCGGCGGAGAACGTGTCCCCGCATTTCCGGGACGACCTCATCGAGCACAAGGACAGCTACTCGGAGATCATCCGCACCGCCCACGAGACCCGGGTGGCCACTGCTCAGGCGGAGGGTCGGGACGTCCCGACGATCTCCAACTCCATCGTCAAGAACGAGGGCCCCAGGGTCTGAGTAGTACCGGGTGTCCCTGCCGAGCGTCGTACCGACGAACGATCGGCGGGCTCCTGAACGAGAAGGCCCGCACCGGAGGTTCCGGGGCGGGCCTTCTGGCGTTCTCAGGACTCGGTCACGGAGAACCGTCGGTCAGGGACAACAACCGGCGCAGGATCCCGGGACCGTCCTCTCCGATGCCGTCATGGTGGAACTCGTCGGTCTCCCACACCCGCAGTCCACACACGCGCGACGCGGTCTCCAGGGAGAGCGCCCGGTCCACGTAGACGTCGTGGGTGTAGACGGCGGCGGCCGTCGGGACGGTGTTGGCGGCCAAGGCCTCCGGGTCGTACAGGGGACCCCAGTCGGTGCGGCGCGCCAACTCCTCCGTCACGGCCTGCAGTGGTGTGAGGGCGGGGTCCAGAGCCGCATACCAGTCGAAGACCATCTCGCCGGTCAGCAGGGGGTGGGCGGTCCGGGCGGGATCGAAGTCCGCCAGGTCGGGGGATGACCGCAGGATCCGTTGAGCGGCCCATGCCGTCTTCGTGGCGTCGGCCTCTGACCGTGCCAACGGGGCTGCCGCCGTCACCGGTGCCGGCTGCGGCAGCGCGGTCTGGGCTGGCTGGGCGTAGATGGACTCGTGCATCACCAGGTAGAGCGGATTCGTGGCCCGGGATACCTGCTGGTAGAGGCCGTGCAGGAAGGTGTCGGTGAGGGTGCCGGCGCTGGCGCCGATCACAGTGCTGGCCCTCGACGGTTCCTGCTCAAACGCCTCCTGGAGCAGGTAGTGGAGCTGGTCCATCCGGGTGTTGCCGCCGAGGAACATCCCCAGCATCTGGACCCGCCCCACCGTGACGGGAGAACCGTCCGGGAGGACCGCCGACGGCGCCGCTCCGGTCTCTCCGGCACGAACGGCATCGTAGACGCGGCCCAGGACCTGACGGTCCTCAGGAAAGCGCCCGAAGTACTCCTCGTTGCGCGCCCGCATGCGCTGGTAGGTGGCACGGTAGACGCGGTCCGCGGGGCCGTCCAGCGGGGCGAGGCCGCCGGTGATGAGGGCCCGGGACATCCCCTCGGGGTGCCAGGACAGGTAGCTCAGCGTGCAGAACCCGCCGAAGCTCTGCCCGAAGACCGTCCACGGCTCCGCCTCCAGCGTCAGCCGGACCAGTTCGGCATCCTGCACGATGGAGGGGGCCCGGAAGTGCACCAAATAGTCCGCCTGGTCCTTAGGCGTGCCGATCAGGGGCAGGGTGTTGCGGTTGGCGGCGGTGGACAGCCCGGTGCCGCGCTGGTCCAGCATCAGGATCCGGAAGCGCTGGGATGCCTCCTTCATCCATCCGGCCAGCTGGGCCTGACGCACGCCCTTGCCCCCGGGGCCGCCTTGCAGGAACAACAGCCACGGCAGATCGTGATCCGCGCCGGAGACGTATTCGCGGGCGTACACCCGAATCCGCGCGCCCTCCGGCCGGGCATGGTCCAGCGGGAGCTCGAACCAGTGGTCGGTGATCCGTGTTCCGTCCAGCAACCGGGTCGACGGCCCGGGGTGGTGGGTGCACACTCCGGTGGCGATCACCTCGGCCGGCGGTGCAAAGGAGCGGGGATCACCCGCGACGCCGGCCGTCACCGGTGACCCTCCGCGGTGCCAGCGGCATTCTTGAGGGCGGCACCCGTGAGCCGGAACGTCGTCCACTCGTCCTGGGAGGTGGCACCGAGTGACCGGTAGAAACCGATCGACGGTTCGTTCCAGTCCAGGACGGCCCATTCCATCCGCGCATAGCGGCGTTCTGCGGCGATCCCGGCCAGGTGCGACAGCAGCCTCGTGCCGTGCCCGCGTCCCCGCATCGCCGGGTCCACGTAGAGGTCCTCGAGCCAGATCCCGTGGGTGCCCTCCCATGTGGAGTAACTCAGGAACCACAGCGCCATGCCCACCACGGTGGGGCCGGACGCCGGAAGCGTGTCCTCGATGACATGGCAGAAGACCGCCGGCCGTTCCCCGAAAAGGCTCGCCTCCAGGGCAGCCTCGCTGGTGTTCACGGCGTCGGGCTCCCTCTCATAGATCGCGAGATCCCTGATGAGCCGGAGGATGCGCGGGACGTCTGCTGGGACGGCCGGACGGACGGCGCCGGGGACAGTATCGGTAGCGGTGCTGGGGATGGGGGCGCTCACGCGTCGGGGCTCCTTCTCACAGAGGTCGGGTCACGCTGTTCAGGTCACGCTGTTCAGGTCACAGGCTCAGCTTGCCGGTCCAGCTCACACAGTCCAGCCGGGCTCCGGGGCTCCCACGGAGACCACATGCACGACGGGGTGGGCGGCCTCATCCGAGGCGTCCAGGTCGACGAGGGCGTTGATGCCCCAGTCCAGGTGACCCTCCGGGTCGACGAGGACCTGCCGGACCGTCCACCAACGGGAGCCGGAGACGCCGGCCGGGGCGCCGCCGTCGGGCCCTGGCTGGGGGGCGGTGTCCACGCGGAAGTACTGGGGACCGCGGGCGGTGGGGCCGTCGTCGATGTCCTCGTAGTCCCCGAAGTAGCCGTCGAGTGCCTCCGCCCAGTCGTCGGCGGAGAACGCATCACCGGCGTCCTTGCCGAGCTCGGCCAGGGCACGGTCCTGCTCATCGCCGAACAGCCGCACCCGGCGGAACAGGGCGTTGCGGACCATCACGGTGAAGACGGGCGTGTTGGCGCTGAGCCGCGGGGGTTCCGGCGGGGCCAGCTGCTCGTGGTCCTTCTTCAGCTCCTCGATGTCCCCGGCCAGCAGATCCTCCCACTCCTCGATGAGCGAGGAGTCGGTCTGCTTGACGATCTCATCCAGCCAGGCCACCAGGATGTCGAGTTCCTCGTCCCGGTCGTCCTGGGGGATCGTCTGCTTGAGGGCCTTGACGGCATCGGTCAGGTAGCGCAGCAGCACCCCCTCGGAGCGGGACAGCCCGTAGAAGTTCACGTAGTCGCCGAAGCCCATGGCACGTTCGTACATGTCCCGGACCACGGACTTCGGGGTCAGCTCGAAGTCATGGAGCCAGGGGGCGGAGGCGCTGTACAGCTCGAACTGCTGCTCGAGCAGTTCGGCCAGCGGCATCGGGTACGTGACCTCATCGAGGGCGTTCATGCGGTCCGTGTAGTCCATGCCCTCGGCCTTCATGGCGGCCACGGCCTCACCACGGGCCTTCTTGACCTGGGCGGAGAGCACCTGCCGGGGTGGCTCAAGGGTCGCCTCCACGATGGAGACCATGTCCAGGGAGTAGCCGGGGTCGGCCGGATCGAGCAGGTCGAACGCGGCCAGGGCGAAGGGCGAGAGGGGCTGGTTGAGGGCGAAGTTCGGCTGCAGGTCGACCGTGAGGTCCACGGTGCGGCCCTCGGCGTCCGGCTCGGGCAGCTTCTCCACCACGCCGGTGGCCAGCAGCTCGCGGAAGATGCCGAGGGAGCGGCGCAGGTGGGCGGCCTGCTTGGCCGGGGTCTCGTGGCTGTTGCGCAGCATCCGGCGGACGGCGATGACCGGATCGCCGGGGCGGTCGAGGATGTTCAGCAGCATCGAGTGGCTGATGCGCATCTGGCTCGTCATGGCCTCGGGCTCGGCCGAGACGAGCTTCTCGAAGGTGGCCTTGCCCCAGGAGACGAAGCCCTTCGGCGGCGTCTTCTTCGGGGAGGACTTCGTGGACTGCTTCATTCGCTTGCTGCGCTCGGCCTCATCCTTGATGTTCGCGAACTTGGCGGCCGCCTTCTGCTGGGCCTTGGCGTTCTCGATCACGTGCTCGGGGGCCTGCACCACCACGAGCCCCGAGGTGTCATAGCCGGCGCGGCCAGCCCGTCCGGCGATCTGGTGGAACTCGCGGGCGTGCAGGATGCGGGTGCGCTGGCCGTCGTACTTGCTCAGGGCCGTGATGAGCACGGTGCGGATGGGCACGTTGATGCCCACGCCGAGGGTGTCCGTGCCGCAGATGACCTTCAAGAGCCCCTCCTGCGCCAGCCGTTCCACGAGCCGGCGGTACTTGGGCAGCATCCCGGCATGGTGGACGCCGATGCCGGCCCGGACCAGCCGGTTGAGGGTCTTGCCGAAGCCGGCGGAGAACCTGAAGCCGGCGATCCGCTCCGCGATGGCGTCCTTCTCCTCGCGGGTCGCCACGGACACGGAGGAGAGGGACTGCGCCCGCTCGACGGCGTCCAGCTGGGAGAAGTGGACCACGTAGACCGGTGCCTGACGGGTCTCCACCAGCTCAGCGACCTTGTCCTGCACCTGTTCCTCGGACCACTCATAAGACAGGGGGATGGGCCGCTCGGCATGCGCGACGGTGGTGGTGGTGCGGCCCGTCCGTGTGGTCAGGTCCTCCTCGAACCGGGTGGTGTCCCCGAGTGTGGCGCTCATCAGCAGGAACTGCGCCTGTGGCAGCTCCAGCAGGGGAACCTGCCACGCCCAGCCGCGCTGGGGATCCGCGTAGAAGTGGAACTCATCCATGATCACCGGCCCCACATCCAGGCCGGATCCCTCCCGCAGCGCCTGATTCGCGAGGATCTCGGCCGTGCAGCAGATGATCGGGGCGTTCCCGTTCACGGAGGAGTCACCGGTCACCATGCCGACGTGGTCTGCGCCGAAGATCTCCACCAGGGCGAAGAACTTCTCCGAGACCAGGGCCTTGATCGGGGCCGTGTAGTAGGTCCGCTGGCCGGTGGCCAGAGCCTGGAAGTGGGCGGCGACGGCCACCAGGGACTTACCGGAACCGGTGGGGGTGGAGAGGATGACGTTGTTGCCCTGCACGAGTTCCATGACGGCCTCGTCCTGCGCTGGATACAGGGCGATGTCCCGCGACCGGGTCCACTCGAGGAAGCCCTCGTACACGGCATCGGGGGAGAGGCGTTCCGGTGCGGTCGCGGGGCCGCCGGCGGGGGAGGGAATCAAGTCGGAGAGCAACATTACGTCCAGCTTACGTCGCGCCGGGGACGCGCTAGCGTGGGGGCATGCAGGACTTCACCTGGGATCCCCAGCAGTACACCGTCTTCGCCGACCGCCGGGCCCGGCCGTTCCGCGACCTCACGGCGCGGGTCCGGGCCACGGATCCGAAGGTCGTGGTGGACCTGGGCTGTGGCCCCGGCAATATGACACGGACTCTGGCCGAGCGTTGGCCCGATGCCCGCGTGATCGGCCTGGACTCCTCAGCGGACATGGTGGCCTCCGCCCAGCAGATGGCCGCGGAGTCGGGGGCGCCTGGCAACCTGGAGTTCGATGAGGTGGACGCCGAGCGCTGGGCACCGGACGCTGAGGTGGACGTGATCGTGTCCAATGCCATGCTGCAGTGGATCCCAGATCATCGGCAGCTGGTGCGCGGGTGGCTCGAGGCACTCAAGCCCGGAGCCTGGTTCGCGGTCCAGATCCCCGGCAATTTCGCCGCCCCCTCGCATGCGACCATCGCGGAGATGTCCCGCCGCCCCGAGTTCGAGGACGCCCTGGAGGGCGTGGTGGAACGGGAATCGGTCTACACCACGGACGAGTATCTGGAGACCCTGATCGCGGCGGGCTTCGAGGCGGACATCTGGGAGACCACCTACAGTCAGCCCCTCAGCGGACCGGATCCGGTGTATGACTGGGTCCGCGGAGCGGCCCTGCGTCCCTCGCTGCAACGGCTGGAGGCCGCCGACCGGCGGGATGGCACCAACCTCCAGGAACGGTACATCGAGGAGTACCGGCGCATCATGCGCGAGTCCTACCCGACCTACACCACGCCCGAGGGGGTGCGGCTGACGGACTACCCGTTCCGCCGCATCTTCATCGTGGGCGTGAAGAACGACCTCTCACCCAGCATCTGAACCCAGCTCCGGGCGGTGGTACCGGGTCATCGACCTCTCCGGCCTGCCGGCTACCAGCCGCGTGCGCGCCAGTCCCCGAGGTGGGGGCGTTCCGTGCCGAGGGTGGTCCCATCGCCGTGGCCGGGGTGGACGATCATGTCATCCGGATACTGCTCGAACAGCCGCGCCACCACATCCGCGAACAGCGAGTCGAAGCGGTCCGGGTCCTGCTGCGTGTTCCCCACGCCCCCCGGGAACAGGCTGTCGCCCGAGAAGCAGAGCGGCGGGCCGTCCTCCGGCTCGTAGACCAGCGCCACGGAGCCCGGGGTATGTCCGCGGAGCCCGACGACGGCCAGCGAGATCCCGTCGAACGTCGCCGTGTCGCCGTGGTTCAGCAGGACCTTCGCGGGCACACCGGTCTCCCGCTCGATGGCGTCGGCATCGTCCACACCGGCCGCGGTCGGAACCCCTGTGGCCTCCACGACCTCGGCCAGGGCCCGAATATGATCCCAGTGCTGGTGGGTCGTGATGATCACGGCCAGCTTGAGTTCACAGGGGGTGTCGTCCTTCGCCGACTGCAACAGCTCACCGACGGCGACGGCGTCGTCCGCGGCATCGATCAGCACCTGGGTCCCGGACGTCTTCGAGGTGAGGACGTACACGTTGTTCGCCATGTCGGAGACCGACCGCTGGCGGACCGTCACCCGGGGCAGATCGTGCAGCAACCGGATGGGGGAGGTGGATGAAGGCATGAGCCATAGTCTAAGGACGTTGACCGCCACCGGGGCAAGCCCAAGGGAAGGTCAAGTCTCGATCCCCGCAGCCCCATCCCGCCGGACGGCCCCTCTGGTGCCGGCGTGGACCGCCCCGCACCGCGCTGCTCCGATAGGGTGTCTGAACACACAGACACGGCACAGACACGGCACAGGTCACGGACCTGCCAGGAACACGGGGACACATGGCGGCTCGGGGCGCATCAGGACAACGCAAGGATCCCGCGCAACCCCAGGATCCATCGGGGGGCACGCCCCCGGCCGCAGCCCCGGCCACGCCGGTCCCCGCGTGGCTGGTCACCGCCTTGTCCATCAACACCGGCTCCACCGTCCCGCCCTATGAGCAGGTGCGCACCGGATTGCTCGACCTCATCCATCGCAAGAGGCTTCCGGTCGGCAGCAAGCTGCCCACGGTGCGTGCCCTGGCGTCGGCCCTGGGTGTGGCCGCGAACACGGTGGCCCGCGCGTACAAGGAACTGGAACAGGCCGCCGTCGTGACCGCCAGGCCCCGGCTGGGAACCGTGGTGGCCCAGGGCAATGACACGGCGGAGTCCGAACTCGCCGCCGCGGCGGCCGCCTACGCCCAGGTCGCCCGTACCCTCGGGTACGGGCCACAGGAGGCCACGCGGCAACTCGAGGCTGTGTTCCCCGCCACCTGAGTGGCAGCACCTGAGTGATAGGGGGGGACCTGAACGATGCGGCGTCAGGGGGAATTCGCTCAGGGCCGACGGTTCGAAGAGGTGTTCGAAGCCTCTCTGCCATACAGTGGATTCCGTGCCGAAATCCCTCACGAATCCCGACTCCGATACGGTTCCCGCCACGTCCGCGTCCTCCACGTCCCGCAACTCCCGCGGCCTCGCCTCCGGCCCCGCAGGCGGGGCGCACCGCCACGATCCGGACCGGATCGTGGTGAAGGGTGCCCGCGAGCACAACCTGAAGAATGTAAACCTGGACATCCCGCGCGATGCGCTGGTCGTTTTCACCGGGCTATCCGGTTCCGGCAAGTCCTCCCTCGCCTTCGACACGATCTTCGCGGAGGGTCAGCGCCGCTACGTGGAATCGCTGTCCTCCTATGCGCGGATGTTCCTCGGCCGTGTGGACAAGCCCTCCGTGGACTTCATCGAGGGCCTGTCCCCGGCGGTCTCGATCGACCAGAAGTCCACGAACCGCAACCCGCGCTCCACGGTCGGGACCATCACCGAGGTCTATGACTACATGCGTCTGCTGTGGGCCCGCATCGGCATCCCGCACTGCCCCGAGTGCGGCGAGCCGGCCAGCCGGCAGTCGCCACAGCAGATCGTGGATCAGCTCGGCGAGCTGCCCGCCAAGACCCGCTTCCAGGTGCTCGCCCCGGTGGCCCGCGGCCGCAAGGGCGAGTTCGTGGACGTCTTCGCCGACCTCGCCACCCAGGGCTTCTCTCGGGCGATCGTGGACGGTGAACTCATCCAGCTGTCCGATCCGCCCAAGCTGAAGAAGCAGGTCAAGCACACCATCGCCGTGGTGGTGGACCGTCTGGCCATGAAGGACGGCATCCGCCAGCGGCTCACCGACTCGGTGGAGACCGCCCTGAACCTGGCCGACGGGCTCGTGGTCATCGACTTCGTGGACGTGGACGCCGCCGTGGACCCGGCCAAGGCCAACGCGGGCGAGTGGGACGCCTTCGATGCCGAGGGGACGCCCAAGTTCCGTTCGTTCTCGGAGAAGCTGTCCTGTCCCAACGGCCACCAGTTGACGATCGACGAGATCGAGCCCCGCTCCTTCTCGTTCAACAACCCCTTCGGCGCGTGCACGGTCTGCACCGGTATCGGCACCAAGCTGGAGGTGGACGAGGACCTCGTGGTCCCGGACCAGGACAAGACCCTCCAGGAGGGGGCCATCGCCCCCTGGTCGATCGGCAAGTCGACGTCCGAGTACTGGCAGCGGCTGCTCTCAGGCCTGGCCAGCGAGGTCGGCTTCGGCATGGACGTGCCCTGGAAGGACCTGCCCGCGGCCGCCCGCAAGGCCGTCCTGCACGGCAAGGACTTCAAGGTCGAGGTGTCCTACCGGAACCGCTTCGGCCGCGAACGGCGGTACACCACCGGTTTCGAGGGGGTCATCGACTACATCCACCGCAAGCACCTCGAGACCGAGTCGGATCATGCCCGGGACCGCTACGAGTCCTATATGCGGGAGATCCCCTGTGCAGCCTGCAACGGCACCCGCCTGAACCCCACCTCGCTGTCCGTGACCGTCGGCGGGAAGTCCATCTCGGAGACCACGGTCCTGCCGATGCAGGACGCCATCGACTTCTTCGAGCAGCTCGAGTTGTCCGAACGGGACGTGCAGATCGCCGACCAGGTCCTCAAGGAGATCCTGGCCCGCCTGCACTTCATGCTGGACGTGGGCCTCAACTACCTGAACCTGGAGCGGCCGGCCGGGACGTTGTCCGGTGGTGAGGCCCAGCGCATCCGCCTGGCCACGCAGATCGGCTCCGGGCTCGTCGGGGTGCTCTACGTCCTGGACGAGCCGTCCATCGGCCTGCACCAGCGGGACAACCGGCGGCTGATCGAGACGCTGCTGCGGCTCCGGGACCTCGGCAACACCCTGATCGTGGTGGAGCATGACGAGGACACGATCGCCGAGGCCGACTGGATCGTGGACATCGGCCCCCGGGCCGGCGAGCACGGCGGCGAGGTGGTCCACTCCGGCTCCCTCGAGGGCCTGAAGGCGAACGAACGCTCCCTGACCGGTGACTACCTGGCCGGGCGGCGCGAGATCGCCCTGCCGGAGCAGCGCCGTCCGCTGGACCAGAACCGGAAGATCACCGTGGTCGGAGCGCGGGAGAACAACCTGAAGGACGTGACCATCGACTTCCCTCTCGGTGTCCTGACCGCCGTCACCGGCGTGTCCGGGTCCGGGAAGTCCACCCTCGTGAACGAGATCCTCTACAAGGTCCTCGCCAACCAGCTCAACCACGCCAAGCACGTCCCCGGGCGGCACAAGCGAGTCAATGGGCTGGACCAGCTGGACAAGGTCGTGCACGTGGACCAGAGCCCGATCGGCCGCACCCCGCGCTCCAACCCGGCCACCTACACCGGCGTGTTCGACACCATTCGGAAGCTCTTCGCGGACACGCAGGAGGCCAAGGTCCGCGGCTATCAGCCCGGACGCTTCTCCTTCAACATCAAGGGCGGCCGCTGCGAGGCGTGCTCGGGTGACGGCACCCTGAAGATCGAGATGAACTTCCTGCCCGACGTCTACGTTCCGTGCGAGGTCTGCCACGGGGCCCGGTACAACCGGGAGACCCTGGAAGTGCACTACAAGGGCAAGAACATCGCCGAGGTCCTCCAGATGCCGATCGAGGAGGCAGCGGACTTCTTCTCCGCCTACACCAAGATCTCGCGCTACCTCAACACCCTGGTGGACGTCGGGCTCGGGTACGTCAAGCTGGGCCAGCCCGCCACCACCCTCTCCGGCGGTGAGGCACAGCGCGTCAAGCTCGCGGCGGAACTGCAGAAGCGCTCGAACGGCCGGACCATCTACGTGCTGGACGAGCCCACCACCGGACTGCACTTCGAGGACATCCGCAAGCTGCTGGGCGTGTTGCAGTCCCTCGTGGAGAAGGGCAACACGGTGATCACGATCGAGCACAACCTGGACGTCATCAAATCGGCCGACCACGTGATCGATCTCGGCCCGGAGGGCGGGTCCGGCGGTGGCAGCATCGTCGCCACCGGCACCCCGGAGCAGGTGGCCCGCGAGGCGGCCAGCCACACCGGTCAGTTCCTCGCGGAGATCCTGTGACCGCGCCCGGCACCGCGATCCTCTTCGACCTGGACGGGACCCTGGTGGACCCCGCGGGGGCCATCACGGGTGGCATCGCCGCCGCCCTGGAGCGCCACGGACTGCCCGTGCCGGGCCCAGATCGGCTCGCGTCCCTCGTGGGGCCGCCGTTGCAGGAGAGCCTGGCGTCCCTTGAAGGTGTCACCGCCGAGAACATGCCCGCGGTGATCCGTGACTACCGCGCCGGATACCTGAGCCACGGGATGGCGGCCAGTTCCGTCTACCCCGGTGTCCGGGACGCGCTCGAGGACCTGGGGGCAGGCCACCGGCTGGTGGTCGCCACGTCCAAGCCCCGCTCGCTCGCGCGTCAGCTGCTGCGCGTCCAGGGCCTCGACCACCTCTTCGCGGCGGTCTGCGGGTCGAACGACGACGAGACCGCCCCGTTGCCGCCGCACGGCACCAAGGTGCAGGCGATGGCCGAGGCACTGGCCGCCGTCGGGCATCCGGAGCGGGCCGTGATGGTGGGGGACCGGCATTTCGACCTGGCCGGGGCCGCCCACCACGGGATCCCGGGCATCGGGGTGCTCTGGGGCTTCGGCAGCCGGAGCGAGCTGGCCGGAGCCGGGGCCACGGTGCTGTGTGAGAACGCGGGCGACCTGCCGGAGCACTGCCGGGCACTGGTGACCGCGGCCCGGATCTGACCCGGGCACTATGATGGATCCGGTCCACAGGAGCATCCGGGACACTGAGCTTTTTCGATTCCACTGGAGAGGACGGCCATGGCGACCAATGAAGCCGTGCGCACGGGGATCCGTGCCCTGGTCAAGGTCACCTGCCGGCCGACCATCACGGGCTTGGAGAACGTGCCGGAGTCCGGCGGGTTCATCGTGGCCAGCAACCACCTGTCCTTCTTCGACTCCGTGATCCTGCAGGCGGTCATGCCGCGCATGGTTCACTTCTTCGCCAAGGCCGAGTACTTCACCCAGCCCGGCATCAAGGGCACCGTGATGAAGGGCTTCTTCGACTCCGTGGGGTCGATTCCCGTGGAGCGCAGTGAGAAGGCCGCCTCCGTGGCCGCCCTGGAACAGCTCATGGGCCACGTGGAGGCCGGCGCCGGCGTCGGCATCTACCCCGAGGGAAGCCGCAGCCGGGACGGACGCCTCTACAAGGGCCGAACCGGCGTCGGCTGGCTCGCCCTGGCCACGGGGGCCCCGGTGGTGCCCGTCGGTCTGCGGGGCACCGAACGCCTCCAGCCGCCCGGTTCGAACCGGTTCACGCCGCACCGCTTCTCTCTGACCGTCGGCCGGCCGCTGCAGTTCGACCACCTCGGCACCAAACACCCGTTGCCGCCGCGACGGCAGGCAACGGTCCAGATCATGGACGCCATCGCGGCCCTCTCGGGCCAGGAACGCGCGGCCACCTACAACGAGCCGGTCTCGGGCCACACCTCCGGCGGTCAGGCCGGACAGAACCCGACGCCCGCGCAGGACTGAGGCGCCATGGCTGATCCGGCCAGCTACCGCCCGAGGACCGGTGAGGTACCCACCTCACCGGGGGTGTACCGCTTCCGCGACCCGGATGGACGCGTCATCTACGTGGGCAAGGCCAAGACCCTGCGGTCCCGCCTGGCCTCCTACTTCCAGGACCCCAACGGGCTGCATCCCAAGACCCGGGCGATGGTGTTCACCGCCGCCTCGGTGGAGTGGACCGTGGTCGGCTCGGAGCTCGAGGCCCTGCAGCTCGAGTACACGTGGATCAAGCAGTACACGCCGCGCTTCAACATCATGTACCGGGACGACAAGTCCTACCCGTACCTCGCCGTCACGATGAACGAGAAGTACCCGCGGGTGCAGGTGATGCGCGGGGACAAGCGCAAGGGCGTGAAGTACTTCGGGCCCTTCCACCCGGCCAAGGCTATCCGCGAGACGGTGGACCTGATGCTCCGCGTCTTCCCGGTCCGGACCTGTTCCTCCGGCGTCTTCCGCCGGGCCGAGCTCTCGGGCCGGCCCTGCCTGATGGGCTACATCGACAAGTGTGCCGCCCCGTGCGTGGGCCGGATCAGCCAGGTGGGGCACCGGCAGCTCGCGCAGGACTTCTGCGACTTCATGGCCGGGGACGCCCAGAAGTACATCCGCCGGCTCGAAGCCCAGATGAAGGAGGCCGTGGCGGATCTGCGCTACGAGGACGCCGCTCGGCGCCGGGACGACATCGCGGCCCTGAAGCGGGTGTTCGAGCGCAATGCCGTGGTCCTCTCGGAGACCACGGAGGCGGACATCTTCGCCTTCGCCGACGACGAGCTCGAGGCCGCCGTCCAGGTATTCCACGTCCGGGACGGACGCATCCGCGGTCAGCGCGGCTGGGTGGTGGAGAAGGTCGAGGACGTCTCGGGTGCCACCATGGTGGAGCAGCTGCTCGAGCAGGTCTACGGGTCACTCGAGGACAGCAGCCGCATCCCGCGCGAGGTCCTCGTGCCCGAGCTCCCGGAGAACGCCGACCAGGTGGCCGCCCTGCTGTCCGGCATGCGGGGCGCCCAGGTGAGCCTGCGGGTGCCTCAGCGCGGTGACAAGAGGTCCCTGATGGAGACCGTCAAGGAGAACGCCGTGCTCGCCCTGCGGGTGCACAAGACCCGCCGCTCCGGAGACCTGACCACCCGATCGGCCGCCCTCCGTGAGCTCCAGGAGGCCCTCGAACTGCCCGAGCCACTGCTGCGGATCGAGTGCTATGACATCTCCCATGTCTCCGGCACCAACGTGGTCGGGTCCATGGTGGTGGTCGAGGACGGGATGCCGAAGAAGGCCGATTACCGCAAGTTCAGCGTGACGGGGGACGCCGCCCGGGACGACACCGCCGCCATGCGCAACGTCCTCACTCGCCGCTTCCGCCACTACCTGGAAGACCAGGAGCGCAGTGGAACCTTCGCGACCGGGGAGATCGCCCCGGAGCCGGATCCGGCGGACGTGGCCGGTCTGACAGGTCCCGGCGGAGTGGCGGAGGGCCCGGCCGGGGCATCCGTGGACGGTCCGTCCTCGCGCCGCTTCGCCTACCCGCCCTCCCTCGTGGTGGTCGACGGCGGCCCCCCACAGGTGGCGTCGGCCGTCCAGGCCCTCGCAGACCTGGGGATCACCGACCTCCCCGTGGTCGGCCTCGCCAAGAGGCTCGAGGAGCTGTGGCTGCCGGGCGAGGAATTCCCACTCGTGCTCCCGCGCGCCTCCCAGGGGCTCTACATGCTGCAGCGGATCCGCGACGAGTCCCACCGCTTCGCCATCACCTTCCACCGGGAGAAGCGGGGCAAGTCCATGGTGTCCTCCGCCCTGGACGGCATCGAGGGCCTCGGCCCGGCCAAGCAGAAGGTCCTGCTCAAGCACTTCGGCTCCGTCAAGCGCATCCGTGCCGCCAGCGTGGAGCAGCTGCAGGAGGCCCGGGGCATCGGCCCGGCCCTGGCGGCCACCGTCCATGCGGCGCTGCACCCCGGGATCACGGTGACCGGAGACGAGTCCGCTGAGGCCGTCAAGGATCGTGGAGGTGCCGAGGGTGCCGATACAGCCTCGTCGGAACCGGTGACGCACGGGGTGAACCTGACCACCGGGGAAATCCTGGACTGAGTGGGGTGGACGGGACTGGGTAGTCTGGACGCATGAGCGACGGACTGACCCCGGTGAAACCACCCACCTCTGAAGTCCTCATCGTCACCGGCATGTCCGGGGCAGGACGGACCACCGCCGCCCACGCGCTGGAGGACCACGGCTGGTACGTGGTGGAGAACATCCCGCCACAGCTCTTCCTCACCCTGACGGACCTGGTGGGCCGTTCCCCCGAGGCGATCCCGCGGCTGGCCCTCGTGGTGGACGTGCGGTCCAAGGAACTCTTCAAGGACATCCAGGAGGCCCTGGGGCAATTGCGTGCCCAGGGCGTCGACTATCGGGTGCTCTTCCTGGACGCCAGTGACGAGCTGCTGGTGCGCCGCTTCGAGTCGGCCCGCCGACCGCACCCGCTGCAGGGTTCCGGCCGCATCCCGGATGGGATCGCCGCCGAGCGCCTGCTCCTGCGGGAACTGAAGGAAGAGGCCGAGATCGTGGTGGACACCACCACGAAGAACGTGCACACGCTGGCCACCACCATCACGGAGCTGTTCACCGAGTCCGGCCCCATCGTGCTGCGCCTGAACGTCATGAGCTTCGGCTTCAAGTACGGGCTCCCGCAGGATGCGAACTTCATGGCCGATGTCCGGTTCCTGCCGAACCCGCACTGGGTCCCCGAGCTGCGTCCCTTCACCGGCCGGGACACCGCGGTCTCCGAGTTCGTGCTGCAGCAGCAGGGTGCCGGTGAGTTCGTGGACCACTATCTCGAGGCACTGGTGCCCGTCCTGGACGGCTACCGCCGCGAGAACAAGCACTACGCCACCTTTGCCATCGGTTGCACGGGCGGCAAGCACCGCTCGGTGGCCGTGGCCGAGGAGCTGGGCCACCGGCTGAGCCAGCAACCCCGGGTCACGGTCAACGTGCACCACCGGGACCTGGGCCGGGAATGAGTGGGATGGCGGGGATGCCGGGCATGAGCAGTCACTTCACGGGCCAGTTGCCGCTGGCGCCCAGTTCCGTGCCGGCGCCGGGCCAACCGGTCGGCACGTATGACCCGACCCTGCGCGTCACCGCGCTCGGCGGCGGCCATGGGCTGTCCGCCACGCTGCGCGCCCTGCGGCTCATCGCCGGGGAGATCACCGCCGTGGTCACAGTGGCCGACGACGGCGGATCCTCGGGCCGCATCCGCCGCGAGATGGACGTGCTGCCGCCCGGTGACCTGCGGATGGCCCTGGCCGCCCTGTGCGATGACACGGACTGGGGGCGGACCTGGCGCGATGTCATGCAGCACCGGTTCACCTCCAAGGAGGGCACCGAGGCCACGCTGGACAACCACTCCCTGGGCAACCTGTTGATCGTGGCCCTGTGGGAACTGCTCGGTGATCCGGTGGGCGGACTGCGTTGGGCCGGGGCCCTGCTGGGCGCCCGCGGGCAGGTGCTGCCCATGTCCACCGTGCCGCTCACGATCTCCGGTGCCGTGCTCGCCGAGAACGAGAAGGGCGGGCTGGTCCGGCGGACCGTGACAGGCCAGACCTCGCTGGCCGCCGCCGGGAAGAACACCAGGGTCTCGCACATCCGGCTCGAACCGGAGAATGCCCCGGCCTGCGAAGAGTCCATGGAGGCCATCGAGCTCTCCGACTGGATCGTCCTCGGCCCCGGCTCCTGGTACACCTCCGTTCTGCCCCACCTGCTGCTGCCGGAACTGCGCCAGGCCCTGGTCCGCACCCCGGCGCGGAAGGCGCTCGTGATGAATCTCACCACGGACACGGCCGAAACCTCCGGCATGAACGCGGCTGACCACCTAGAGGTCATCCACCACCACGCGCCCGATCTGCGACTGGACGTGGTCATAGCAGACCAGGACGCGGTCCAGGACGCCCAGGGATTCGTGGACGCGGCCGAGCGTCTGGGTGCCGCGGTCCTGTTTAGTAGGGTTGGTGCCGGTTCGGGGACCCCGATCCATGACCCACTGCGTCTGGCCTTGGCCTTCCAGGAGGCCTTCAAGGGCTCCTGATACGGTCATCGTCGTCCGTCACGCCCACCGGTATGGCGGCTCCACCAGTACAAGCGAGAGATGTGAGGCGAGACGCCATGGCGTTGACTGCGGCGGTGAAAGAGGAACTGTCCCATCACGGGATCAAGAGCTCTTCCGAACGGAAGGCCGAGGTCTCGGCCATGCTGCGCTTCTCCGGGGGACTGCACATCATCTCCGGCCGGATCGTCATCGAGGCCGAGCTGGACCAGGCCGCCACCGCCCGCCGCCTCCGAACCGCCATCGCCGAGGTCTACGGCCATGGCAGCGAGATCATCGTCGTCTCCGGCGGCAACCTGCGCAAGGGCAGTCGCTACGTCATCCGGGTGATCCGTGATGGTGAGTCCCTCGCCCGCCAGACCGGCCTGCTGGACGTCCGCGGCCGCCCCGTGCGTGGCCTGCCCCCCATGATCGTCAACGGTTCCGTCGCCGACGCCGAGGCTGTATGGCGCGGAGCCTTCCTGGCGCACGGGTCTTTGACGGAGCCGGGCCGCTCCTCCTCCCTGGAGGTGACGTGCCCGGGCTCCGAGGCCGCGCTGGCGCTGGTCGGTGCTGCCCGCCGCCTCGGCATCGCCGCCAAGGCCCGGGAGGTCCGCGGCGTGGACCGCGTGGTGATCCGTGACGGAGACGCCATCTCAGCCCTGCTGACGCGGATGGGGGCGCACGACACCGTGCTGGTGTGGGAGGAGCGCCGCACCCGCAAGGAGGTCCGGGCCACCGCCAACCGGCTGGCCAACTTCGATGACGCGAACCTGCGGCGTTCGGCCCAGGCCGCCGTCGCCGCCGGGGCACGGGTGGAACGGGCCCTGGACATCCTCGGGGACGAGGTCCCGGACCACCTCAAGTACGCCGGGCAGCTGCGCGTGGACCACAAGCAGGCATCGCTGGACGAGCTGGGCCGGCTGGCCGATCCGCCCATGACCAAGGACGCCATCGCCGGCCGGATCCGCCGGCTGCTCGCCATGGCGGACAAGCGGGCCGTCGAGGAGGGCCTGCCGGGGACCGATGCGGCCCTCCCGTCGGACGCGGCCGAGCAAGACGCGTGATCCACAGCTGAACATTCAGGCTCTGAGCGGAACCGGTGGCCAACGCCCCCACAGGGGTGCTTAGGATGGGAAGCAAGGTCTCCTGACGGGGGCCAGATATCAGGGCCCGGCACCCCGGGCTCTGGATACATGTCCATCAAGGAGGAAACATGGCTGAATTCACCCTGCCGGAACTTGATTACGACTACAGCGCGCTGGAGCCGCACATCTCAGCGAAGATCATGGAGCTGCACCACTCCAAGCATCACGCCACCTACGTGAAGGGTGCCAACACCGCCCTCGAGAAGCTGGCTGCCGCCCGCGAGTCCGGCGACTTCGCCACCGTCAACCAGTTCTCCAAGGACTTGGCGTTCAACCTGGGCGGACACACCAACCACTCCATCTTCTGGAAGAACCTGTCCCCGAACGGTGGGGACAAGCCCGAGGGCGAGCTGGCCGCGGCCATCGACGAGTTCTTCGGCTCCTTCGACAAGTTCCAGGCCCACTTCACCGCCGCCGCGCTGGGCATCCAGGGCTCCGGCTGGGCCGTGCTGGCCTACGAGCCCATCGGTGGCAACCTGGTCATCGAGCAGTTCTACGATCAGCAGAACGGCGTTCCCGTGGCCACCATCCCGCTGTTCCAGTTGGACATGTGGGAGCACGCCTTCTACCTCGACTACCAGAACGTCAAGGCCGACTACGTCAAGGCCGTCTGGAACATCGTGAACTGGGCGGACGTCTCCGCCCGCTTCGAGGCCGCCCGGGCCGGCGCCTCCAAGCTCATCACCCCCTGAACCAGGTGACCCGTTGACGGGCCGGCCGGCCACTGCGGGCGGCCGGCCCGCTTCATGTCCCCCCGCCCCCCGACAGCACGTCTCGTTCCTCTCCGTCTGACCGAAAGGCACCACCGTGAGTACTGCAACCAGGATCGCCATCAACGGATTCGGCCGCATCGGCCGCAACGCACTGCGGGTCATCGAGCAGGAGGGCCACGATCTCGAGCTGGTGGCCGTGAACGACCTCGCGGACGTCGAAGACCTGCTGTACCTCGTGAAGTACGACACGATCCTGGGGCGTTACCCGCACGGGATCGAACTCGTGGACGGCGACCTGGTCGCCAACGGCAAGACCATCCGGGTCTTCTCCGAGAAGGATCCGGCGAAGCTGCCCTGGGATGAACTCGGTGTGGACATCGTCATCGAGTGCACCGGGCACTTCACCCAGGCCGAGGACGCCCGCAAGCATCTTCAGGCCGGCGCCCGCAAGGTCGTGCTCTCGGCCCCCGGCAAGGGTGTGGACGGCACCTTCGTGATGGGCGTCAACGATTCCTCCTATGACCCGGCCATGGACATCATCTCGGCCGCCTCCTGCACCACGAACTGCCTGGCGCCCATGGCCAAGGTCCTGCACGACTCCTTCGGGATCGTGGACGGCATCATGACGACCATCCACGCGTACACCGGTGACCAGAACCTGCATGACGGGCCGCACCCGAAGGACCGCCGCCGCGCCAGGGCCGCGGCCCAGAACATGGTCCCCACCTCCACCGGCGCCGCCAAGGCCATCGGCGAGGTGATCCCCTCGCTGCGCGGCAAGCTGGACGGTTTCGCGATGCGGGTGCCCACGATCACCGGCTCCGCCACGGACCTCACCGTCGAGCTGGAGCGGAAGGCCTCGATCGAGGAGGTCAATGCCGCGTTCCAGGCAGCGGCGCAGACCCCCGAGTTGCAGGGCCGCCTGGTCTACAACGTGGACCCCATCACCTCCTCGGACATCATCACCTCGCCGGCGGCCTGCACCTTCGACGCGCCCTTGACCAAATCGATCGGCAAGACCGTCAAGATCATCGGCTGGTATGACAATGAGTGGGGGTACACGTGCCAGCTGATGGACCTGACCTCCATGGTCGCCTCTAAGCTGTAGTCCGGGGTCGAACCCCGCCCACCCCCGTTCCACCGTCCCGGAAGGCCCTGTGCATGACCGCCAAGACCCTTGACGACCTGCTGGAGGCAGGAGTGGCAGGACGCCACGTCCTCGTCCGCTCCGACCTCAACGTCCCGCTGGAGGACGGCGCCGTGGCCGACGACGGGCGGATCCGTGCCTCGCTGCCGGTCATCACCGCGCTGGCCGACGCCGGCGCGCGCGTGGTCGTCATGGCCCACCTCGGGCGCCCGAAGGGGACGGCGGACCCGGCCTATTCGCTCCGGCCCGCCGCCGAGCGGATGACCGCGCTGGCCGGCCGTGAGGTGCGCCTGGCCGCGGACGTCACGGGCACCTCGGCCCGTGAGGAGTCGGCGAACCTGCCCGACGGCGGCATCCTCCTTCTCGAGAACGTGCGGTTCGATCCGCGCGAGACCTCCCAGGACGAGGACGAGCGTGCCGCGCTGGCCGCCGAGATGGCCGCCCTGACCGGTGGCAGCGGCTCATCCGGGTCGACTCCGGCTACATCGGGCGCCTATGTGGATGACGCCTTCGGCGCCGTGCACCGCCGGCACGCCTCGGTGTATGACATCGCCGGCCTGCTGCCGTCATTCCAGGGTGGCCTGGTCTCCCGCGAGCTGGACGTGCTCTCCCGACTGACCGGAGAACCGGACCGCCCCTACGTGGTGGTCCTCGGCGGCTCCAAGGTCTCGGACAAGCTGGCGGTGATCGACAACCTGATGGATCGCGCGGACACCCTGCTGATCGGCGGCGGCATGCTGTTCACCTTCCTCAAGGCCCAGGGCTACGAGGTCGGTGCCTCCCTGCTGGAGGAGGACCAGATCCCCGTGGTCACCGAATACCTCCAGCGGGCCGAGAAGGGCGGCTGCCGGATCGTCCTGCCCACGGACATCGTCATGGCCTCGGCGTTCGCCGCCGACGCCGAGCACGAGGTCCTGCCCGTGGAGGCCCTGACCTCCGGGACACACGGCGCCTCCGCCCTCGGCCTGGACATCGGCCCCGAGACTCGCGTGGCGTTCGGCGAGGAGATCCGCCGGGCCGAGACCGTGTTCTGGAACGGTCCCATGGGCGTGTTCGAGTTCGAGGCTTTCGCCCATGGCACCCGCACGGTGGCACAGTCCCTGACCGAGTCCACGGGCCTCACCGTGGTCGGCGGCGGGGATTCGGCGGCCGCCGTCCGCGCCCTGGGGTTCACTGATGATCAGTTCGGCCACATCTCCACCGGTGGCGGCGCCTCCCTGGAGTACCTCGAGGGCAAGTCACTGCCGGGGATCGACGCCCTGGAGCGTTCGGCCACGGGCCACGGCGTGAACCACAGTGCGGGACATGACGCGCCCCAGGCAGGTGCCTGAGCATGACCTCGAAGACCAACGGCGTCTATGACCGCACCCCGCTCATCGCGGGCAACTGGAAGATGAACCTGGACCACCAGCAGGCCGTCACCCTCGTGCAGAAACTGACCTGGATCCTCACGGACGCGGACCACGATTTCGAGAAGGTCGAGGTGGCGGTGTTCCCGCCCTTCACGGACCTGCGCAGTGTCCAGACCTTGGTGGCCGGGGACCGGTTGCCCCTGGTCTACGGGGCCCAGGACGTCTCCGCTGAGGACTCCGGTGCCTTCACCGGCGAGGTCGCGGCACCCTTCCTGTCCAAGCTGGGGTGCCGCTACGTCCTCGTCGGCCACTCCGAGCGCCGCACGCTGCACGGCGAGGACGACGCCGTGGCCCACCGCAAGCTCACCGCAGCATTGCGGCACGGTCTCACGCCCGTCCTCTGCGTGGGCGAGGGGCTGGACGTCCGGCAGGCCGGCCGCCACGTGGAGCACACCCAGGCACAGCTCCGGGGGGCGCTCGAGGGCCTCACCGCTGAGCAGGTGACCGACCTGGTGGTGGCCTACGAGCCCGTGTGGGCCATCGGCACGGGGGAGGTGGCCGGCCCGGATGACGCCCAGCAGATGTGTGCCGCCCTGCGCGCCGACGTCGCCTCCCGCTATGGTGAGGAGGCCGCCGCGGGCCTCCGCCTGTTGTACGGCGGTTCCGTCAAGTCCTCGAACGCGGCCTCCATCCTGCGGGAGAAGGACGTCGACGGTCTGCTCGTGGGTGGCGCCAGCCTGGACGAGGCCGAGTTTGCTAGCATAGTCAGGTTCGAGCATCACCTGCTGACCGATTGATTCCGGCTGTTCGACCCCGGTCGGACGGCGCAGAAGAACCCGAACGGGCCGGTGACGGCCTCCCGCCAATGGAAAGAGTGACGTGGACGTCCTGACCCTCATCCTGCAGATCGCCCTGGCCGCCATCAGCGTCCTGCTGGTCCTGCTGATCCTGCTGCACAAGGGCCGCGGCGGCGGTATGTCCGATATGTTCGGCGGCGGCGTGACCTCCTCGCTGGGAGCCTCCGGCGTGGCCGAGAAGAACTTGAACCGCCTCACCATCACCCTGGGTCTGACCTGGGGCGCGATCGTGGTGGCCCTCGGCCTCATCATGCGGTTCTCGCAGGACTTCTAACCCCTCGTGGACGGGCGTCAGGGCCAGTGGCACAGGTCAGTCCGGCGGTCAGCGTCCGCCAGATCAGACCTGACCGGCCGCCGCTCCGTCCAGCCACCAGGCGGTGCCGTCCCGACCTGAGACCACCGATGCCGGCCAGCGGGCCGCGTCGGTTCTCTCGTTGTCCCGGGCCTGCCGGACCGCCGCGACGGCCTCGGCCTTGTCCGCACCGGCCACCACGAACCAGAGCCGCTCGGCCGTGTTGAGGGCCTCCACGGTCAGCGAGAGCCGCCATGGCGGCGGCTTGGGGGAGTCCTGCACGGCAATCACCGTCGCCCCGGCGGCCAGCGGGCCGGGACGACCGGGGAACAGACTGGCGACGTGGGCATCCGGACCCACACCCAGCATCACCACGTCGAAGACCGGCAGGCGCTCGTCCGGACCCGGGTCCGCTCTCGCACGGGCGGCGAGTTCGGACGCGTACGCCTCCGCGGCCGCCGCCATGATCGGCTCCGTCATCCGGGCGTCCGTCGGCGTCGTCCCCGCCGCAGCCGCGCTGTCAGCGGACGGCATCCGGTGGATGTTCGCAGCGGGCATCCCGTGCACGGCGACCAGGTCCCGCAGGAGGGCCTGCTCGGCCTGCTGCTCGTTGCGATCCGGGTCCCCGGCGGGCAGGAAGCGCTCATCGCCCCACCACAGGTGGACCCGGGACCAGTCCGGCCGGCGGAGAACCGGGCTCCGGAGGCTGCCCTGGGTGTCCAAACGGTCCGAGGCGTCCGACGCGTCCGAGGTATCCGGGCCTGCCGACACCAGGTCGGAGAGCGCCGCCAGGATCCCCGTGCCCGTCCCGCCACCGGTGAGCACGGCCGAGGCCGCGCCCCGGTCCTGAACGGCGTCGGCGAGGATCCGGAGCAACTCGCCGGCGGCGTCACGGCAGAGCGACTCACGGTCCGGGAACAGCCGGGTGTCATCGGTCACTGGGCAACACCGCCTTCAGGTCGGTCAGGGGCAGCCCGTTGACCACCACATCGCCGAAGACCTCATCCGGGTCCAGCCGGCGCAACTCCTCGGCCAGGCAGTCCTGGTCGCTGCGCCGTGGCAGGGAGATGTGCTGGATCGGCCGGCCCTGCTGGTACAGGGAGGCCACATCACCGGCAGGCCGGGACAGCACCACGTCGCCCTGCTGGCGCCGCAGCCGGACGGAGCGCATGCCCTGACCGGCTTTGGAGTGGGCCATGGTGACGGGGACCCCGAGGCAGCGGGTGAGCCAGGCGGCCAGCAGCATGGTGGAGGGGGAGTCCTCGGCGCCGTCCACGGTGACGGAGAGGATCTCGGCGGGATCCAGCCCGTCCAGGATGGCGGCCAACTGGATGCGCCATCCGGTCAGCCGGGTCCAGGACAGGTCGGTGTCCCCGGCCCGGTAGGTCTGGCGCAGGTGCATCAGCGCCCGCCGGGGCGAGGGGGCCGTGGCCGTGTCCGTGATGCGGCGGTGGGCGATCCTCCCCAGGGCGGAGTCCGCCGGGATCTCCGGGGCGGAGTGGGGCCACCAGACCACAATCGGGGCGTCCGGCAGCAGCAGGGCGCCGAGGAGCGACTCGGACTCCTCCGCATTGGAGCCGGAGCCGTGGAGGATGACCACGTCGGAGGCCCCGGCATCCCCGCCCACCCGGATCTCCGCATCCAGCCGGGTGGGAGCGGCCGCGTCCCCGGCGGCCAGCACGATGATCCGGCAGGGGTGCTCGCGGCTGGCCAGGTTGGCGGCGACGATGGCCTCCTCGGCATGGTCCGGCGACGTGGAGATGATCAGTGTCAGCACCCGGCCGAGCGCGACGACGCCCCCGGCCTCGCGCAGGCGGTTCATCTCCTTGGCGACCTGTGAGGTGGTGGTGTCCTGGACCTCGATGATCATCAGGGCCTCCTCCAGACGCGGCCGTCACGGGCCACGAGCTCGTCGGCGGTCTTCGGTCCCCAGCTGCCGGGGGCATAGGGTTCCGGCTGACCGGCCAGGGACTCCCAGTACTCCTCGAACGGGTCGAGGATGGCCCAGGACAGCTCCACCTCGGCCTGGCGGGGGAACAGCGGTGGTTCACCGAGCAGGACGTCGAGGATCAGCCGTTCGTAGGCCTCCGGGCTGTCCTCGGTGAAGGCGTGGCCGTAGCCGAAGTCCATGGTCACGTCCCGGACCTCCTGCTGGGTCCCGGGAACCTTGGAGGCGAATCGGATGGTGACGCCCTCGTCCGGCTGCACGCGGATGACGATGGTGTTCTGGCCGAACTCGTCCTCACCGTGACCCGGGAACAGCAGGTTCGGGACCCGCTTGAGCACCACGGCGATCTCGGTGACGCGGCGGCCCAGGCGCTTGCCGGCGCGCAGGTAGAACGGCACCCCGTCCCAGCGCCGGGTGCGGATGCCCAGCTTCAGGGCGGCGTAGGTCTCGGTGGTGGACTCCGGATTGAAACCCTCCTCCTCGAGGAAGCCCGTGACCTTCTCGCCACCCTGCCAGCCACCGGTGTACTGCCCGCGCGCCGACGCGGCGCCCAGGCCGGCGTCGTCCGTGGGGACCTCGACGGCGGCCAGGACCTTCTCCTTCTCGGTGCGCAGGTGATCCGCGTCGAAGGAGATGGGTTCCTCCATGGCGGTCAGGGCCAGCAGCTGCAGCAGGTGGTTCTGGATGACGTCGCGGGCGGCGCCGACCCCGTCGTAGTAGCCGGCGCGGCCGCCGATGCCGATGTCCTCGGCCATGGTGATCTGCACGTGGTCCACGTGGTTGGAGTTCCACACGGGCTCGAACAGGCGGTTGGCGAAGCGCAGCGCCAGGATGTTCTGGACGGTCTCCTTGCCGAGGTAGTGGTCGATCCGGAAGACGGCGTCCGGGACGAACACCTGCTCGATCACATCGTTGAGCTCCCGCGCGCTGGCCAGGTCGTGGCCGAAGGGCTTCTCGATGACCACCCGGCGCCACGGGCGTCCCGAGGTACCGGCGTGGGCGGGGGAGGGGCGCGTGCCGGCGTCATGGTGGCGGCCGGCCAGGCCGTGGTCGGCGAGCTGCTGGCTGACCTCCTCGAACCAGTCCGGGGGGATGGACAGGTAGAACACGGTATTGCCGGCGGTGCCACGGGAGACCTCGAGGGCCTCCAGCGTCTCGTGAAGGTCCTCGTAGGCCGCGGCGTCGTCGAAGCCACCGGAGACGAACCGGAAACCGCCGCGCAGCTGGTTCCAGACGGTGTCATTCCAGCCGGTCCGGGCCGAGGACTCCACGGAGTCGCGCACGTAGGCCGTGAACTCCTCGTCGCTCCAGTCACGCCGGCCGAAACCGACCAGCGAGAAGCCGGGCGGGAGCAGGCCCCGGTTGGCGAGGTCGTAGACGGCCGGCAGCAGCTTCTTCCGGGCCAGGTCCCCGGTGACGCCGAACAGGACGAGGGCGGAGGGACCCGCGATCCGGGTCAGCCGCCGGTCTCGCGGGTCGCGCAGGGGATTGGCCGGGCGCGCTCCGGTCAACGGCTCAGGCACCATCGGATCCCTGCGAGCCGTGCGCCGCGCGGAGGAGCTGGCCGATGCCGTCCGTGCGCTCGGTCAGGTGCAGCCGCACCACGGGCCGGCCCTGCTCCCGCAGCACGGAGGCGTCCCCGGCGGCCTGGGCGGCGAGCAGCTGACCCAAGGTGAAGGGGCGGCCCGGGATGTCCAGGTCCAGGTCGGAATCGGCAGTGACCTGCAGGAATACTCCTTCGGGTGTTCCACCCTTGTGGTACTGGCCGGTCGAGTGCAGGAACCGCGGGCCCCAGCCGAAGGTGACCGGCCGTCCGGAGAGCGTGGCGAGTGTGGCGCGCAGGACCTCCAGCTCCGGGTAGCCCACGCGGTCCAGATAGGCCTGGACGGCCAGGTACCCGTGGGCCGGCACCAGCTGCGCGACGGCGGCGAGCACCGTCCCGAGGTCGTCCGGGGCCCCGCCGGGGCCGTTCACGACGTCGGTTGGCCCGGTGACCTCGATCGTCCCGATCACGGTGTCCGGGTGCTCCGCCGCGGGCGTGGCATCCAGGAGGCCGCGGGCTGCGGTCTTCGCTGCCTCGACGTCCGGCTGATCGAAGGGGTTGATGCCGAGGAGGCGGCCGGCCACCGCCGTGGCGAACTCCCACAGGAGTAGTTGGGCCCCGAGGGTGCCGAAGACCTCCAGGGCGTGCTCGGACCGGCCGGATGGGTTGCTGTGGACCGCGTCGGACGCCTCGGGTATCTCCCGGTCCTCGGGATCGGCCACCAGGCGGATCTGGAGCAGGTCGTCGGCGGCGGAGAGGGTCTCCGGGTCGCCGGCGTCCACGACCACGGGCAGCACGCCGGTGCCGTCCTTGCCGGTGGACTCGGCGATCAGTTGCTCGGCCCACCCGCCGAAGCCGACCAGCCCCGAGTCCTCGTCGGAGAAGATCAGCTTGTTGCGCAGCGGGACCGTGCCCGCCAGGGCGGCGCCGAGCTGGAGGCCGGGGTTGCCCGGGTCATCGGTGGCGAGGACCTCGCGGGTCTCCTCCGCATCGTCAAGCAGTGTGGCGATGTCCACCCCGGCCAGACCGGTGGGCACCAGACCGAAGGCAGTGAGGGCGGAGTACCGCCCGCCGACGGTGGGATCGGCCGTGAAGACCCGCCGGTAGCCGGCCTCGCGGGCAGACTGCTCGAGGGGGGAGCCGGGGTCGGTGACCACGACAATCCGGGACGCGGCGGAGAGGCCGGCGTCAGTGAAGGCCTGTTCGAAGACCCGGCGCTGGGAATCGGTCTCCACCGTGGAACCGGACTTGGAGGACACCACCAGGACGGTATCCACCACCCCGGCGGCCAAGACGTTGCCCACCATCTCGGGATCGGTGGAATCGAGCACGATGAGCGGACATCCCTCGGTGGCAGCGATCACCTCGGGGGCCAGGGAGGAACCACCCATGCCGGCGAGGACCACCCGGCTGATGCCCTCGGCCGACAGCTGGTCGCGCAGCTCCTCGATCTGCGGGATCAGCGCCCGCGAGTCCTCGAAGAGGTCCATCCACCCGAGGCGCTTCGAGGCCTCCTCCTCCGCGGCCGGGCCCCACAGGGTGTGGTCCTTCCCATCCAGGCGACTGGCGACGCGGTCGTCCACCAGGGCCGGAACGTGACGGTCGATCGCCACGAGGGCGTCGCCGGTGGCCTGCAATCCGAGTGAACTCATGTCAGTCTCCTGGGGTCGTGCGGGAATGCGGGGGAGGGGTTCAGAAAGATCCGGAGGCGAGCAGTCACGTCCAGCGACGTCCAGCGACGGCCAGGGGCGGTCAGGGGCCGTCAGCGGGTCGCGGCGTCCTGGAGGGCGGTGCGCACAGTTTCCAGCAACTCGTTCCAGCTGGTCACGAATTTCTCCACGCCCTCGGCCTCGAGGACGGCCACCACGTCGTTGTAGTCGACGCCGGCATGGGCGATCGTGTCCAGGAGTCGGTCCGCCTCCTCGTAGCCCGCCGTGATGGTGTCCCCGGTGACCTCACCGTGGTCTGCCAGGGCCTCCAGCGTCTTCTCCGGCATGGTGTTGACGGTTCCCGGAGCCACCAGCCCGGTCACGTAGAGCGTGTCCGGAAGCGCCGGGTCCTTGGTCCCGGTGGAGGCCCAGAGTGGACGCTGCGGGTGGGCACCGGCCGCCTCAAGGACGCGCCAGCGCTCCGTGTCCAGGGTCTCGGTGAAGATGCGGTAGGCGAGTCGGGCGTTGGCGAGGCCCGCCTGCCCGGTCAGCTCGCCGGCTCCCTCGGCCGTGGACTCGGCGAGGCGGCGGTCCACCTCGGTGTCCACGCGGGAGACGAAGAAGCTGGCCACGGAGTGCAGGGTGGACAGGTCGATTCCAGCGGCGTGGGCCTGCTCCAGGCCCAGCAGCCAGGCGTTGAGCACCTCGCGGTAGCGGGTCAGCGAGAAGATGAGGGTCACATTGACGCTCAGTCCCTGGGCCAGGGTCGCCGTGATGGCCGGTAGGCCCTCCTCCGTGGCGGGGATCTTGATCAGCACATTGGGCCGGCCCACGGCCTGGGCCAGCTGGCCGGCCTCCGCGACGGTCTTCTCGGCGTCCCGGGCAGACCGGGGATCCACCTCGATGGACACCCTGCCGTCCACCCCCTCGGACGCCTGGTAGACGGGTGTGAAGAGGTCGCAGGCGGCCTGGACGTCCCGGGTGGTGAGCTCGAAGACGGCCCGGTCCAGGTCGGCGCCGTCAGCGGACAACTGCGCCAACTGCTCGGCGTAGGCCTCCCCGTTCTTCAGCGCGGCGGCGAAGATCGAGGGGTTGGTGGTCACGCCGGTGACGGTCCGCGTCTCGATCAGCTCGGCGAGGTTGCCCGTGGCGATCCGTTCACGGGACAGATCGTCGAGCCAGATGGACACACCGGCCTCGGCCAGTGCACGGGTGTTCGGGTTCTGTTCGGTCATCGTGTGCTCCGTACGTCTGGGGGTGCTTTGCGTGGCGGGGGAGGCCGGCCGACTCCAGGTCAGCGGCCGAGCAGGTCCCGAGCGGCGGCGGCCACGGCCTCGGCCGTGATGCCGTACTCGCGGAACAGCGTCTGGAAGTCTGCCGAGGCGCCGTAGTGCTCCAGCGAGACCTGGGTCCCGCGGACTCCGGTGTACTTGGCCCAGCCCTGCGCGATCCCGGCCTCCACGGAGACCCGGACAGCACCGTTGTCCGGCAGCACCGAGGCGCGGTAGGACTCGTCCTGGGCATCGAACCACTCGAGGCTGGGGGCGGACACCACCCGGGTCGGTACGCCTTCGGACTGCAGCTGGTTCCGGGCGGCCACCGCGAGCTGCACCTCGGAACCGGTCCCGATCAGGATGGCCTGGGGCTCCACGGCCGAGCCCGACTCATCGGTGGCGTCCAGCAGCACGTAGGCCCCGCGGGCCGTGCCCTCCGCATCGGCGAAGCCCTGCTCGTTCCGCGGGAAGACCGGAAGGTTCTGACGGGAGAGCACGATGCCCGCGGGTCCGTCCGTCTTCTCCAGGATGGTCTTCCAGGCCCAGGACACCTCATTGGCATCGGCCGGTCGGACGACGGCCAGTCCGGGGATGGCCCGCAGCGAGGCGAGTTGCTCCACCGGCTGGTGGGTGGGGCCGTCCTCGCCGAGGCCGATCGAGTCGTGGGTCCAGACGTAGATGGCCGGGGTCCCCATCAGCGCACCGATGCGGATCGCTGGACGCTGATAGTCGGAGAAGATCAGGAAGGTCCCCATGTAGGCCCGCAGCAGCGAGCCGAGCGAGATGCCGTTCACGATCGAGCCGGCGGCGTGCTCGCGGATGCCGAAGTGCAGGGTGCGCCCGTAGGGCCCGCCCTTCCAGCTGGAGGTCTGCCTGCTCTCGGGGATGAACGAGGGCTCGCCGTCCATGGTGGTGTTGTTGGAGCCGGCCAGGTCGGCGGACCCGCCCCACAGCTCCGGCATGACCGGGGCCAGGGCGGACAGGACCTTCCCGGAGGCGGCGCGGGTGGCCATCCCCTTGGCTCCGCCCGAGAAGCTGGCGTCGAAATCCGCCTCGAAGGCGGGGAACGCCTCGGCGAATCCCTCGGGCAGTTCGCCGGCCGTGAGGCGGTCGAACAGCTGGGCACGCCCTTCGTTGGCGCCGCGCCACGCGGCGTAGGACTCCTCCCAGGTGGCGCGGTAGGCCGCCGAGCGTTCGCCGACGCTGCGAGCGTGGGCCAGGACGCCGTCGTCGACGGCGAAGTGCTGTTCCGGATCAAAGCCCAGGACCGATTTCAGGCCGGCCAGCTCCTCGCCGCCGAGCTTGGAGCCGTGGATGGCACCGGTGTCCTGCTTGCCGGGGGAGGGCCAGCCGATCACGGTGCGGAGCTTGATGAGTGAGGGCTTGCTGGTCTGTGCCTTGGCCTCGGCCAGGGCCGTGTAGAGCTGCTCCGTGTCCTCGACGTAGTTTCCGGTGGCGAGCCAGTCGACGGTCTGGACATGCCAGCCGTAGGCCTCGTAGCGGGCGGCCACGTCCTCGCTGAACGCCACGTCCGTATCGTCCTCGATGGAGATCTCGTTGTCGTCATAGATGACCACGAGGTTGCCGAGTTCCTGGTGGCCCGCCAGGGAGGAAGCCTCGGAGGTGACGCCCTCCTGGAGGTCGCCGTCGGAGGCGATGACGAAGATGTGGTGGTCGAAGGGGCTCGCCCCGAGGGCGGTGTCCGGGTCCAGCAGTCCGCGCAGCCGGCGCTGGGCGAAGGCGAAGCCCACCGCGGAGGCCAGGCCCTGGCCCAGGGGACCGGTGGTGATCTCGACGCCGTCCGTGTGCCCGTACTCGGGGTGGCCCGGCGTCTTGGACCCCCAGGTGCGCAGGGACTGGAGGTCCTCGAGTTCCAGTCCGGCGCCGGCGGCGAACAGCTGCAGGTACAGGGTCAGGGAGGAGTGCCCGGCCGAGAGGATGAACCGGTCGCGGCCGGCCCAGGTGGCGTCCGCGGGGTCATGGTGCATGACGTTCTGGAACAGCTGCCAGGCGACCGGGGCGAGGGAGATGGCCGTGCCGGGGTGGCCGTGACCGGCCGTCTCCACGGCGTCTGCGGCCAGCACGCGCAGGGTATCCACGGCCTTCCGGTCCACGGCCGAATACGTGTACTCGCGGGCGGGCTGAAGACGCTGCAGGGAGGGAGTCCCCGCGGTGGCGGATCCGGTGGATGATGCCGGGGCTGAAGTCACGAAAGCTGCTCCTGACGGAATGAAACTGGGGGCCGGTGCCGACCTGACGCCAGCTTATCCCGAATGGGGCCACGCCTTGCAGGAGGTGAACGGCCAGGGGCCTGTCACGACCCGACATTCCGTGCGGGGAACGGTACACTGGAAGGGGTGTTTCCAGCACCGATGACCTCATCCCGCCCGCCTGCACCGTGAGAAGTAGATGCCCACCACCCTTGATGCCCAGTCCGCCGCGAGCCCGGCGCCCTCCAGCGCCCGTCCGGTCCGCCGGAAGATCGGGTTCAAGCGGAAGGCGGCGGCCTACGTCTCGCTGACCAAGCCGCGCGTGATGGAGCTGCTCCTGGTCACCACGCTGCCGACCATGATCTTCGCGCAGCGGGGCTTCCCGGACGTGGTCACCATGATCGCCACCATGGTGGGCGGCGCACTGGCCGCCGGGTCCTCGGCGGCCTTCAACTGCTACATCGACCGGGACATCGACAAGCTGATGAACCGGACCAAGAAGCGCCCCCTGGTCACCGGTGAGGTCACGCCCCGCGAGGCCCTCATCTTCGCCTGGGCCATCGGTGTGGTGTCCATCGCCATCCTGCTGTGGGGCACCAATCTCCTGGCCGCCGGCCTCGGCGTCCTGGCCATCTTCTTCTACGTGGTCGTCTACAGCCTGATCCTGAAGCGCCGCACCGAGCAGAACATCGTGTGGGGCGGGATCGCCGGCTGTTTCCCGGTCCTCATCGCCTGGGCCGCGGTCCGCGAGACGGTGGAATGGCCGGCCATCGTGCTGTTCCTCATCATCTTCCTGTGGACCCCGCCCCACTACTGGCCGCTGTCTCTGAAGTACAAGCGTGACTACCAGGCCGCGGACGTGCCGATGCTCGGGGCCGTGGCCTCGGCGCGGGTGGTCTCCAGCCAGGTCGTGCTCTACGCCTGGGCCACCGTGGCCTGCTCGCTGCTGCTGGTGCCGCTGGGCTGGGCCGGGGTCGTCTACACGGCCGTCGCCCTCGTGGCCGGCGGCTGGTTCGTCTACGAGTCCCACGTGCTCTACGCCGAGTCGCAGAAGCCGGAGTACAACGACAAGAAGGCGATGAAGGTCTTCCACCTCTCCATCACCTATCTGACCCTCGTCTTCGTGGCACTGGCCGTGGATCCGTTCGTGGGCGGCCCGCTCATGCCGGTTCCGGGCATCCCCTCCTGATCTCCGTGACCTGAGGGCGTCAGCACGGGACGAAGGCCGTCAGGGGCTCGAGGCGAGGGCGACCCGGCGGTTGTGCTGGCCGTTGAGGACTGCGATGGGGATGAGCGGCAGAACGATGACCAGGACAGACCAAGTGCCGAGGACCTCCGCCCACGCTCTGACGGCGAGCAGGAGCAGCACCACGGCGACGACGCGGTACGCGTAGACCCGCCGGGGGAAGCGTGCCGGCCGTCTGAGCCAGGGGATGCGATGGTCATGATTGGCCTTGCACACCACCCAGAATGAGCCGACGAAGATCGCCATGCCGGCCAGCCCCGCCAGCGTTCCCCCGAGAAGTTCCATGCGCCCCACTAGACCTCTCCGGGTATCTGCAGGTCAAGGCGGGGTTTCGGAAGGGTTCCGTCCTAGCCACACAGGCCTGCCAGTAGGGTGAAGTCACCTGACAGCGGACAGGGGGGTTTCACATGTCGGTGAAGGTGCGGACGCCTCCGGCCAGCGGCGCAGCGGTGCTGCTGGCGACTGGGCTCGCTCTGACGGGGTGTGGCAACAACGCGGGACTAGGCGCGCCGGAGGCCCCGTCCCCGGCCACCACCCCGAGTGATACGACGCCGGCCACCTCCGAATCGTCACGATCTCGCGGCCGAGCTCGGCGCCGAGGTCAGCGAGGGCTGACCGTTCCCCGTTCCGCCCGACTACGGGCGGACGGCGGCCGGCCGGGTGCGGTAGGTGGAGACCTGCCGGTCCCAGACGGTGGTGACGGCCCAGACGACGAGGCCGGTGCCCAGCATGTGCAGCAGGACAACGCCGATCGGCAGTCCGGTGAAGTGCTGGATGTAGCCGACGGTTCCCTGGAAGGCGATCACCGCGATGAGGGCCCAGGCCGAGATCCGCTGTCGCCGGGAGGACTGCTGGCGCAGGACCACCACGAGCAGCACGAGCGCGGCTGCCGTCATGAGGTAGACGGGGAAGGCGTGCAGGCGGGTGACCACCAGGGGGTCGAAGTCATGGCGGGGCGCGTCAGCGTCGCCACCGTGGGGGCCGGAACCGGTGACGATGGTTCCGAGGTACAGGACCACCCAGCCGAGCACGAAGATGCCACGGGCCAGGTTCCGGGAGAGGACGGAGGTCTCGCCGTCGACCACCGCCGCAGCAGCGGCCGGCTGAGCGCCGTGGGACTGACGGTGACGCCACTCAGCGCCCACCCGATTCACCAGCAGGGTGGCGAAGCAGACCATCACCGAGGAGACGAGGAAGTGGAACGCGACGACCCAGGGGTTCAGATCGGTCCAGACGGTGATGCCGCCCACCACGGCCTGCGCCGGGATGCAGGCCAGCATCCCTACCGAGATCCAGAAGATGCTGGGGTGGGACTTCCGCAGGTTCCAGACCCACAGCAGCACCGCCAGGGCCGCCAGTCCGACCACGAAGGTCAGCAGCCGGTTGCCGAACTCGATGACGCCGTTGATCCCCATCTCCGGGGTGTTGATCCAGGAGTCGTCGGTGCAGGTGGGCCAGGTGGGGCAGCCGAGACCGGAGGCGGTCAGGCGCACGGCACCGCCCGTGACGATGATGCCGATCTCGGTGACGAGCGAGATGACGGCGAGCACCAGGGTGCCCCGGGTGATGTCCCGCGGCGTGTATCGGCCGATGCCCGCGTCGATGCGGCGCCACAGTCCGGGGCGGGTGGCGGAGCCGTTCTGGGCGGTGGACTGGGTGGGGGTACTCACTTCAGGGTCCTTTGGACGAGACGGGCGGGGTTGGAGGGCAGAACACTCAGCGCCATTTGAACCACTTCAAGGCGCCGACCGTGGCCAGGATGCCCCAGCCCGCCAGGACGAGGAGGGCGCCGACGTCGGGCATCCCGGTGCCGAAGGCGGACCGGAGCCCATCGCCCAGCGCGGCGGAGGGCAGGAAGGCGGCAACGCCCGAGAACCAGCTGGTGGTGGGGACCGGGAAGACGGCCCCGCCCACGGCGCCCAGCAGCACCCACAGCAGGTTCGTCAGGGCGAGGGTGGCCTCCGGCCGCGCGGTGCCCGCGATGAGCAGCCCCAGAGCGGTGAAGGAGGCCGCCCCCAGGATGAGGAAGAGGACGGCCCACGGCACCCCGGTCCAGACGGGCTGCCAGCCGAGCGCGAGACCGATCCCGCCGATCACCACCACCTGGAGCAACAGGACCGCCAGAACGGCGCAGGCCTTGCCGAGGATGAGCCCGGCCGGGCCGAGCGGAGTCGTGGACAGGTAGGCCAGCACGCCGTAGCGGCGGTCGAACCCGGTGGCGATGCCCTGGCCGGTGAAGGCCGAGCTGAGCACGGCGAGGGCGAGGACGCCCGGCACGGCCACGTCCACCCCACGGACGCCGGCGCTGTCCATCAGTCCGGACCAGACCACGGCGAACAGGGCCATGAGGGGCAGGACGAGGGAGATCAGCAGTTGCTCGCCGTTGCGGATCGCGGTGACGGACTCATAGCGTCCCTGCGCCACGACCCGGCGGGCCAGTGAGCTGGCGTTGCCCAGGCGCGAGGGGCCGTCCTGCGGGGACACGGCTGCGGCGGTGCTGTGAGAGGTGTTCACGGGACTGCTCACGGGGCGACCTCCAGGAAGACCTCTTCGAGGGAACGGTGCAGCAGACGCACGTCTGTGGGCATGATGCGGTGATCGCGCCACCAGGCGGCCAGGTCTGCCCAGGCGTCGGGGGTGGTCAGCCCCTCGACGCGGAACGTGCAGTCGGCCGGCGCACTGGGACCCTCCGGCACCAGGTGGAGTCCGGCCGGGAAGGCGGCCAGCGCCTCGGCGCCCAGTGGCTGGGGGACGGAGAAGTGCACCGGGGTCGGTCCCGTGCGATCGGTGAGCTCCGCGACCGAGCCGGACCGTTCGACGGCCCCCTCCCGCAGGAGCACCACGTGATCGGCCAGCCGTTCGGCGTCGTCGAGCAGATGGGTGGTAAGGACCACGGCCAGCCCGGCCTGCTTCAGCTCCAGGATCAGATCGAACACCAGCTGGCGTGAGACGGGGTCCAGGCCGGCACTGGGCTCGTCCAGGAACACGACGCGCGGGCGGCCCGCGAGGGCGGCGGCCAGCGCCACCCGCTGCTTCTGGCCTCCGGACAGGCGGCGGATGTCCCGATCCGAGAACTCGTCGATGCCCAGACGCTCGGTGAGGGCGGCCATGTCGGCTGGCTCGCGGTACAGAGAGCAGATATGGCGCAGCAGCCGCGCCGGGGTGGCGGACGGGGGCAGCCCCCCGTCCTGGAGCATGACGCCGACCTGGCTGCGCAGGGCGGCGCCGGCGTGCCAGGGGTCCTCGCCGAGCAGGCGAACGGTGCCGGAGTCGGGACGGTCGAGCCCCTGCGCGATGGTCAAGGTCGTGGTCTTGCCGGCGCCGTTGGGGCCGAGCAGGGCGGTCACCTCTCCACTGCGGGCTCGGAAGTCCACGCCCTTGAGGATGTGGAGATCTCCCCGGCGGCTACGGACGGTCTTCTGCAGTCCCTCGAGGGACACCAGGACGGAGGGTGAGGATGGCACCCATCCATGGTACCCGCGTGGTCCGGTAGTTCTACGACCCGTAGAACTACCGTGGCCAACACCACCCTCGGGCAAGGCAGGCCTTACTTTCGCGGTGGCCTTAATTAGGTAAACTGGGGGTTGTGTATTCCACCAGCCAACTTGACGTGCCCGCCGCGGGCCCGGTCGACGGACAGCGCGAGAGCACCCGGGACCGGGTGCTCCAGGTTGTCCTGACCCAGGGCCCGGTCAGTGCCGCCCGCGTGGGCGAGTTGCTGGGCTTGACCGCGGCCGCCGTCCGCCGGCATCTGGACGTGCTCTCCGACGAAGGCGCCGTCGAGGTCAAGCTGGTCTCCGGCAACCGCGGCGCCGGCCGCCCGTCTCGCCGGTACGTGGTGAGCCGCGCCGGACAGTCCCGCCTCGGCAATGACTACCTCGAGGTCGCCGCGCAGGCCCTCCATCGACTGAACCAGGTCGGAGGAGCGGACGCCGTCCGCTCCGTGGCCCGGGATCGCTTCGCCGCCGTCGAGGACCGCTACCGCGAGGCCATCGGCACCGCGTCGAATCTCAAGGACCGCACCGCCGCCCTGGCCGGGGTCCTGGAGGAGGAGGGCTTCGCCGCCAGCGTCCGCACCGTGGGACTGGCCGCCAACCCTGGGGGCCGGACCACCTTGAAAGCCGCGCAGATCTGTCAGGGCCACTGCCCACTCCAGGACTTGGCCGCGGACTTCCCTCAGTTCTGCGAGGAGGAGACGGAACTCTTCGCCCGCCTGCTCGGCGTGGACGTGCGCCGCCTGTCCACCCTGCCCACCGGCGGCCACGTCTGCACCACCCATGTGCCGCTGGGCCGGGACGCGGACGAGACCGAGCCGCCGCAGCCGTGAGCCTCCCCGAGCCGGACCTGAAGCGGCTCCACACGAACCCCGGCCCCGCCGGACTCCACAGATTCACACCGCGTGAGATCAGACCCAACAGACCATCAGCTCGATCACCAGAGAGGCAGCGATGACCGATCAGATCATCAAGGAGAACGCCGACCCGGGCGTGATCTCCGAGGTACTGGAGAAGAACCCCGAACTCAATGCCATTGGCGCCTACCAGTTCGGCTGGTCGGACCAGAACGACGCGGGTGCCAATGCCCGCCGCGGCATCAACGAGGACGTCGTCCGGGACATCTCGGCGAAGAAGGACGAGCCCGAGTGGATGCTCAACCTGCGCCTCAAGGGCCTGAAGTACTTCGACCGCAAGCCCATGCCGACCTGGGGCGCCGACCTCTCCGGCATCGACTTCGACAACATTAAGTACTTCGTCCGCTCCACGGAGGGCCAGGCGAAGTCCTGGGAGGACCTGCCGGAGGACATCCGCAACACCTATGAGCGCCTCGGCATCCCCGAGGCCGAGCGTGAGCGTCTGGTCTCCGGCGTGGCCGCCCAGTACGAGTCCGAGGTCGTCTACCACCAGATCCGCGAGGACCTGGAGGAGCAGGGCGTCATCTTCATGGACACCGACACCGCACTGCGCGAGCACCCCGAGTTCTTCGAGGAGTACTTCGGCACTGTCATCCCCGCCGGTGACAACAAGTTCGCCGCGCTGAACACCGCCACCTGGTCCGGCGGCTCCTTCGTCTACGTCCCCAAGGGCGTCCACGTGGAGATCCCGCTCCAGGCCTACTTCCGCATCAACACCGAGAACATGGGCCAGTTCGAGCGGACCCTGATCATCGCGGACGAGGACTCCTACGTCCACTACATCGAAGGCTGCACGGCCCCGATCTACAACTCGGACTCCCTGCACTCGGCCGTCGTCGAGATCGTGGTGAAGAAGAACGCCCGCGTTCGCTACACCACCATCCAGAACTGGTCCACCAACGTGTACAACCTGGTGACCAAGCGCGCTGTGGCCGAGGAGGGCGCCACGATGGAGTGGATCGACGGCAACATCGGTTCCAAAGTCACCCAGAAGTACCCGGCCGTGTACCTCACCGGTGAGCATGCCAAGGGTGAGACCTTGTCCATCGCCTTCGCCGGGGCGGACCAGCACCAGGACACCGGGTCCAAGATGGTGCACCTGGCCCCGAACACCTCCAGCTCGATCGTCTCCAAGTCCGTGGCCCGCTCTGGTGGCCGCGCCGCCTACCGCGGACTCGTCCAGGTGATGGAGGGTGCCAAGAACGCGGCGAACTCCGTGGTCTGTGACGCGCTGCTGGTGGACACCATCTCCCGCTCGGACACGTACCCGTACATCGACATCCGCGAGGATGACGCCACCCTCGGCCACGAGGCCACGGTCTCGCGCGTCTCCGAGGAGCAGCTCTTCTACCTGATGAGCCGCGGCATGTCCGAGACCGAGGCCATGGCCATGATCGTGCGCGGGTTCATCGAGCCCATCGCGCGTGAGCTGCCCATGGAGTACGCCCTCGAACTGAACAAGCTGATCGAATTGCAGATGGAAGGATCGGTAGGCTGAGCGTGTCACAGACCGTCAACACCACTGACAACGCCTCCCCGGAGGAAATCGACGCCGACGGCGCCGGTGTGCCCGTCATCCCCGGCATGGGGGAGGAGGGCGAGAAGCTCTCCGCCACCGTGGCCGCGGAGTCCGACGCCGGCCACGCCACGCACAGCGTGCCGTCCGGTTCCCAGAAGCGCCCGGTCAAGCCCGGGTCCTCCCGGGCCGACCGCCTCTCCAGCTTCGAGCTGGCGGACTTCCCGGCCCTCACGGGCCGCGAGGAGGACTGGCGCTTCACGCCCCTGAACCGCCTGGGCGGCCTACACCTGCCCGACGGCGACGACGCCCGTCTGACCGGTACGGCACCTGCCATCTCGGTCACGGAGCTCGACGGCGTCACGGTGGAGACCGTGGGCCGGGACGACGCCCGCCTGGGCTCCGTCCTCACGCCGGACGACCGTGCCTCGGCTGCGGCCTGGGCCTCTTTCGAGCAGGCCACCGTCGTGACCATTGGCGCCGATGTCGAGGCCACCACCCCGGTGCGGATCGACATCACCGGCGCCGGCACGGCCCCCGCCGCCCAGCACCTGCTGGTGGTCGCCGCACCGAACTCGCGCGCCGACGTCGTGCTCCAGCACCGCGGGTCCGCCGTGGTCTCGCAGAACGTCGAGTTCGACGTGCAGGAGGGGGCCGGCCTGAACGTCACTTCCCTGCAGTCCTGGGATGACGGTGCGGTGCACGTCTCCGCCCAACAGGCCAGGATCGGCAAGGACGCCTCGTTCAAGCACGTGGCCGTCTCCTATGGCGGCTCCGTGGTCCGCCTGACCCCGACGTCCCGGTTGGCCGGTCAGGGCGGGGAGACCCAGATGTTCGGCCTCTACTTCGCGGACGCCGGCCAGCACCTGGAGCAACGCCTGTTCGTGGATCACGCCGTGGCGAACTGCAAATCCAACGTGCTGTACAAGGGCGCCCTGCAGGGCCAGGACGCGCACACCGTCTGGGTGGGCGATGTCCTGATCCGCAAGGAGGCCGAGGGCACCGACAGTTACGAGAAGAACCAGAACCTCGTCCTCTCGGAGGGTACCCGCGTGGACTCGGTGCCGAACCTGGAGATCGAGACGGGCCTCATCGACGGCGCCGGTCACGCTTCCTCCACGGCCCAGTTCGACGACGAGCAGCTGTTCTACCTGATGGCGCGTGGCATCGAGGAGAAGGATGCCCGGGAGCTCATCGTCCGCGGCTTCCTCCACGAGATCATCCAGAAGATCGGGATCGCCGACGTCGAGGAGACCCTCATCGCCCAGATGGAGTCCGAGTTGCAGGTGGCCAGCCTCTGATGGCCGCCGGTCAGCGCGTGTGCGCCGTCGCGGAGATCGGCGCGGAGGAGGCCAAGCGGTTCACGGTCGGCGGCATCGACGTCGCCGTGGTCCGGGCCTCCGACGGCTCGCTCCATGCGGTCAACGACATCTGCTCGCACGAGGAGGTGTCCCTCTCGGACGGATTCGTCGAGGGGTGCGCCTTGGAGTGCATCGGTCACGGCTCCGCCTTCGACCTGGTCACCGGCGCGCCGAACGTCCTGCCCGCCACCGCTCCGGTCGCCGTCTACGCGCTGGCCGTGGAGGACGACTCCGTGTGGGTCGACACCGCCACCGTGCTGAACAGCGCCTCACTGAACTCGTAACCAGTCACACCAGAACTTCCCGCCCCACCGGCGGAACCCGCAAGGAGAACACGAATGTCTACCCTGGAAATCAAGGACCTGCACGTCTCCATCGAGACCGAGAACGGTCCCAAGGAGATCCTCAAGGGCGTCAGCCTGACCATCAACACCGGTGAGACCCACGCCATCATGGGCCCGAACGGCTCAGGCAAGTCCACCCTCGCCTCGACCATCGCCGGCCACCCCCGCTACGAGGTCACCTCCGGCAGCATCACCCTGGACGGTGAGGACGTCCTCGAGATGTCCGTGGACGAGCGGGCCCGCGCCGGCCTGTTCCTGGCCATGCAGTACCCGGTCGAGATCCCGGGTGTCACCATGACCAACTTCCTGCGCACCGCCAAGACCGCCATCGACGGCGAGGCCCCGTCCCTGCGTCACTGGACCAAGGACGTCAAGGCCGCCATGGAGAACCTGAAGATCGATCCGACCTTCGCGGCCCGCAATGTCAACGAGGGCTTCTCCGGCGGCGAGAAGAAGCGCGTGGAGATCCTCCAGCTCGAACTGTTCAAGCCCAAGTTCGCCGTGCTGGACGAGACCGACTCCGGCCTCGACGTCGACGCCCTGCGCGTGGTCTCCGAGGGCGTCAACCGCGCCCAGGACACCGGAGCCATGGGCACCCTGCTGATCACCCACTACACCCGGATCCTGCAGTACATCAAGCCGCAGTTCGTCCACGTCTTCGTGGACGGCAAGGTCGCCGAGTCCGGCGGCGCCGAGCTGGCCGACCGTCTCGAGGCCGAGGGCTACGAGCGCTTCGAGACTGCTGCAACCGGAGCCTGAGGAGCATCCCATGACCACTGAAGCACCCCAGACCGAACTGGATGACATCAGGGAGGCCCTGCACGAGGTCATGGACCCCGAGCTGGGCGTGAACATCGTGGACCTGGGTCTGCTCTACGGCATGCACTACGCCGAGGACGGGGCCCTGATCCTGGACATGACCCTGACCACCGCGGCATGCCCGTTGACGGACATGATCGAGGAGCAGATCAGCAACGAGATCGGCACCATGGTGGACGAGTGGCGCCTGAACTGGGTCTGGATGCCCCCGTGGGGTCCGGAGAAGATCACCGACGACGGCCGTGAGCAGATGCGGGCCCTCGGCTTCAACATCTGATCCGACGTCTGACCCGTTGCGCCGGAGAATCCCGGTCATCCTGAACTTTCCCGAGAATCATCACCGGGAAATGTCAGGATGGCCGGGATTCTGTTGTCTCGCCGTGGTCCCCGGGCAGCCCGCGCGCGGCCAGGGCCTCACCGGTGGCGCGGGCATGCCCCACGGTCGCCACCAGCACCGGTCCCATGAGCCGGACCGGTCCACGCCGCAGCCCGCGCGAGGCCAGGGCCTCGGCGTTGCGGCGGACCGCACCACCCACCCAGGGGATGGACCGGATCATCACGTTGACGGCCAGAGCCGCCGCCTCGGGGTGGACGCCGAGCGGGCGCAGGATTCCGAAGAACCGCTCCAGGCCGTCCAGCAGTTCCGTGCCCGGGGTGGTGATCACCAGCAGTCGCGCCGCGGCCAGGGCACCGAACACCGCGGCCACCACCACGAGGGCCGGTCCGAGCGCCTCGAGGGGCGGGGCCGGCGTCGGGCCCCAGATGCCGGAGACGAAGCGGGCGACGCCGGCGAACAGCAGCAGGGGCCAGCCGCGGCGCCAGGGTGCCAGGAATTCGCGGGGGAGCGAGGCCGTCAGGTAGAGGGCGAAGACCACCGCCACGGTGATGCCGACGACCAGCGGATGGCGCCAGAAGACGAGGACGGCCGAGAGGGCCAGCAGGACGGCGTACTTGACCCACAGCGGGCACCGGTGCACCGCGGTGGTGCCGGGCCGGTAGTCCAGCAGATTCACTGGCCGCCCGACCCCGGGTCCCGGCCGCTGTCCGCATCCCGGCCGCCCCGGTGGCCGCGACGGGCCAGGACGTCCGTGCGGTACCACTGAACGGCGGCCGGCCCGGAGGCGTCCTGGACGATGCGCCCGTCGGCGATGACGAGGCACCGGTCCGCCTGGGCGGCGAAGTCGAGGTCATGGGTGGTGTAGACGACTTGCTGGCACCGTCCAGAACCCGGCAGGGACAGCAGGAGCTCCTGGACCTCGAGGGTCCAGTCCAGGTCCAGCAGGGTGGTGGGCTCGTCAGCCACCAGCAGCACGGGATCGGTGGCCAGCACGGAGGCTAGGGCCAGGCGCTGGCGCTGGCCTCCGGAGAGGTCGTAGATGCTGCGGTGCCCCAGGCCGCCGAGGCCGTGCTCGTGCAGCAGCCGCTCGGCGGCCGCCCGTCGTTCCGCGCGGCGCCGGTGGATGCGCCGCAGCGAGAGTTCGATGTCCTCGCCGGCGGTGGGCATCACCAGCTGGACGAGGGGATCGGTGAAGACGAACCCCGTCCGCGCCCGGAGTGCGGCGGTGTCCGTGGCCGCGTCCAGGCCGTGCACGCGCACGCTGCCCGCGGCGGGCAGGATCAGGCCGTTGAGCAGGCGGATCAGCGTCGATTTCCCCGAGCCATTCGCGCCGATCACCGCGACCGTGGGCTCGGAGGCCACCAGGTCCACCGGGCCCAGGACGCGGACGGTGCCGGCCTCAGAGCCGGCCGACTGGCCGGGCCCCGGCGCGGCCCCGGGGAGATCCACCACGGCGGCGCGCAGGTCCAGGCCGGAGGTTGTCCCCCCGCTGGCGGCGCTGCCCAGGCTGCCGGTCCGGCCCTGGGTGATGCTGTCGCGGTGCGGTGTGATGGTGGACTCCACGCCGCTCAGAACCGTCGGAGGGCCAGGGCCGGGAAGGCCCGGATCACCGTGGCGGCCACGGCCGTGGCGAGCAGGTTCTTGATGACGTCACCGGGCCAGAACACCATGTCCGCCGCCAGGGCCGTGGGCAGGTCCAGATCGAGCGCGAGCATCATCCCGCCGATGCCCATGGGGTGGATGAACACGAAGGATCCCACCATGGCCGAGAGCCAGACCAGGGCCCACCAGCCGAAGCCGATTCGTCCGGCGGCTGCGTCAGCGCCTCGGGAGGCACGCCGGGCGGCGGCGGCCTGGCCCCGTTTGAGGACCAGGGTCGAGAGGGCACCGGTCAAGGCGGCCGCGAAGGGGAACGCCAGCAGGTAGCCGCCGGAGGGGCCGGCGAGCACACCGAAGCCGGCGTTGAATCCGGAGAGCACCGGCAGTCCCACCAGACCCACCACCACGTACAGGGCCACGGAGAGGAAGCCGAGCCGCGCGCCCAGGATGAGCCCGGTCAGCATGACGGCGAAGGTCTGCAGGGTGATCGGCACACCGAATCCGCCCACCGGAATCGGGGGGAGCATGGCGCACACGGCGATCAGAGCGGCGAAGACGCCGGCGAGGGCCACTTGGGCGGGAACCGCCAGTGGCTTGCGGCCGGCAACGGGAACGGTCTGGCTCACGGTGGACTCCTCAGAAGCGGTGTGACGACGGTGGGACGGCTGCACGGATGGCGGGCATCCCGGTTTTGACGGCGACGGTAGACTTGGCGGGTTCCGCCAGCCCTGCCGGACAGTCTATTCACCTCAAGGAGTCCCTCCCGTGCTTGCCGTCACAGACCTCGAACTTCGCGTGGGGGCCCGGCTGCTCATGGACGGGGTCACCTTCAAGGTGGACAAGGGGGACAAGGTCGGCCTGGTCGGGCGCAACGGTGCCGGCAAGACCACGCTGACGAAGGTCCTGGCCGGCGGCGGCCTGCCCGCCGGGGGGAATGTGACCCGCCGCGGCACGGTCGGCTACCTTCCCCAGGACCCCAAGGTCGACGACATGGACCAGACGGCGCGGGACCGCATTCTCTCAGCACGGTCACTGGACCAGATCATCCGCCGTATGCGCCAGGCGGAGGACGACATGGCGAATGCGGATGATGCGATCCGTGAGAAGGCCATGAACCGCTATGGCCGGCTCGAGGCGGAATTCACGACGTCGGGCGGGTACGCCGCGGAGTCGGAGGCCGCCACGATCTGTGCGAACCTCGGCCTGCCGGACCGGATCCTCGACCAGCCCCTGCACACCCTGTCCGGTGGTCAGCGGCGTCGCGTGGAACTGGCGCGGATCCTGTTCTCGGATGCGGACATCCTGCTGCTGGATGAGCCCACCAACCACCTCGACCACGACTCGATCGTGTGGTTGCGCGACTTCCTCAAGGCGTACCCGGGCGGATTCATCGTGATCAGCCACGACGTGGACCTCATGGAGATGACCGTCAACAAGGTGCTGTACCTGGATGCGAACCGCCAGGTGATCGACACGTACAACATGGGCTGGAAGAACTACCTGCTGCAGCGCGAGCAGGATCAGGCCCGGCGCAAGCGCGAGTACTCCAATGCGGAGAAGAAGGCCACGCACCTGATGGAGCAGGCCAACAAGATGCGTGCCAAGGCGACGAAGGCCGTGGCCGCCCAGAGCATGATCAAGCGGGCCGAGCGCATGATGAAGGGACTGGAGGGGGAGCGGGCTGCCGACAAGGTGGCCGCGATCCGCTTCCCGGAGCCGGCCAAGTGCGGCAAGACGCCGCTCATGGCCCAGGACCTCTCCAAGTCCTATGGCTCCCTGGAGATCTTCTCCGGAGTGGACCTGGCGATCGACCGGGGCTCCCGAGTGGTCATCCTCGGCTTCAACGGTGCCGGCAAGACCACCCTGCTGCGGATGCTCGCCGGGGTGGACCGGCCGGACACCGGCGAGGTCATCGCCGGGCATGGGCTCAAGCTCGGCTACTACGCCCAGGAGCACGAGACGCTGGACACCAGCCGTTCCGTGCTGGAGAACATGAAGACCGCCGCGCCGGACCTGGCGGACACCGAGGTGCGCAACGTCCTCGGCTCGTTCCTGTTCCAGGGCGACGATGTGGCCAAACCGGCCGGCGTGCTCTCCGGCGGTGAGAAGACCCGGCTGGCCCTGGCCACCCTTGTGGCCTCCAGCGCCAACGTCTTGCTGCTGGATGAGCCGACCAACAACCTGGACCCGGCCTCACGCCAGGAGATCCTCAACGCCCTGCGCACCTACGAGGGTGCCGTGGTGTTGGTGACGCACGATGAGGGCGCCGTGGAGGCCCTCGACCCGGAGCGAGTGGTGCTCCTGCCGGACGGTGTGGAGGACCACTGGAACAGCACGTACCAGGACCTCATCACCCTGGCCTGAGCGCCCCTGGTGCGGACCCCGCCGGCTGGGTGACCTACCGGCGGGCCTCCGCCTCGTCCAGCAGGGCGTCCTCGGCCTCCTCGTCGGTGGGCTGACCGTTGCGGCGCCGCACCGGCTTGCGCTTCGGGGCCCGGTAGGCGGAGAGGTACCCCTGTTCCTCCGTCAGTCCGAGTTCCCGGTCGTCGCGATCGTTCACGGCCCGCTGACGGCCCATGTAGCCCCACACGACGAAGCTCATGAGGCCGAAGAGGAACCACTGGAGCGAGTAGGACAGGTGCGGCCCCTCGTCCAGGGTGGGCGGCACCAGGGTCTGGGGGCGGCTCGCCGGAGCGGGGTCCTCCTCGACCATCTCGCCATAGGCGGTGTCCGCGATCGGGTAGCCGACGGCCTCCTCCAGGGCGACCAGGTCGATCGAGGCCAGCTGACCCTCCGGGGCGTCCCGCTCGAGGGTGGGCTCGCCGGGCTTGGTGCGGACCACCACGGTGGCCTCGCCCTCCGGTGGAGCGGGGACGACGTCGGGCCAGCCGGCCGTGTTGCCGATGGGCAGCCATCCGCGGTTGACCGCGATGACGTCCCCGGTGTCCGCGCGGAACGGGACGATGACCTCGTACCCCGGCTTGCCGGCCTTCGGACGGTTGCGCACGATCTGGGTGTCCTCGGCCAGGTAGCGCCCCGTCATCTCCACCGGGGTCCATTCGCGGGGTGCCTCGAACGCCGTGAAGAGGTCCTCGTTGCCGGCCAGCGGGACGGGGGCGTCGTCGTAGTTCTCCAGCACCTTGTTGATCTCGGTGACGGCCTCCATGCGGCGGTCCATCTGCCACTGTCCGAGCAGGGCGCACGCCACGGAGAAGATGACGCAGAACGCCAGCCCGCCGAGCCACTGGGGGGAGAGCAGGAACCGGAAGTCGAGCCGGGCACGTTTCTGTCCCGGCCGGCCGGGGTCGGCCGGCCGTGTGCTCTCGGCACGCTGATCCGCGTCTGCGCTCGTGACGCGGTCGTTGCTCGTCTGGGTCATGAATCCTTCTCGCGGGTGTCAGTACCGGTCGATGCCAGGGGCAGGATGTCCCGCAGCAGTCCGCGGGACTGCAGGTAGTCGGCCAGCCAGTCCCGATGGTCCTCGCAGGCCAGCCACGTCTTGCGCCGCTCGGGGGCGTGGATCCGGGGGTTGTTCCATTCCAGGCGCCAGGCCGCCGGCTGGCCACAGCCTTTGCGGGAGCAGACCTGCTGATCCGCCGCAGGACCGCTGCGCGCCCCCCGTCCCGGCGCCGGCCGGCCACCGGGCGCGGTCGGTGGAGGAATCGGTGGGCGGGTGCCGTCCAGGGCACCGAGGAGGTCATCGTGGCTCATGCGGCCCTGTCGTCGTCCACGGTCTCACCCACCAGGGTCTCGGGAGCGGCCGTCAGCTCGAGCCGGGACCCGAGTTGCGGGGTGCCCTCAGGGGCCGGAGGAACCGCGTCCAGTACCTGTCCGTTGGACACGGTCCCGTTGTTGGCCAGCATGACGGCGATGTACGGCAACACGATGGCCGCGATGAAGAGCACGATCTGCACCCAGCCGGTGGTGAAGAAGGCCCCGACGAAACAGGCCGTCCGGATGCCCATCTGCCACGCGTAGCGGACGAATCGGGCGTCCCGGTCCACGTGTCCGGCCTCCGGGGCGCTGGTGATCCGTTGGACGTCGTCGTCCCCGCCCTGGTGACGGGCCTGCGGGCCGGTCTGGACGTGACGGGTGGACATGGGGCGCTCCTGCAAGGCTGTGTGCTGGTCCGGCGACCGTCCAGCATGGTTTCGGTTCCGTCCATTGTCCCACTTTCCGCCCTAGAGTGGAGGACCGGAGAAGTGACCTGACATACCGCAGTGATCGCACCACAGACCAGTCCCAGGAGGACCCCGATGGCCGAGTCCAGCACCGTTTCCACCCCCACGCCCGATTCCCCGGACACACCGGGGGCTCCGGTAGCCGGGCGCAGCGTGCTCGTCACCGGCGGCAACCGGGGCATCGGCCTGGCCATCGCCCAGGCGTTCCGGGCCAACGGTGACAAGGTCGCCGTGACCTCCCGCTCCGGCGAGGCCCCGGATGGCCTGTTCGCCGTGCAGGCCGATGTCACGGACGCCGAGTCCGTGGACCGGGCCTTCACCGAGGTCGAGGAGGCACACGGTCCCGTCGAGGTTCTTGTGGCGAATGCCGGGATCACCCAGGACCAGCTGCTGTTGCGCATGAGCGAGGAGGACTTCTCCGCCGTCATCGACACCAACCTCACCGGCTCCTTCCGCGTCCTCAAGCGGGCATCGAAGGGCATGATCCGGAAGAAGAAGGGTCGGGTGGTGCTGATCTCGTCCGTGGTCGGCCTCATGGGCTCCCCGGGCCAGATCAACTACGCCTCCTCCAAGGCCGGCCTGGTCGGCATGGCCCGCTCCCTGACGCGCGAACTCGGCTCCCGCAACATCACGGCGAACGTGGTGGCCCCCGGCTACATCGACACCGAGATGACCCAGTCCCTGGGGGAGGATCTGCAGAAGCAGTACCGGTCCCAGATCCCCGCCGGCCGCTTTGCCGAACCCGCCGAGGTCGCCAACGTGGTGCGCTGGCTCGCCTCGGACGAGGCCTCGTACATCTCGGGTGCCGTCATCCCCGTGGACGGCGGCCTCGGGATGGGACACTGATTCCCATGACTTCTGAGAACGCAGCGCACGCAGCAGGCCCCGAATCCACTCCGGCCACCGCCCAGGACCTGGCCGGCCAGGGTGCCGTCGTCACCGGTTCCAGCCGGGGGGTGGGCGCGGATACCGCCCATCTGCTCGCGGCCCGCGGGGCCGGCGTCGTGGTCAACTACCGCCAGAAGGCACCCCGGGCGAACAAGGTCGTGGCCGGGATCGAGGCCGCCGGTGGCCGTGCCGTGGCCGTGGGCGCGGACATCACCACCGCCGAGGGCCGCAAGGCCATGGTGGACGCCGCCGTAGAGACCTTCGGGTCCCTGGACATCCTGGTGCTGAACGCCTCCGGTGGCATGGAGACCTCGATGGGAGAGGATTACGCCACCGTGCTGAACCGCGACTCCCAGGTGGCCATGCTCGAAGCCGCGCTCGAGGTCATGCCGGCCGGCGGGCAGGTGGTCTTCGTCACGAGCCACCAGGCACATTTCATCGACTCGGTCCCCACCATGGACGCGTACGTCCCGGTGGCCCGGTCCAAGCGCGCCGGCGAGGTCGCCCTGCGCGAGCGGATTCCGGCGCTGCGGGATCGAGGGATCGGCTTCGTGGTGGTCTCCGGGGACATGATCGAGGGGACCATCACGGCCACCATGCTCAACCGTGCCGAGCCCGGTGCCCTCGAGGCCCGACGCGAGGCCGCCGGCAAGCTCTACTCGGTGGCCGAGTTCGCGGCGGAGATCGCCGCTGTGGTGGGTCCTGCCAGCCGGGAACTACCGGTCGGCCACACCGAGTACGTCGGCGGCGCACAGGACTTCCTCGACGTGGCCGGCGACCCCGACCACGTCTGATCAGAGAGCTTTCAGTCGACTTCGTGAAGTCGACTGAAAATGCGTGGTGCGGACGGCTACAGGTCCGCCAGCACGCGCAGGACGTCCAGGGAGGGCAGGTCCAGTTCGACGTGTGCGTGGGCGCGCAGGGCCGGCTTGGCGCAGAACGCCACGGCCAGTCCCGCGGCCTGGAGCATGTCGATGTCGTTCGCGCCGTCGCCTGCCGCGATGACTCCCTCGGGGGGGACCCCGGCCGCCGCGGACCACGCCCGCAACATCTCTGCCTTCACGGCCCGGTCCACCACGGTGCCCAGGACCCGGCCGGTGAGGTGACCGTCCACGATCTCCAGGTCGTTCGCCCGGTACTGGTCCAGGCCGAGATCGGCCGCCAGGGGAGCGAGGACCTGGGTGAAGCCCCCGGACACGGCGCACACCTGCCACCCGGCGGCCTGGAAGGCACCGATGACCTCGCGCGCGCCGGCCTGGGGCTCGACGGCGGCCACCACCTGGTCGATGACGGCCGCGTCCAGCCCCGCCAGGGCCTTGACCCGGTGGTGCAGCGACTGCGCGAAGTCCAGTTCACCGCGCATCGCCGCCTCGGTCACGGCGGCCACCTCGGCCTCGCGGCCCGCGTGGGCGGCCAGCAGCTCGATGACCTCTTGGCGGATCAGGGTCGAGTCCACATCCATGACCAGCATCTTCGGCTGGGCGGCCAGGGCGGCGGCCGGCACCACGGCGACAGCATGCCCCTCCGGGAGCAGGCCACGGTCGGGGCGGCCCGCCGCGTCATCGGCAGGCACGTGCCACCTCCAGCCGTGGAAGCCGACGCCGGCCACCGGTTCGGCATGGCCCGGCACCACCGGCGGGGTCGAGGTCGGGTCGGCATCGGCTCCGTCAGAACCCGGGGCATAGACCAGGACCAGGTCCGTCCCGAGGGAGGAGTCGATGAGGTCCGGACCGGTGGACGGGGAAACAATGGGCGGCATGCCGTGGCCTTTCGTGCTTCAAGGGGTGTTTCTAGCCTAGTGTTTGAATCATGACCAGCCCCTCTTCCCAGCCCCTGCGCGCCGCCACGGACCCCGAACTGTTCACCCCGTCGGGTGAATCGGTCGTGGAGATGGCCGGGGTCGGTGTCCGGAGGGGCACCAAGGACCTGCTTTCCGAGGTCAGCTGGCAGGTCCGGGAGGGTGAGCGCTGGATCATCATGGGGCCCAACGGCGCCGGCAAGTCGACGCTGCTGCAGGTCGCCTCCACCCGCATGCACCCGACCACCGGAATGGTGGGCATCCTCGACGAGGTGCTCGGCGCCGTCGACGTGTTCGAGCTGCGGCCGCGCATCGGGCTGTCCTCCGCGGCGCTGGCCCAGCAGCTTCCCGACGGGGAGACGGTGCTGAACGCCGTGCTGACGGCGTCCTGGGGTGTGATGGGCCGCTGGAACGAGGCCTATGACACCGTGGATGAGGAGCGAGCCCGCCGCCTGATCTGGCAGTGGGGCCTGAGCGGCTACGAGGAGCGCCGGTTCGGCACCCTGTCCGAGGGCGAACGCAAGCGTGTCCTCGTGGCCCGGGCGCTGATGACCGACCCGGAGTTGCTGCTCCTGGACGAGCCGGCCGCCGGCCTCGACCTGGCCGGACGTGAGACCCTCGTCCGGGCGCTGACCCGACTGGCCTCCGATCCTGCCGCTCCCGCCCTCGTGCTGGTGACTCACCACGTGGAAGAGGTCCCGCCCGGATTCACCCACGCGCTGCTCATGCGCCAGGGACGGGTGGTGGCCGCCGGACCCCTGGAGCAGACGCTGACCGAGGACCACCTCTCGACCGCTTTCGGCCTTCCCCTCAAGGTCACGCGGGTCGACGGCCGCTACTCGGCCGTAGCCCGCTGACCGGCCCCGGGGGAGTACCGCGTGGACGTTCTGGGTCTTGACGTCATGGGTCTGGACCTGTGGCAGGTCATCATCATCCTGCTAGCAGGCTTCTGGGCCGGCACCATCAACACCGTGGTGGGTTCCGGCACCCTCGTGACCTTTCCCGTCCTGGTGGCGATGGGCTTTCCGCCCGTCACCGCACAGATGTCCAATGCCATGGGCCTGGTGGCCGCCGGCGTGTCCGGGGTCTTCGGCTTCCGCCGTGAGCTGGCGGCCTCCAAGGCCGTGCTGCCCGCCCTGACGATCGCCTCCCTCGCCGGTGGCCTCGTGGGAGCGTTCCTCCTGATGGTCCTGCCGGAGGAGGTCTTCGGGATCGCCGCCCCGATCCTCATTGCCGTGGCCATCTGCTTCGTGGTCTTCCAACCCGCCCTGTCCCGGTGGGTCCGCCGGCGCAAAGCCGGCGAAGACCACGTTGAGGAACCGGAGATCCCCACGGGGCCGGTGTCACCCGTGCTCTGGGCGCTCATCTTCGCCGCGGGAATCTACGGTGGGTACTTCGTGGCCGCCCAGGGCGTCCTGTTGCTGGGCATCATGGGGGTGTTCCTGTCCGGGGCCCTGGTCTACGCGAACGCCATCAAGACCTGGCTCTCCCTGGCGGTGAACCTCATCGCCGCCGTGTCCTACCTGATCTTCGCCTTCGACCGCATCGACTGGCGGGCCGTGCTGCTGATCGCGGTGTCCTCCATGATCGGCGCGTCCCTCGGGGCCAAGATCGGCCGCCGCATCAAACCGTTCTGGCTCCGCGTGGTCATCGTGATCGTCGGTGTGGCGGGCCTCGTGAACCTGGCATGGCCGCTGGTCTTCGGTGGCTGAGTCCCACGGGCCCCTCAGTTCGTTCGAGGCCGTCGGCGCCGTCGAGCTGACCGACCCCGCGGATCCACGGGCCGAGGTCTTCAGTGGCCTCACCGATGCCGCCCTGCGCCGCCGGCAGGACGCCGCCCATGGCATCTACCTCGCGGAGTCCTCTCTGGTGGTCCGCCGGGCCCTGGACGCCGGGCACCGGCCGCACGCCTTCTTCCTGGCGCACCGGTATCTCGACTCGATGGCCGATGTCTTCGCCGCCCATCCGGACGTCCCCGTCTACACCGGCACGGACGCCCTGCTCGCATCCGTCACGGGCTTCCATCTGCACCGGGGTGCCCTCGCCGCCATGGAACGGCCCGTGCCTCGCCCGGTCGACGAGCTGCTGACCGGCGCCCGCCGCATCGCCGTGCTGGAGAACGTTTCCGATCACACCAACGTGGGGGCCATCCTCCGGTCGGCGGCGGCCATCGGCATCGACGCCGTGCTGGTGACCCCGCTCTGCGCGGACCCGTTCTACCGCCGCTCCATCCGGGTCTCGATGGGCGCCGTGTTCCGCGTGCCGTGGACACGCATCGATGACTGGCCTGTGGGGATCGAGGTACTGAAGGACGCCGGCTTCACGGTGGCCGGGATGACCCTGGGGCATGGTGCCATCACGCTGGACGATCTGGTCGCCGAGGAACACGAGAGACTCGCCCTGGTCTTCGGCCACGAGGGTGCTGGGCTGGCGGCCGAGACGGAGCAGTGGCTGGACCGGAGAGTCACCATCCCCATGATGAACGAGGTCGACTCGCTCAACGTCGCGGCCGCGGCGGCTATCGCCTTCTACGTGACGCGATAGGGGTCCACGGTGAGGTGGCGGCCGCCTTCAGGGCAGTGTCGTTGCCGGTCGCCGGATGACGCCCCGTGGGCCCATGCGTTATAGTGGGTAGCTGGCCGTACCGCGGTCAACCACGACACGTTCCTCATCAGCCGCTGGCAAAATCCAGTGGCGCCACCGAAGGATTCCCCATGAAGACTGACATCCATCCCGATTACCAGCTGGTGATCTTCAACGATCTGGCCTCCGGCGAGAAGGTCTTGACCCGCACCACCACCACGTCCCAGAAGACGATGGAGTGGGAAGACGGCAACACCTACCCGGTCATCGACGTGGAAATCTCCGCGGCCTCGCACCCCTTCTACACCGGCAAGCAGCGGATCATGGATACCGCCGGCCGCGTGGAGCGCTTCAACGCCCGCTTCAAGGGCTTCGGCGGCAAGAAGTAGGTCCTACCGTCCTACTGGATGCCCCAGCGCACCGGGGCCGATCCAGGACCTCCCCTCAGGGGAAGCGTCCGGATCGGCCCCGGTTTCGCATTTAAGTTCATCGACGCTGAACGACCGGTGCGGCTCAAGGGCTACCCAGCGGGCCAGACTCCCGAGGTGCCCCGACGGTGCGAGCCGATCAGATGCGTGTCCACGATGCCGACGGCCTCCATCAGGGCGAACACGGTGGTGGGGCCCACGAAGGAGAACCCCTGGGAACGCAGCGCCCGGGCGGCCGCGACCGATTCGGGGGACCGGCTGGGGATCTCGTCCACAGTCCGGGGCTGGGGTGTCGCCGCCGGCTGGAAGGACCAGATGAACTCCGCCAGACCTCCCTGGTCCCGCAGGGCGATGGTGGCACGGGCGTTGCCGATCGTGGCCAGGATCTTGGCCCGGTTGCGGACAATGCCGGGATCTCCGAGCAGGCGTTCCACGTCACGGTCATCGAAGGCGGCCACCGCATCCGGGTCGAAGTCCGCAAAGGCCGCCCGGAAGGCCGGTCTCTTGCGCAGGATGATGGCCCAGGACAGACCGGACTGGAAGGCCTCCAGGCTCAGGCGTTCGAACAGACCCCGTTCGTCCCGGACCGGCAGACCCCATTCCCCGTCGTAGTACTCGCGCAACATCAGGTCCTTGGAGGCCCACACGGGCCGGGCCAAGCCGTCCTCACCGACCACCAGACCGGCATCAGGAGCATCACGAGTACCAGTCGTGGTGCCCGTCGTCATCTCTGCCCTGTCACTCATGCCGCGGCGTTCTCCTTCTCAAGCTCCAACAACAGGGTCTTGGCTTCCAGGCCACCGAGGTAGCCGCCCAGGCTGCCGTCCGAGCGCAACACGCGGTGGCAGGGGACCACCACGGGCAGCGGATTCGTGGCACAGGCGGTACCCACCGCACGCACGGCCCGGGGATTATCGAGCCGTTCGGCGAGCTCCCGGTACGTGGTGGTCTGCCCGTAACTGACGCCGGGCAGTTCCCGTTGGACGGCCAGCCGGAACCCCGAGGACAGGATGAAGTCCACGGGGACCTCGAAACGGCTGCGGTGTCCGGCAAAGTACTCTTCGAGTTCGCGGGCCACTGCCTCCAGCTTCCAGGGGGCGTGCAGCAAGCGGGGGCTGATCCTCTCGGAGAGCCCGCTCAGCACCTGCGAGAATCCTTCGCTCTCGAAGGCCACGCGGATCAGGCCGCGGGGGCCGGTCACGAGCAGGAGCCGCCCCACGGGGCTGTCCACGATCCGGTAGGCCAGGTCCAGCAGTTCCTCCGCGGCGGCGAGGTGGGACAGCCGATCCCGCAGGGCCGTCAGGTCCGCCTCGGCCACGGAGAAGCGCCCCTGCAGTCCGGTCCCGACCAGCGGATCCGGCGCCCCCGGAGTGTGCACGGGTGCCCTGGGTGGCATGGTCGGTGGTGTGGTCATCGTCTTCATCATCGGCGTGGTCCTCTCGGTCCTCGGGGTTCTGCGGTGAGCACGGATGCGGTGTGGTCCGGTGTTCCCTCGTCCGCTCCGAGGATCCCCCGCAGCGCCCGGATGCCGTCCGAGGAGGCACGCCGGACGGCTTCCACGCTGCCACCGATCAGCGCGGCCGTCTCGGCGTGGGGGAGCCCCCCGAGGTAGTGGTAGGCCACGGCGAGACGCTGACGCTCCGGGAGGGACGCCACCACGGACCAGAGCCCGTCCGCCCCGTTACCCGGCACTCCGTCCGGCGCCGGGCGTTCGGGGAGGGTTTCCATCGGCACCGCACCACGGCTCCGGGCACGCAGGACGTCGATCGCCTTGCGGCCGGCCACCCGCACGAGCCACGCCTCCAGGTTCATCCCCGGAGCAAGGTCCGGCCACTGCCGCAGCGCGGTCAGGAACGTCTCCTGCCATGCGTCGTCGGCGTCCGGGCCCGGCCCCAGCACGGCTCGGCACACCCGCAACACGGTGGCCCCGTGCCGCTGGACGGCCTGTTCGAACGGTTCTGTCATCGTCATCACACAGTAGACGCGCCAGCTCGCCGGAACGTGAGGTGTGAAGATGGAGTCATGAACACCACTCCTGCATCCCCGCGGCACGGCGAGTACAAAGTCGCCGGCGGCAAGCTGGTCATCGCGGACCTGACCGTCTCCGACGGGGCCGTCGTCACGGCCAGTATCAACGGGGATTTCTTCCTCGAGCCGGACGAGGCGCTGCAGGACATCAACCGCGCTCTCCGGGGGCTGGACGTCAGCGCCCCCCACGGAACCATCGCCGAGACGGTGCGCGCCGCCGTCGGGCCCGGGACCGTGATGTTCGGCTTCGACCCGGCCGCCGTGGCCACGGCCGTGCGCCGGGCCCTGGGCCACGCGACCACGTGGGAGGACCACAGTTGGGAGATCCTCGCGCCGCAGCCGTTGCCCATCACCACCCAGGTGGCGCTGGACCAGATCCTCACCGAGGACGTGGCCGCCGGGCGGCGGCGGCCCGCGCTGCGGCTGTGGCAGTGGACGGAGCCGGCGGTCGTCATCGGTTCGTTCCAGTCCCTGGCCAACGAGGTGGATCCGGAGGGCGTCGAGCGGCACGGGATCACGGTCGCGCGCCGCATCTCCGGCGGCGGGGCCATGTTCATGGAGGCGGACAACTGTGTCACCTACTCGCTCTACCTGCCGCAATCCCTCGTGGATGGGATGAGCTTCGCGGACTCCTACCCGTTTCTCGACGCCTGGGCCATGGATGCCCTGGCCAGGACGGGCGTGGAGGCGTTCTATCAGCCGCTCAACGACATCGCCACGCCGGAGGGCAAGATCGGTGGCGCCGCGCAGAAGCGGCTGGCCAGCGGGGGGCTGCTGCACCACGTCACGATGAGCTATGACATCGACGCGGACAAGATGACCGAGGTGCTGCGCATTGGCCGGGAGAAGATCCGGGACAAGGGCATCCGCTCCGCCAAGAAACGCGTCGATCCGCTCCGCCGCCAGACCGGACTGACGCGGCCGGAGATCTGGGAGACCATGATGTCCACGTTCACCGACCGCTACGGGGCCACCCGGACGCACCTCACCGAGGACGAGGTCTCTCGCGCCGAGGCCTTGGCCGCCGCGAAGTTCACGACGCCGGCCTGGACGGCCCGCGTGCCGTAGTCCCGGAGCGCTCGGGTCGGCTCAGGCCCGGCTCAGGACAGACCGGTCGCTTGCGCCCGCAGCGATCGCAGCACCTCGTCCGTCTCCTCAAGGACGATGCGGCGCAGGGCCCGCGGCGCGTCCGGATGTGCCTGCAGCCAGGCGTGCGCCGCGAGCAGCACGGGATGCCGCTCCTGGTTGTCGGCAGGGCCCGGGAGGGCGTTCTGTGCCGAGGGGAACAGCCCGGTGATGGTCCGGGTGGCCAGGCCGTTGGACCGGTTGGACCAGACGGCCTCCAGCCCCGGCCAGAACTGTGGGGCGAACGGTGCCGCCAGGTCTGGGCGGGACGCGGTGAAACCGGCTGCCGTAGCCGAGAGATGATCGTTGGACAGCGCCTGGCCGTCCGCCGTGCGGCCCGTCATCACGGCCTGCCAGGCGGCCCGGCGCACGGGCTCCTCGGGGATCGCCGCGCACGCCATCCGGTGCCGGACGGCGTTGGCCGCGGTGACCTCGGCCCGGAGCGCCGCATCCAGCTCGTCCGGTGCGGCCAGTCCGAGGGCGGCCAGCGACTGCCAGCCCGCCCAGCGGATCTCGGCGTCCACGTCCAGCCCCGGGGCCACCACGGCACGGTCCCGCGCTGCCTCCGGACCCGAGGCCACGAGGGCCCGCAGGACGGCCACGAGGTGCTCCTCCGCTGCGGCCCCCTCGTCACCGGCGCTGCGGGCCAACCGGGTCAGGGTCCGGACCGCGGACCGCTGGCGATCGCCGCCGGCGCCCGTCGTTTGCAGCGCGTCAGCCAGCGCGGCACCCAGACGGGACCGCACGGCGGCCCGGTCCGACGGCGGGACGAACCGGGATACGGCCCTCAGGGCCTGTTCGAGCACCCGGCCGTACAGGCCGGCGTCGGACATCAGACCCGAGAGCCGGCACACCGCGTCCACGAACTGGGCGGCCGGCAGGACGGCGTCCCGGGTCATGGTCCACAGGGCGGCCCACACGGTGGCGCAGGCCAGGTCGTTCTCGACGGGATAGCGGAGCACCGCGTGCAGCGAGGCCTCGTCGAGCCGGATGGTGGCGTACGTGAGGTCCTCGTCATTGGGAAGAATGAGTCGCACGGCCTCGGCGTCGCCGGAGGCCGGCAGCACCACAGGCGTGCTGGTGCCGGCTCGACCGGACCGCACCTCCACATCCACCGTGCCGGTGCGGACGAGCCGCCCCACGTCGTCGGGGGAGTACCGACCGACCTTCAGCACGTGCGGGCGCAGCACCTCCGTGCCGGTCACGGGGTCCGTGCCGCGGTGGTGGAGGTGTCCGTCCTCCACGTTCAGCTCCGGGACCCCGCGGGTGTGAAGCCAGGTGTCCACCCATTCCTCCAGGTCACGCCCGGAGGCCTCCTCGAGGGCGTCCATGAAGTCGGTGAGGGACGCGTTGCCCCAGGCATGCCGGGCGAAGTACTCGCGGGAGGCCGCCATGAAGGCGTCCCGGCCCACGAAGGCCACCAGCTGTTTGAGCACGGAGGCGCCCTTGGCGTACGTGATCCCATCGAAGTTCTGCCGGGCGGCCTCGAGGTCGGTGATATCCGCCACGATCGGGTGGGTGGTCGGGTACTGGTCCTGGACGTAGGCCCACCCCTTGCGCCGGTTGGCGAAAGTGGTCCAGGCACCGGTGAACTCCGTGGCCTCGGCGACGGCGAGGGTGCCCATGTAGTCCGCGAACGACTCCTTCAGCCACAAGTCGTCCCACCAGCGCATGGTCACGAGGTCGCCGAACCACATGTGGGCCATCTCGTGCATGATCGTGGTGGCCCGGGCCTCGTACTGCGCCGCGGTGGCCTGTGACGTGAAGACGTAGTCCTCGGTGAAGGTCACCAGCCCCGGGTTCTCCATGGCGCCGAGGTTGTACTCGGGCACGAAGGCCTGCCCATACTTGCCCCACAGGTAGGGCACCCCGAAGAGGTTATGGAAGAAGTCGAGTCCGGCCCGGGTGGTGGCGAACAGCCGTTCGGCGTCCAGGGACGGGGCCATTGAGGCCCGGCAGTACAGGGCCAGGGGCACCTCCGGGGCGCCCGACGCCGGATGGCCGGCCCAGCGGTCCGCCCACGTGGCGTACGGTCCGGCCAGCAGCGTGGTGAGGTACGTGGCCAGCGGCGGGGTGGGCGCGAAGTCCACGGTCACCAGGTTCCGGGCGGATGCCACACCGTCCGTGACACTGTTGGCGGCCACGGCGGCCGGCTGGCGCGCGGTCTCCGGTTGGTTGGAGGCGAGCACCCAGTGCCCGGGGCCGGTCAGGTGGAAGGTGAATCGCGCCTTCAGGTCGGGTTGCTCGAAGTTCGCGAACACCCGGCGGGCGTCAGCCGGCTCGTACTGCGTGTACAGGTACGTCTGCCCGTCTGCGGGGTCCACGAAGCGGTGCAGTCCCTCGCCCGAGGTCGAGTAGAGGGCGGTGCCGGTGACGGTGACCTCGTTCTCCGCGGCCAGGTCCTCCAGCAGGATGCGCGCACGTCCCGCGACCCGTGCGGGATCCAGGGCGCGACCGTTGAGGACCACCGACTCCACACCATCGTTGATGAAGTCGAGGAACGTCCACGTGCCGGGGGTCACACAGGAGAAGGTGAGGGTCGTCGTCGAGCGGTAGCCGGAGGCGGCGGGGTCCAGGGCCGTGGACAGGTCGATGTGGACGTCGTACTCGCGGGTGATGACCTGGCGGGACCGGGCGGACGCCTCGTCCCGGGTCAGGTTCGTGCGGTCCAGGAACGTCGGGAGCGCGTCGGCCACGGGCGCGTCCAGCGTGTTGTCGGTCACCATGAGAGATATTCAACCACTCTTTCACGAAATCTGATCGTGGAGTCGCGAATAATCCCGAGGAGGTCGACGAGTTCCGAGGCGGAAGCGACGGTCCTCAGCTGCTGGGTGGCATCTCCACGTGCACGACCTTCACCTGGGTCATCTCGTCGAGCAGCTCAGGCCCATAGCCGAACCCCGCGCCGCTGTCCCGCCGGGGCTGGGCCGCGCCGCCTGGGGCACCGCCGAAGACGTTGTTGACCTTGACGGTGCCCGCCGGCAGCTCCGCGATGGCCCGCTGCGCGTGGGCGATCCGTCCTGTCAGGACCGTCGCCGCCAGGCCGTAGCGGTCCCGGGCGGCGAGGTGCAGGCCCTCGGCGAAACTGTCCACCACCCGGACCGGAGCGACCGGCCCGAAGGTCTCCTCGGTCATCACCGGCATGGCGTCGGTGCAGTCCCGCAGGACGGTGGCGGGGTAGAACGAGCCGGGGCCCTCGGGGACCTCACCACCCTCCAGGGCGGTGGCCCCGCCCTCCAGCGCCGCCCGGACGTGACCGTGCACCGCGTCCCGCATCCGGCCGTCCACCAGTGGGGCCAGGGCGGCCTCGTGATTGCGTCGGCGGGCCTCCGCCGCGAGGGCCGCCAGGAAGGGTTCCGCCACGGCCCGGTGCACGTAGATGCGTTCCACGGAGGTGCAGATCTGACCCGCGTTTGTGAACGCGCCGATCGCTGCCTGCTCGGCGGCCCAGGCCGGGTCCACGTCGTCGTCCACCACCAGGGGGTCGTTGCCACCGTTCTCCCGGATCACGTGTGCTCCGGTGTCCAGGGCGGCCCGGGCGATGGCGCGGCCGGTCTCGGTCGAGCCCACGTGGGCCAGGACGTCGAGATCGGCCTGCTCTGCCAGCGTTCGTCCGGTCTCCGGGCCACCGGTGACGGTGACCAGCACGCCGTCGGGCAGGGCCGCCGCGAGGATCTCGCCGAGGCGGGCACCGGTGTGCGGGCAGCGCTCACTGGGCTTGTGCACCACCGTGTTACCCGTGACGAGGGCGGCGCCCAGCAGGCCGGCGGCGACAGCCACCGGATCGTTCCAGGGCGTGATCGCGGCCACGACGCCACGCGGTTCGGCCACGGTGTAGTCGGACGCCAGGGTGCCACCACGCAGGGCATGGCCGCGGTGCACCGGACCGAGTTCCGCATACTGGTGCAAAGTCCCGACGCCGGCCAGCACGCCCCCGAGGGCTTCTGGCGCCAGCTTGCCGGTCTCCCGGGTGTTCAGTGCGGCCAGCTCCTCGGCATGCTGGGCCAACGCGTCGGCGGCGGCGCGCACCAGCCGGCCCCGCTCCTCGGGAGTGGTGCGGGCCCACTCCCGGCTGGCCGTCCTGGCCGTCGCGACGGCCGCGCGGATCTCCTCCGCTCCCGCACAGGGCAGCGTGCCGACGAGCGTGCCGTCAAGGGGGCTCAGGACCGTCATCTCGACTGGGGGGATCGATGTCGTCATGGTTCCGACCCTAACGGTCTGAGGTTACGGTGGGGGGATCCAGGCCGCCATACCGGCGGTCATCCCCGTGAGAGGAAGAGTGCATGGTTTCTCCAACCTTCGGTCCCGGCCGCGTCCTGGTCACCGGTGGCGGCTCCGGACTCGGCGCCGCCGTCGTGGAAGCAGTTCTGTCGAGCGGCGGACAGCCGATCGTCCTGGACCGGGACATCAGCTCGCTGGGCGGCGTCACCGCCTACGAGGTGGATGTGTCGGACACCGCCGCGCTGACCGAGACTGTTGAGCGCGCCGCGGCCGAGGCTGGCGGCCTCGATGCCGTCGTCACGGCCGCGGGGATCGACCGCTGCGGCCGACTCGAGGACATCTCGATTGAGGACTGGGAGCTGGTGGTCCGGGTGAACCTCTTCGGCACCGTCTCCACCGTGCGCGCAGCCCTGCCAGCACTCAAGGCCTCCCGTGGGCGCGTCATCACGGTGGCCTCGACACTCGCGTTGAAGGGCGCCTCGGACGCCACCGCCTACTGCGCCTCCAAATTCGGCGTCCTCGGCTTCACCCAGGCATTGGCCGCGGAACTCAAGGGCCAGGTCGGCGTCACCCAGCTCATCCCCGGGGGCATGAAGACCCGATTCTTCGACGATCGGACCGAGCAGTACAAGCCCCAGGATGACTCCCAGCTCAACGACCCGTCCCATGTGGCCCAAGCGGTGCTGTTCGCGCTGTCCCAGCCAGCAGGCTGCGAGGTGCGGGAGTTGTTCATCGCCCACGCGGAGGAACCCTCGTGGCCGTGAGGCGGTGAGCCGGTGAGTTGAGGGGTCGTCACGACGGCTCCCGGCGATCGACCGGCCGAGCAGGGGACAAAGCACAAACCTGGCGCCTTGTCCTAGTGATGACAAGGCTTCAGGCTTGTGCCATCACGACCGCGACTGAGCCCTTCGCTGACTCGCGCGCTTGGCCGTTCAATCCAGAGGCGGGACGAACTGCCCCTTCGAGGTCACGGTCAGACCCGATTCGGTAACGGCGAAGCCGCGCGCCTCGTCCTCGGCCCGGTCGAAGCCGATCTGCACGCCTTCCGGGACCACCACGTTCTTGTCCAGGATCGCGTTGCGGACCTTGGCACCCTTGCCCACCACCACGCCGTCGAGCAGAACCGACTGCTCCACCCAGGCCTCGTTGTGCACCCGCACATCCGTGGACAGCACGGACTGCGCCACGGTCCCGCCGGAGATCACCACTCCTTGGGACAGGATGGAGTCCACGGCGGTGCCCGGGCGTTTCGTCGCCGACCGCACGAGCTTGGCCGGGGGAGAGACCGACTGGCGGGTGAAGATGGGCCACTCGGGGTTGTACAGGTTGAAGTCAGGCCAGGGTTTGACCAGATCCATGTGCGCGTCGTAATAGGAGTCCAGGGTGCCGACGTCCCGCCAGTAGTGGGTGCGGTCGGTCTCCTCGGGCAACACGTTCGTCGTGAAGTCGTAGACGCCGCAGTCGTTCTGCCCGACGAACCACGGGACGATGTCTCCGCCCATGTCATGATCCGTGTCCTCGGCCTCGGCGTCCGCGTTGAGGGCGTCCACGAGCGCATCGGCGGTGAAGACGTAGTTGCCCATGGACGCCAGGAACTGCGTCGGGTCGTCGGCGAGCCCCTGGGTCGTCGCGGGCTTCTCCACGAATCGCTCGATCAGGTTCGGATCGGAACGCTGGGTCTCGATGACCCCGAAGGACGAGACCAGCTCCAGCGGCTGCCGAACGGCGGCAACGGTGGCCGAGACCCCCGACTCGAGGTGCTGCTCCACCATCTGCTGGAAGTCCATCCGGTAGACGTGGTCCGCCCCGATCACCACCACGATGTCCGGGCGCGCGTCGTGGATGAGGTTCATCGACTGGTAGATGGCGTTGGCGCTGCCGAGGAACCAGTCCTTGCCGCGACGCTGCTGCGCCGGTACCGAGGCCACGTAGTTCCGCAACAAGGTGGACATCCGCCATGTCTCGGAGATGTGCCGGTCCAGGGAGTGCGACTTGTACTGGGTCAGCACCACGATTCTCAGGTATCCGGAATTGACCAGGTTCGAGAGGGCGAAATCGATCAACCGGTAGCTGCCCGCGAACGGAACGGCGGGTTTGGCCCGGTCCGCCGTCAGCGGCATGAGCCGCTTTCCTTCTCCGCCGGCCAATACGACCGCCAGCACCTTCTTCTGCGCCATCTGAAGCGTCCCGTTCCCTTGGAGGAGTGTCCGTGCCTTCACACTAACGGGAGTCCTCCGCACTCGACTACGTTGATGTCGTGCGCATCGACATCGTGACCAAGGAATTCCCTCCGACCATCTATGGGGGTGCCGGCGTCCATGTCGCCGAGCTGTCCCGGGTACTGGCCGGCCGGGTCGACCTGCGGGTCCACGCCTTCGGGGAGGCCCGGGACCCTGACTTCCACGGGGCGCGGGTGACCAGTCACGGCGTCCCCGGCGGCCTGGAGGCCTCCAACGCCGCGGTCCAGACCCTCGGCACCGACCTGGCCATCCTGGAGGATCTGGCCGGCACGGACCTGATCCACACCCACACCTGGTATGCGAACCTGGCCGGCCATCTCGGCGGCCTCCTCCACCATGTTCCGCATATCCTCTCCGCCCATTCGCTGGAGCCCCTACGGCCCTGGAAGGCCGAGCAACTCGGCGGCGGCTACCGCGTGTCCTCGTGGGCGGAAGCCACCGCCTACGCCTCCGCGGCCGCCATCATCGCGGTCTCGGAGGGGATGCGGCGGGACATCCTGGCCGCCTACCCGGACGTGGATCCGGGCAAGGTCCGCGTCGTCCACAACGGCATCGACACCGAGCTGTGGACCCCCCAGCACGGCGCAGGCACGCTCGAGCGCCATGGCATCGATCCGGGGCGTCCCACGGTTGCCTTCGTCGGCCGGGTGACCCGGCAGAAGGGCGTGCCCTACCTCCTGCGGGCGGCGGCCCGGCTCGCCCCCGAGGTCCAGCTGGTGCTCTGCGCCGGTGCGGCCGACACCCCGGAGCTGGCCGCCGAGGTGGCGGGCCTGGTGGCCGAGTTGAAGGCCACGCGTGACGGGGTGACCGTCATCGAGGGCATGCTTCCCCGGGCGGACATCATGCAGATCCTCTCCCACGCCACCGTCTTCGCCTGCCCCTCCGTCTACGAGCCGCTCGGCATCGTCAACCTCGAGGCCATGGCGTGCGGCACGGCCGTCGTCGCCTCGGCCGTGGGCGGGATCCCCGAAGTCGTCCAGCACGGCGAGACCGGGCTTCTGGTGGATCTCGACCAGAGCGCCGACGGCTCCGGGACGCCGATCGACGAGGAGCGCTTCGTGACCGACTTCGCCGCCGCCCTGACGGCCGTGCTCGAGGATCCCGCCCAGGCAGACCGGATGGGCGGAGCGGGCCGGCAGCGCGCGATCAATCATTTCTCCTGGGATTCCATCGCCGATCGGACCCTGGACGTCTACGAGTCCGTCCTCCGGTGACCGACGAGCGGGTCCTCGTGGTCGGCTGGCCGTCCGTCCTGCAGGGGGAGGCCACGGCGGGCGACGTGCTGGCCCTGCGGACGGTCGAGCGCGCCTTGTCCGCGGCGGGCATCGGGCACGACACGGCCTGGAGCCCCGTCATGTGTCCGCCGGGCGGACTCGTTCTGGATGATGCGGATCCCGGCCTCTACTCACATCTGATCTTCGTCTGCGGCCCAGCCACGGGGACGCCGCTGGTGGACTTGCATGAACGCTTCGCCCACTGCACCCGGGTCGCTATCGGTGTCAGCGTCATCGATACCGCCGATCCCGCCGTGACCGGGTTCCACCGGGTGTTCGCCCGGGACCGCCTGGGGTCGCCCCCACGGCCGGACCTGGCCACGGTGGCACCGATGACGCCCGAGGCCCGCCTGCCGCCGGTGCTCGGAGTGTTCCTGACGGCCGGCCAGCGGGAGTACGGGGCCCGGCGCCGTCACGACGCGGTGAAGGGCGCGGTGGAGACGTGGCTGTCCCGGGTCGACGCCGGCCGGCTGGACCTGGACACCCGTCTGGACCCGCGGGACTGGCGCCTGCCGGCATCGCCGGAACAGCTGCAGACGGTGATCCGGCGCCTGGACGCAGTGGTGACCATGCGGATGCACGGCCTCGTCCTGGCGCTGCGCGCGGGAGTCCCGGCCCTGGCCCTGGATCCCGTGGAGGGCGGCGGCAAGGTGACGGCACAGGCGCATGCTCTGGGCTGGCCGGCGGTGCTGTCCGCCGCCGCGGTCTCGGAGTCCGCCCTGGACCACCAATTGGCATGGTGCCTGACCGAGGGACGGGCCGTCGCGCGGCAGACGTCGTCCTGGATGGGACCCGGACGCGGAACGGCAGATGATGGCCCAGGGTCCCGGGCCCCACGCGCCGGTCACCCTGCCGTCGATCGACTCTTTTCCGGTGCCGGCCCAGTCAACGAGGGGTTGAGCAAGCTCATCCACCACCTGCGGGGCGACTGACAGGAACGGCCCAAAATGTGTCCTCCGTCACAGGTGCTTTCTGTCAGACTGACCGGGTGCGCTACTTGGGAATCAATGCAACGTTCCATGATCCGGCCGCCGCCTTGGTGGTCAACGGCAAAGTCGTCGCGGCGGCGGAAGAGGAGAGGTTCTCCCGCCGGAAGCACGGAAAGCGGCCGGTGCCGTTCTCGGCGTGGGAGTTGCCCGAGCAGTCCATGCGCTGGGTGCTGGCCGAGGCCGGGATCACCCCGGAGGAGCTGGACGGTGTGGCGTACTCCTTCGACCCGGAGATCGCCGTCGAGATCCCCGACGATCCCTATGACCACCTTCGTCTGGACTACGTGCGCCGGGCTCCGAACTTCATCGCCGAAGCCCTGCCCGGCCTCGACCCGGCCAAGGTCACGTACGTGCAGCACCATGTGGCCCATGCCGCCTCCTCTGGACTGGCCGGGCCGTATCGCACCGGTGCGGTCCTGGTCTCCGACGGCCGGGGAGAGGGCCATTCCCACCTGGCCGGGCAGTACGTCGACGGCGAGCTCACCATCCTGGCCCGCCAGGAGTTGCCCGACTCCCTGGGCCTGGTCTATGAATCCCTGACCGACCACCTCGGCTTCCTGCGCTCATCCGACGAGTTCAAGGTCATGGCCCTGGCCTCCTACGGGACCCCGCGGTTCCTGGACGAGCTCCGCGACTATGTTCATGCCACCGGGGACGGCGGCTTCACCGCCCGGGCCCCGGAGTGGGAGCGCTTCGCCCCCCGGCGCATCGACGACGGCACCTGGGGAGGCGCCCACGCCGACCTCGCGGCGTCCGTCCAAGGCGTGGTCGAGGAGACCCTGGTGGAGCTGGCCCGGTGGCTGCGGGAGCAGACCGGCCAGCGTGTGCTGACCATGGCCGGGGGAACCGCCCTCAACTGCGTGGCCAATTCCCGGATCTGGCGCGAGGCCGGCTTCGACGACGTCTGGGTCCAGCCGGCGTCGGGGGACTCCGGAACGGCGCTGGGAGCCGCCCTGACCCTGTCCCAGGAAGCCGGTGAGCTCACCGACCCAGAACCCACGGCCGCCCTGGGGCGCAGCTGGGACGATGAGGAGCTGGCCCGGTGGCTCACCACCGCACAGGTGCCCTTCACCACCCCCGGCTCCCGGGAGAAGTTGGCCGCCGAGGTGGCCGGCATCCTCGAGCAGAACGGCGTCGTCGCCTGGTTCGACGGCCGCAGCGAGTTCGGACCCCGGGCGCTCGGGTTCCGGTCCCTGCTGGCCAACCCGATGCATGCCGAGAACCTGGAACGGCTCAATGACGTCAAGGGCCGGGAGCAGTTCCGCCCGGTGGCCCCCATGGTGCTGGAGGACCGCGCCGCGGAGATCTTCAGCGGCGGCCCCTTCCCCAGCCCCTACATGCTCTTCACCCACGACGTCGCCCCGGAGTGGCGCGACCGCATCCCCACCGTCACGCACGTGGACGGCTCCGCCCGCATCCAGACGGTCCATGACCGCGACAATGCCGGCATCGCGGCCCTGTTGCGCGCCTTCGATAAACGCACGGGCGTTCCCGTGGTGGTCAACACCAGTCTGAACACGGCCGGACGTCCTATGGTCGACGACCCCCGCGACGCCCTCGAACTGTTCGGTTCGGCGCCCGTGGCCGCGCTGGTCCTGGGTCCGCACCTGGTCCGCCGGGCGGGGTTCTTCGCATGAGCGGCACGGCGCAGAGTCCTTACGCCCTCGTCATCCCGTCAGTCGGACGCCCCTCTCTGGACCGGCTCCTGGAGACCGTGGCCGCACTGGACACCGGCGCAGTCCATCCCGGCCCGGTGGAGATCGTCGTCGTGGACGACCGACGCGAGACCACGGCGGCCGGCATCCGGCTCGCCCCCCTGATGCCCATGGTGGGTGGTGATCCTGTTCGCGTGGTGCGCGGTTACGGCCGCGGCCCCGCGGCGGCGCGCAACCGTGGCTGGCGTGCCGTCGACCGTGCCGTCGACTGGATCGCCTTTGTGGACGATGATGTCGAACTGCCCACCACGTGGGCCCGCGACCTGGCCGCCGACCTGGCCGATTGCCCGCCCGATGTGGCCGCCAGTCAGGGACGCATCACGGTGCCTCTGCCGGCGGACCGACCCAGTACCGATTGGGAGCGCAACACCGCCTCGCTGGAGGAGGCTGACTGGGCGACCGCCGACATGGCCTACCGCCGATCAGTTCTCGAGGAGGTCGGGGGACTGGACGAGCGGTTCCCACGGGCCTACCGAGAGGACGCCGATCTGGCTCTGCGCGTTCGCCTCGCCGGCTATCGGTTGGTGCGCGGACGCCGCCACATCCTCCACCCCGTCCGCCCGGCGGACGTCTGGGTCAGTCAGCGCGTCCAGGCCGGTAACGCCGACAACGCCCTGATGCGACGGCTGCACGGACCGCACTGGCGCACCCAGGCCCAGGCACCTGCGGGGGCGTTCGGCTGGCACGTGGCCTCGACTGCGGCCGCGGCGGCCGCGGTGATCGGAGCCGTCGGTCGGGTGGCTGGCTCACGCGGGGCCGGCCGCCTGGCGGGAGCCGGTGCCCTGGCCTGGACCGCCCTGTACGGCCGCTTCCTCGGCCAGAGACTGGCTCCCGGGCCGCGCCCGGGCGACCCCGGATTCACCGCCGAACTGCGCCAGATGATCCTGACCAGCGCAACGATCCCGCCGACCGCGGTCTGGCACCGCTTCCGCGGCTGGAGGCAGCACCGGTCCACGGGTTCCTGGCCGGTCCGTCCTCGCGCCGTGCTTTTCGACCGTGACGGCACCCTGGTCCACGACGTGCCGTATAATGGCGACCCGGCCCAGGTCGATCCTGTGGACGGCGCCCGGGGTCTGGTGGACCGCGTCCGCGCAGCCGGTCTGGCCACGGCCGTGATCACCAACCAATCCGGGATCGCCCGTGGACTGATCACCCGAGACAAGGTGGATGCCGTCAATGAACGGATCGACCGATTGCTCGGCCCCTTCGACTCCTGGCAGATCTGTCCCCACGGTCCGGCGGAGAACTGCCCGTGCCGCAAGCCGCGGCCCGGCATGGTGCTCGCTGCCGCTCAGGCTCTGGGCGTACGCCCCGAAGAATGTGTGGTCATCGGGGACATCGGCGCGGACATCGAGGCCGCGCAGGCCGCCGGGGCCCGCTCGGTGCTGGTGCCCACCCGCGTCACCAGAGCCGCGGAGGTCGCCGACGCCCCGGCCACCGCGCCAGACCTGGCCACCGCTGTGGAACTCGTGCTCGACTGGTCCTCCGGGCGGCAGCCCGACCCGACTCTGACGTCGACCCCTACCCAGGACGGTGAGCAATCCACCACATGACGCGCATCCTCGCGGTACGACTCGATTCGGACGGCGACGTCCTGCTGACCGGACCGGCGATCAGGGCACTGTCCGAGCTCGGCACGGTGGACCTGCTCGCCTCTCCCTCGGGAGCGGCCGCGGCGCGGCTGTTGCCGGGCATCCACACGGTCCTGGAGTATGACGCCCCGTGGTCCGGCTTCCGGCCACCGGCAGTGGACACGGAGGCCGCACTGGAGCTGGTCGAACGGCTGCGCACCACCGGATACGACCGGGCGGTGATCTTCACGTCCTTCCACCAGAGCCCCCTTCCGATGGCCCTGCTGGCACGGATGGCGGGAGTAGGACACATCGTGGGCACCAGCATGGACTACCCCGGGTCGTTGTTGGACGTGCGCTTGAAGCGCGCCGACCCGCCCGGCGGCGGTCATGAGGTCGATGCCGCGCTGGAGGTCGCCGTCGCCGCCGGCGCCACCCGGCCGGAGCATCCAACGCTGCGGGTGCGGCGCCCCCTGCCACCACCACCGGACCGACTGCCGGCCGATCTGCGCTCAGGCGGGTACGTGGTTCTTCACCCGGGAGCGTCCGTGCCAGCCCGCGGCTTGCGGGCGGATCACGCAGCAGCGATCGCGGCGGCCCTATCCGCTGCCGGCCACGCCGTCGTCGTCACCGGTGGACCCGCCGAACGCGAACTCGTCGCCGAGACGGTGGCTTTGACGCTCCGAGTCTGCCCGGGCGCTCCCGTGCTGGACCTGGCCGGGACCACCGACCTGGCCGGCTTGGCCTCCGTCCTCGAGGCCGCGGACTGCACCGTGGTCGGCAACACCGGCCCGGCCCATCTCTCGGCCGCCGTCGGCACACCGGTCGTCTCGCTGTTCTCGCCCGTCGTCCCGGCCGAGCGGTGGCGGCCCTATGGAGTCGCTGTCACGCTGCTCGGTGACCAACAGGCCTTGTGCCGGGACAGCCGGGCACGCGACTGTCCGGTGCCCGGACACCCGTGCCTGAGCAGTGTCTCCGGCGCCGACGTGGTCGCCGCCGTGGCCGAGCTCATCCAGTCCATCGACCATCCGGTCCGGACCGGCTATGACGCCGGCGCCGCACCCCTGAGCACCTCCCGAGGAGTCCGATGAGAATCCTGATCTGGCATGTGCACGGCTCGTGGATGACCGCGTTCGTCCAGGGTGACCACGACTACCTGCTGCCGGTGGACGAGGACCGTGGACCGGACGGTCGCGGACGGGCCCAGACCTGGGACTGGCCAGACTCGGCCCGGGAGATGACCGCTGCGCAGCTGGCCGGTGAACGGCCGGACCTGGTGGTGTTGCAACGGCCTCATGAGGCCGAGCTGCTGGAGAGCTGGACAGGCCTGCGGGCCGGGATCGACGTCCCGGCCGTCTATCTGGAGCACAACGCGCCGACCGGGACCGCGATGGCTTCCGCGCATCCCTATGCCGACCAGGATGCCGTCCCGGTCGTGCATGTCACCCACTTCAACCAGCTGATGTGGGACACCGGCACGGCCCGCACCGAGGTGATCGAGCACGGCGTTCCCGATCCAGGCCACCGGTATACGGGCAAGGCGGCCTCCCTGGCCGTCGTGGTGAACGAGCCGGTGCGCCGCACCCGCGTGGCGGGCACGGATCTGATGCTGCAGTTGTCCCGCGATCTGCCCGTGGAGGTCTACGGGATGGGCATGGATCACCTGGCCGAGGTGGCCCCCTGGCTCGAGGGCGGCCTGCATGAGAACTACCGGCAAGCCGAGCTGCACCGCGCACTGGCCGAGCACCGCGTGTACCTCCACCCCTACCGGTGGACCAGCCTGGGGCTGGCCCTGCTCGAGTCCATGATGCTCGGCATGCCCGTGCTCGCCCTGTCCACCACCGAGGCACCGCGTGCGGTGCCGCCCGCCGCCGGCCTGCTCAGCAACGACCTCGGTGAGCTGGCGGACCGTGGCCGGCAGTGGCTTCAGGACCCGGACCTCGCGGCGCGGGCCGGCACCGCGGCGCGGGCACATGCACTGGATCGGTACGGCCTCGAGAGGTTCCTGGCGGACTGGGACGAGCTGATCGGGCGGGTGGTCGCATGAGCGACCAGCCGAAAGACCTCCCACCGCTGGACATCGCCCTGGTGTCCGAGCACGCCTCACCGCTGGCCGCCCTCGGTGGCGTGGACGCCGGTGGCCAGAACGTGTTCGTGGCTGCCCTGGCCATCCGGCTGGGCCGTCGCGGCCACCGGGTCCGGGTCTACACCCGCCTCGACGACCCGTCCCTGCCCGAGCAGGTAGAGGCCGCCCCCGGTGTGAGCGTCGTGCATGTTCCCGCCGGTCCGGCCAGGCAGCTCCCCAAGGATGATCTCGCGCCGCACATGGACGAGTTCGGACGGTGGATGTCCGCGCAATGGCGCCGGGACGGGGTGCCAGACCTCGTTCACGCGCACTTCTGGATGTCCGGGATCGCCGCGACGGCGGCCGCGGAGGCCGCCCGCATCCCGGTCGTCCAGACCTTCCACGCGCTCGGTTCCGTCAAGCGGCGCCACCAGGGACGGGCAGACACCAGTCCGGCCTGCCGGCTCGGGACAGAGGAACGCCTCGTGGCGCGGAACGAGTTGGTTCTGGCCACCTGCCGCGACGAGGTGAACGAGCTGATGGGCCTCGGCGCGGACCCAGACCAGGTCCGCATCGTCCCCTGCGGCGTCGATGCCGGGGCCTTCACCCCGCCCACAGACGCCGGACCGCGACGCGCCCCCGACGACCCGGTCCATCTCGTGGCGCTGGGCCGGATGGTCGAGCGCAAAGGGTTGGACATCATCGTTCGCGCCCTCGCCCACGTTCCCCAGGCACGCCTGACGGTGGCCGGCGGTCCGGACCGCGCTGAACTCGGCCAGGATCCGGAGGCCCGGCGCCTCTTGGCGCTGGCCGAGGAGTACGGGGTCCAGGACCGGCTCACCCTGGCCGGCCGGGTCGGTCGTGACGAGGCCGCTGGGCTGCTGGCCTCGGCCGACATCGTCACCTGCACTCCGTGGTACGAACCCTTCGGCATCGTGCCGCTGGAGGCCATGGCCTGCGGCCGCCCCGTGGTCGGCTCGGCCGTCGGCGGCCTGCTGGACAGTATCGACCACGGCACCACGGGCCTGCTGGTCCCGCCCCGGGATGTCGACGCCACGGCCGCGGCCATCCGCCGCCTCACGGCGGACCCGGAACTGGCCGCTGGCATGGGCCGGGCCGGACGGGAGCGGGTGCAGCGTCTCTTCAGCTGGGAGCGGGTGGCCGAACTCACGGAGACGGCCTACCGCGATGCCCTGGCCGGTTACGCGCGGACGCATCCGAGCCGCCCCGAGGCCACCCGCCGGCAGCTGGCCCAGCACCGGGACGAGCTGGACCGGGCGCTGACCGCCCTGGAGGCTCAGGCCGAGGTGCTGGACCGTTGGGGCCGCCGCCTGTCCGAGCTATTGGCCGGCGGCGGACGCGTTCTGGCCGCCGGCAATGGCGGCAGCGCTGCCGAGGCCCAGCATTTCACCGCCGAGCTGGTCGGCCGCTTCCAGGGCGAGCGGCGCCCTCTGGCGGCCGTCTGCCTCTCGGCCGAGACCTCCTCCCTCACCGCGATTGTCAACGACTACGGAGCCGAGGAGGTGTTCGCCCGTCAGGTCCAGGCACACGGGCGGCCGGGCGACGTGCTGATGCTGCTTTCCACGAGCGGTTCCAGCCCCAACGTGCTGGCGGCGGCGCGTCGTGCCCGGCATTCCGGGGTGCTGGTGTGGGCGTTGACCGGCCCGGGCCCCAACCCGCTGGCCGACCTGGCCGATGAGGCCATCTGCGTGCCGGGACCGTCCACCTCGGTGGTCCAGGAGGCACACCTGGTCCTGCTGCACGCACTGTGTGCTGTGATGGACGAAGGATTCAACCGTTGCCAACCGGGCCCGGCGACCGTTCCGGGCGTCGACAGGAAGGACACGCCATGAGTGCGCGGATCGTCGTGGTGGGAGATGTGTTGCTGGACCGTGACATCACGGGCAGCTCCGAGCGGTTGAGCCCGGACGCCCCCGTCCCCGTCGTGGATGTCCAACATGTCCACGCCAGTCCGGGCGGAGCGGGCCTGGCCGCTCTCTTGTGCGCCGGTCGGGCTGGTGGCCTCCCCGGCCAGCCGCCCACCGTGGTCCTGGTGGCCCCGCTGGCCGAAGACGACGCCGCGGCCGAGCTGCGCGTGGAACTAGCCGGTATCGACATCCACGCCCTGGGACATGACGGCGGCACCCGGACCAAGACCCGGGTCCGTAGTGCGGGGCAGACCCTCGTGCGTATCGACGACGGCGGGCCGGGGACGCCCCTGGACGTCGACACCGGCGGCCTTGCCGCGGTGCTGGGCGGCGCCGACGTCATCCTGGTCTCCGACTACGGCGGCGGCATCACCCGGGACGAGTCCGTGCGGGGAGTCCTCACCGAGACGGCGGTTCGCGTGCCGATGGTCTGGGACCCGCATCCGCGCGGGGGAGACCCGGTGCCCGGGTGCACCGTGGTCACCCCCAACCTGGTGGAGGCACGCGCAGCGTTGGGCCGGTGCGGCACGGGGCGGGCCGAGCCACCCGAGACTGCGGCCGTGGTCCCGGACGACCGGCTGGCGGAGGCGCTGCGCGTGGGATGGGACGCCCGTTCTGTGGCCGTGACAGCCGGGGGCCGCGGGGCATTCCTCGCCACGTCCGGCACCGCCGAGCTGCTCCCGACCGTTCCGGTGGACTCCTCCGACCCCTGTGGGGCCGGTGACCGGTTCGCGGCCGCCGTCGCCGTCCAATTGGCTGCCGGTGGGTCGGTCCACCGCTCGGTCGAGGCCGCGGTCGCGGCCGCCGCCCAGTGGGTGGAGGCCGGAGGCGCCGCCGCCTTCCGGGACGGACGCATCGGGCCGGATGGCCCCGCGGCTCCGCGGCGGTCCGCACCACGTCCGCTCGCGCAGGACCCGCACGAGGCGGCCATCCACGCGGTGGCTGCCACCCGGGCTCGCGGTGGCACCGTGGTGGCCACCGGCGGGTGCTTCGATGTGCTGCACCCCGGCCACCTCGAGACACTGCGCCGCGCCCGCGACCTGGGTGACGTGCTGGTGGTCCTGCTCAACTCCGACGATTCGGTCAGCCGCCTCAAGGGCCCGGACCGGCCGGTGGTGGGCCAGCAGGACCGCGCCGCCCTGCTCATGGGGTTGCGCGATGTCGACGGTGTGCTCGTCTTCGACGAGGAGAACCCGTGCGCCGCGTTGGACCGGCTGCGTCCGGACATCTGGGTCAAGGGCGGTGACTACACCGCGGACCTGCTCCCCGAGGCTCCTCTGGTCCACGGCTGGGGCGGACGCGTGGAGGTGGTGCCCTACCTTCATGGCCACTCCACCACCGGGATCGTGGAACGCATCACGGCGGGGAACGTCGATGCCCACTGAGGCCCCCGAGCCCTCTACGGCGGCCTGGCTCACCCTCCGACGCAACGAGGCACCGGGCCGTCCGCCAGAGGGCGCCACGGCCTCGGAAGGGTCGGGGCCAGACGAAGCCACCCCGATCACGCTGCGCCCGGACGACGTCCTCGTGCTCCGCGCCCTGGGTCTGGGCGACGCCCTGACCGGCGTCGCCGCCCTCCGCGGGGTGCGGCGACGGTACCCGGACCGCCGACTCGTGCTGGCCGGTCCGGCCGCGACCGGCCGCCTGCTCCGGGAACTGGGGATCGTGGACGAGGTGCTTCAGCTCCCCGGGCTCGTCCCGCTGGCTCCGTGCCCGCCCGGATTGGTCGCCGTGAATTTACACGGCCGGGGACCCGCCAGTCACCGCCTCCTGCAGCAGGCACGGCCTGGCCGGCTGATCGGCTTCGCCGCCCCGGAGGCCGGGCACGCCGGACCGGAATGGAGGGCGGACGAACACGAGGTGGACCGATGGTGCCGCGTGGTGAGTGAGGCCGGGGGCGAGTGCTCCCGCGCGGACCTGCGGCTGCGAACCCGGGCCGCTGCCCAGGACCAGCGCCGGTCCCGGACCCTGCCAGGGCCGGTTCTGGTGCACCCTGGCGCGGCGTCGGCCTCGCGGCGCTGGCCGGTGGAGCGCTGGCGTCAGGTGACGGCCGCACTCGCCGCGGACGGTCATCAGGTCCTGGTGACCGGTACGGCCGCCGAGTCCACGCTGGGCCACGCCGTGGCCACCGGACTGACCGGCGTCGAGGACCACACGGGTGGGCATGGGCTGAGCGAGCTCTCCGCCATGGTGCGCGACGCCGCACTCGTCCTGAGCGCGGACACCGGAGTCGCCCACCTGGCCACCGGCTGGGGCGTTCCCTCCGTGGTGCTGTTCGGCCCGGTACCCCCGGCGCGGTGGGGGCCGGCGATCGATCCTGACCTGCACACCGTCCTCTGGCACGGCGACCCTGGTGCCGGCTCATGGGGCGACCCCCACGGCGATACCCTCGACGCGCTGCTGGCGGAGGTGTCCGTCGAGGAGGTGCTGGAGGCCGCACGCTCTCACCTCTCCATCATCCCTCCCTCTTTCACCAGGCCCGTCCCCGCCCCCGTCCCCGGAAGGATCCATCGTGAACCCTGAGAACCTCCAGAGCGATGCGGGAGCAGAACCTCGCCGACCGATCCGCCGCGCCGTCGTCACCGGTGGCGCGGGCTTCCTCGGCAGCCACCTGTGCACCGAGTTGCGGCGACGCGAGGTCGAGGTGGTCTGCCTGGACAACTTCCTCACCGGCCATGCCGTCAACATCGAACACCTGATCGGCGACCCGGGCTTCCGGCTGGTGCAGTGCGATGTCACGGACTACATCCACCTCCCCGGCGAGGTGGACCTCGTCCTGCATTTCGCCTCACCGGCCTCGCCGATCGACTATCTGAAACTGCCGATCCACACGCTCAAGGTGGGCTCCATCGGCACCCTCCACGCCCTCGGCCTGGCCAAGGAGAAGGGCGCCCGGTTCATCCTCGCCTCCACCTCGGAGGTCTACGGCGACCCCCAGGTGCATCCTCAGCCTGAGGAGTACTGGGGTCATGTCAACCCGGTGGGCCCGAGGGGTGTCTACGACGAGGCCAAGCGGTTCGCCGAGGCCATGACCGTGGCCTACCGCGGACAGCATGCGGTGGATACGGGGATCGTGCGGATCTTCAACACCTTCGGCCCCCGGATGCGGCCACGCGACGGCCGGGCCATCCCGACCTTCATCCGGCAGGCACTGGCCGGTGAACCGTTGACCGTCACCGGTGATGGCACCCAGACGCGGTCGGTGTGCTACGTCTCCGACCTCGTGCGCGGGATCCTCGCGATGGCCTGGAACACCCATCCCGGTCCGGTGAACCTCGGCAACCCCCACGAGCTCTCCGTCCTCCAGATCGCCCAGGACGTGGTGGCCGCCACGGCGTCCGCCTCACCGATCGAGTTCATCGACCGCCCGGTGGACGATCCCCTGGTCCGCCGGCCGGACACCGCCTTGGCCACCCGGGAGCTGGGCTGGGTTCCGGAGGTGCCGTGGACCGAGGGACTGGCGCGCACCGTGGAGTGGTTCCGCACGGCCGTTGACGAGGACAACCTCCAGACGGCCACCCGCCAGGACTGACGACGCCGGCCGTCGCCCCAGACTGGCGGCCGCAGCGGCGGATTCAGCTGACGTACTGACGCGCCGTACTGCGGCGTTGGGAGTCCTCCAGCGCCAGGAATCGCTGCTCGACGCGCGGGGGCAGCACCCGGCGTTCGCGCAGGACCCAGCCGGCGCCGGCCAGGGCGTCGGTGATGCCGGCGGCGGTGGTGCGGTCCCGTGGTGCCGTGCCGATCACATCGCGAGTTCGACGCACCGCGGCGCCCACCGGTCGGCGCAACCAGATGAACCACAGGGTGTTGCGCAGGCCGTGGCGCCGGCGCAGGTGCGGGTCGCGGACCGTGGACGCCTGATGGTGCACCAGCACCTCGGGCAGGTGGCAGAGTTCCCAGCCCGCCGTGGCGAGGTCCGCGGCCATCAGCTCCTCCTCACCGCCGAGCCAGAGCCGCGGGCTGAACCCGCCGACCTCGCGGAAAGCCGCCGTGCGCATCACCGAGGCCCCCGCCAGGAAGCTGCCCAGTGCCGGGCCCGGAAGCCACTCGGGGCCCTGCACGGGCGAGTGCAGCAACTCCGCGTTGATGGGGTCCTCCCGCCCGCCGGGCTCGACGAGGATGCGGCCGGTCACCACGCCCAGCAGGGGATGAGCGGACAACGCCGCCACGGCCACGTCCAGGGCGCCGGGCTCCCACCAGGTGTCGTCGTCACAGAAGGCCACGAATTCGGTGGTGACCTGATTCATGGCCAGGTTGCGGCCCACGGCCCCCAGATTCTCCGGGCTGGCGACGAGCACGACCCGCGGGTCGCCCGCGTACCGTTCCCGGATGGCCGGCGCCGTGCCATCGGAGGACCCGTTGTCCACGACGACCACGCGGGGCCGCTCCGGCAGGCACGTCAGACGTTCCAGCGACTGCAACGCCTCGGCTCGGCGGTTGTAGGTGATCATCACCACGGACAGCCGTGCGTGAAAGGACTCCGGTGAGCCGGGCGGCGGTGCCGGCGTGGCGGTCACCGTCGCTGGGGGCCGCAATCGGGCGAGGTCGGTCTCGACGGCGACGGGAACCGGTTGGCGGTGGCGCACCGCCGCCGGGACTCGCGGGAGGGACGCGGCCAACGCGCGCCAGCCCCGGGACCCGGCCGCCATCGCCGTGCGGACCTCCTGCCCCACGGCCGCCCACGGCCGGCGCATCACCGTCGTCAGCAACCGGCTCCGGAGCAGGTCCCGTTGCCGGGCCTCGGTGGGTTCCCTCAAGGCCGAGGGGTGATGGTGGACCCACAACTCCGGGGCATGGGCGAGCTCCCAGCCGGCGGCAGCCAGGTCCAGGGCCACCCGCTCCTCCTCGCCGGGGAAACGGACCACGGGGTCGAACCCACCCACCTCCAGGAACGCAGATCGGCGCACCATGGCGGCACAGGCCACGAAGCCCAGGAGTCGTGGGCCCCCTCCGGTCGACGCCGCCCCCAGCGGGGAATCGGCGAGCTCGGCATTGATGGGGTCCGGCACCTCGTCCGGCCCCACCGCGATGGAGGCGGCCAGCAGCCCCAGGCGCGGATGGTCCGCGAAGATCTCCTCGCCGCGCCGCAGGGCACCCGGCGACCACCACGAGTCGTCGTCGGCAAAGGCGATGAAATCCGTCTCCGCCAACCGGGCGCCCACCGTCCGGGCCTCCGCTCCGCGGTTCTGCGGCAGCCGAATCACGCGCACGCCGGGGAAGGCAGCCTCGACGGCCTCGGGTGAGCCGTCCGTGGAGGCGTTGTCGACCACGATCACGGGCGCCTCGTGATGTCCGAGGTAGGCCAGGAGTTCCTCACGGCGATTGCGCGTGGCCACCACCACGGTGGTGCATTAAGGTCGTCGGCGTGCGGCTTCTGGGTCGGTCACGGATGTCTCCCTCGGCTCGTCCTGCAGATCTCTGAAGAGCCTAGGGGTTGCCCCGAGCACCGGGCCACCGATGGTCTGCCCCGGTGACCTTTCGCCCTGGTCTGCCTGTTGCTGTCGTTTATTTCCTGTCCTTGTTCCTGCCCCTGGCCGCGTTCTTCTCCCGCTGATGCAGGACCTTCTCGTGGACGGGGGCGTCCGCCGAGGCCCGCAGCTTGCGGTAGTAGTCAGCTGCCTCGTTCTGACGCCGGGCCTCGTCTCCGGTGGCGATATCCATCCTCAGATGCTCCTGCTCGTAGCCGAAGGCATCGACCAGGGTCTGCGCGTGCGGTCGCAGCCGGGCCGCCAGGCGGTTGATGTAGGTGCGCAGGGTGCGGGCACGTTGCGGGGAGATGCGGCCGGTCTCCAGGAACCAGCCCAGGTCGTCCTCGATGACGCGCAAGGCGAAGAGGTTGCGCATCCAGGTCATGACCTGGCGGGTGTGATCGTCCTCGATCTGCCCCACCGCCCGGGTGAACGCCTCCCACTCGAGCAACTCGCCGTGATTGCGGGCGGCATCGATCAGATCGGCCTGGTGCAGGTTGAAGGTGGCGGCCTGCTCGGCCTGGGACTTCCGGGCCACCGGCATCAAGGCCTGCGCGACGGCCCCGGTCTTGGTCCGCACCCGGTCCTCCAGCAGGGCCCTCTGCACCTCGGCATCCTTGAACCAACTGGCACTCTTGCGTTCCGAGCCCGCATCCTGCACGGACTGCACCACGCGGCGCAGGCCGGACCGGTACACGACTGCTTCGGTGGCCTGTCCTCGGACGTAGCGGGACAAGGCCCCGATGGAGAGGTTGGTCAGGTCCTTGGAGTAGTCGGACAGCAGCCGTTTGCCGACCAGCTGGAGCAGCACGTGGTTGTCGCCCTCGAAGGTCACGAAGATGTCCAGGTCGTGGCGCAACGAGGCGAACCGGTTCTTCGCCATGAATCCTGCACCGCCACAGGCCTCGCGGGCCTCCTGCAGCGTGTCCAGCGCATTCCAGGTCGCCAGGGGCTTGATGGCCGCGGCCAGAGTCTCGAGTTCCTGCCGGTCCTCGTCGGTGTCTGACTCCCCGGAGAACACGGCGTCGAACTTCTCCAGCAACTCGTTGGCGGCGAAGGTGTCGGCATAGGTCCGGGCGAGGCGATCGATCAGTCGACGCTGGTGAAGCTGGTAGTCCATCAGCACCTCCTCGTGCGTGTCCGAGGTCGCGTTGAATTGCCGGCGCTGATTGCCATAGGTGATGGCACCGGTCAGTGCCAGAGCGGACGCGGAGGCGCCGGACAGGGCGAGGGAGACCCTGCCCTGGACCAGGGTGCCGATCATGGTGAAGAAACGGCGGCCGGGGGAGGCGATGTCCGAGGAGTAACCGCCCTTCTCGTCCACGGAGCCGTAGCGGTTCAGCAGGTTGGTGCGGGGGATGCGCACGTGATCGAAGTGCAGCCGGCCGTTGTCGATGCCGTTGAGCCCACCCTTGTACCCGTCGTCCTCGCCGCCGATGCCCGGAAGGAAGTCGCCGGCATCGTCGCGCAGGGGCACATAGAACGCGTGCACCCCGTGGTTGACGCCGCGGGTGATCAGCTGGGCGAAGACCACCGCGGCCTTGCCGTGGAGGGCGGCATTGCCGAGGTAGTCCTTCCAGGCCGCCTTGAACGGCGTGTGGATCTCGAACTCATCGGTCTCCGGCACGTACGTCGCGGTGGTCGCCAGCGAGGAGACGTCCGAACCGTGGCCGATCTCCGTCATGGCGAAGGCACCCGGTACGTCCAGGCTCATGACGGCGGGCAGGAGACGCTCGTGGTGCTCCTCCGTGCCCAGGTGCAGGATGGCGGAGCCGAACAGGCCCCACTGCACCCCGGCCTTGATCTGGAGCGAGGGATCGGCACTGACCAGTTCCGTGAACGTGGCGATGTTCCCCCCGTGGTTGTCACTGCCGCCCAGGCGCCGCGGGAAGGCCTTGTTCACCTGACCACGGTCCACGAGGATGCGCAGCTGACCCAGCACCCGCTCACGGTGGTCCTCCATGGTGAGGTTCTCGATCTTGTGCAGGTCCGGGTCCTTGACGTTCTCCCGTCCCTCCAGCCGGTCCGCGGCCCACCGCCCGAGCAGCAACTGCTGGACGGCGTTCAGGTCCAGTCCGCCGGGCTCTGCCGCCGAGATGGCACTGAAGGCGCCAGGTGTCCCGGTGTCCGGCTCCGCCTGGGTGGGCGGCACCGCACCGGCCGGTACGGCGGGGGTGCTGGAATCAGAGGTGGTGGTCATGACTGCTCCTGTTCGGGAGTGGACGGTTCGGTGGACGTGGGTCGTACACGGTGCTCGGTCGGATCAGAAGGATCAGGCGAGTCGACAGCGGCATAGGTGCCGGACAGGCCCACTGTGAGCCACCCGGTGATCTTGCGGGCCAGTCGGGCTGCATTCGGCCGGTCGGCGCCGGGCGGGGTGGACAACCAGGATTCACCGGCCGAGCGGACCATCCCGATGGCGGCCCGCGGCCAGTACCAGGTGGCGGAGGCCGCGGAGGGCCGGCGGCCCTGCTGGCGCAGGTAATCGCGGAAATGGACATCCATCACGGCGGCGATCCGCTCGAAGAAGTCGGCCATGGCGGCCGG
>NZ_JALDXU010000065.1:0-18442 GCF_032154715.1 Citricoccus sp. | reverse complement strand
CCCGCCCGCCACTGCCGAGACCGTACTGTGGGCCCTGTGGGAGGCGTCGGACCGGCCTGCCCGATGGGAACGGGAAGCCGTGACCGGAACCGGCCCCGCAGCGCGGCGCGCCGACCGGGACCTGGACGCCGTCGTCGGACTCTTCCAGGCGGCCGAACGCTATGTGGACCAGTTCCCGGGGGCGTCCCCGCTGGCCTTCGCCGACTACATGGAGGCCCAGGACCTGCCGATGGACTCCCTGGCCTCGACGGCCGTCCAGGAGGGGTCCGTGTCCGTGGTGACGCCGGCCTCCGCGGCCGGGAGGGAATGGGACGTGGTGATCATCGCGGGACTGCAGGACGGCATCTGGCCCAACACCCGGTTGCGCGGCCAGCTGCTCGGCGCCACGGACCTCGCGGACGTGGCCCAGGGCAAGACGACCCGCATGGACCACCGCTCCCGGCTGGCGGAGGTGCGCCAGGATGAGTTGCGCAGCTTCGCCACCGCCGTCTCCCGAGCCCGGACCCGAGTCATCGGCATCGCCGTGTCCTCGGAGAACCACCAGCCCTCCGACTTCCTCGATCTCGTCGAACCCTGGAGGGATGTGGAGAACGAACGGCCCCTGACGGACGTGCCCCGGCCGCTCACCGCCGGTGCCCTCGTGGCCGGGCTACGCCGAGAGCTGGAGCAGGCTGCCAACGCCGGCCCGCAGCAGCGCGGTATGGTGGCCACCCCCGGCGTGATGGGGCACGGCACGGCATCAGCGTGGACGGAACCGGCGGTCGACGCCGGCCCGCCGGCCCGGGTGCGCGAGGCCGCCTCGGCCCTGTCCCGGCTGGCGGACGAGGGAATCCGCGGGGCAGATCCCGACCAGTGGTGGGGGCTGCTGCCCCTGTCCACCGAGCAGCCGCTCGTGGACACCGCCGTGACAGCGGTGCCGGTGTCGCCATCGCGGGTCGAATCGGCCCTGAAGTCACCGTTGAACTGGTTCATCTACCAGGCCGGGGGCCAGGCCGGAACCACCCAGGCCCAATCCATCGGCACCTTCATCCACGCCATCGCGGAACGCCATCCGGACGGTCCGGCCGAGAACCTCCTGGCCGAGCTGGAACGCCGGCTGCCGGAACTCGGCCTGGAGCCGGGCTGGGAGACCGAACGGGTGGCCGCCGATGCGCGGCGCATGATCGGCTACTTCGTCGGGTATCTGCGTCAGATGGAGAAGGACGGCCGGTCGAGGGTCGCCGTGGAGCACCAGTTCCACCAGGAGCTGGAGCGCGACGGCTTCCGGGTCCAGGTCAACGGCATCATCGACCGGCTGGAGCGGGACGCCGAGGGCCGGCCCTATGTGGTGGACCTCAAGACCGGAAAGCGGGCCCCCTCGAACGACGAGTTGCAGGAACTGCCCCAGCTGGGTGTCTACCAGGCGGCCATCGCTGCGGGGGCCCTTCCGGCGGAGGACTTCGAGAGGCCCACCGAACCGGGTGGGGCGGCGCTGGTCCAATTGCGGACCACCAACAAGAGCGTCAAGATCCAGGGACAGCCCGCGTTGGACCCGGGGCATCAGTGGGCGACCCAGCAGATCTTCACCGCGGCCCGCGCCATGATCGGGCCCCGGTACCTCGCGATCCACGGCGGTGCCGACCACCCCGGTTGTGCCCTGCCCGCCATCTGCCCGATCCACAGCAACGGAAGGCAAACCACCGAATGGCACCGATGAGTCCCGACGTGCGCACGGCCCGGTACAGCCCCGAAGACCTGTCCCGGCTACTGGGACAGCATGAGCCCACCGCCGAGCAGGCGGCCGTCATCACCTCACCCCTGGAGCCTCGGCTCGTGGTGGCCGGGGCCGGCTCCGGGAAGACCGCGACCATGTCCGACCGGGTGGTGTGGCTGGTGGCCAACGGCTTCTCGGCCCCGGACCAGGTGCTCGGCGTGACCTTCACGCGCAAGGCCGCCGGAGAGCTGGCCCAGCGCATCAACCGCAAGCTCGACCTGCTGGTCGAATCGGGTCTGGACCTGTCCCCGGTAACGCCTGACGTCGAGACGGAGGGCGGCCTGATCACAGAGGGACCTGCCCGCGCCAGCGTGTCCACCTATCACTCCTATGCGAACATGCTCGTGCGGGATCACGGGATGCGTATCGGCCTGGAGCCGGACACGGACATGATCGGCGAGGCCCAGTCGTACCAGCTGGTCTCTCGCATCGTGCGCGCCTATGAGGGAGACCTCGGCTTCGCGAACATCCCGGCCTCCACCGTGGTGAAGGGGACCATCAAGCTGGCCGCGGACTGTGCCGAGCACCTCGTCGAACCGGACGAGGTCGAGAGGTGCCTGGCCGAGAAGCAGTCTTTCGGTGAGAACCTGCCATTCAGTGAGCAGGCCGTCGAGGGCAGCAACGCCACGGTGGCCTCGGTGTTCACCATGCTCCGGTTGCGCCGGGTCATGTCCGAGCTCGTGGTCGCGTACCGCCAGGCCAAGCTCGACGCCGGCGTCATGGACTTCGGCGACCTGGTCCGGTTCGCCGCTCGGATCGCCCAAGAGGTCCCCGCCGTCGGGGAGATCGAACGTTCCCGCTACCGGGTGGTGCTGTTGGACGAGTTCCAGGACACCTCCCATGCCCAGCTGGAGCTGTTCCGCGGGTTGTTCGGGGTGGACGGCCACCCGGTCACCGCCGTCGGCGACCCCCACCAGTCCATCTATGGTTTCCGCGGGGCCTCCGCCGGCCAGCTGTTCTCCTTCCCGCACAGCTTCCCGGTGACCGGCTCGGAGGGTGCGGCGGGCCCGGCGCCCGTCAGCTACCTGACGACGGCGTGGCGCAACTCCCTCACCGTGCTCGCGGCGGCCAACACGGTGGCGGACCCGCTGCGTCGTGAACCGGTGGGCGGAATACAGGTCAAGCCGTTGGAGCCGTCGCCGGTGGCCGTCGAGGGCGAGGTCCGGGCCTCCTGGCTGCCGGACTCCGAGCAGGAGGCGGCGGCCGTCGTCGCGGCCCTGAAGGAGTCCGCACGCCAGGACCTGCCCGTGGCGGAACGGCCCACGCGGGCGATCCTGTGCCGTACCCGTAGCCAGTTCGAACCGCTCATGGAGACCATGGACGCCGCCGGGGTGCCCTATGAGGTGCTCGGGCTGTCCGGGCTGCTGTCCGTGCCCGAGGTAGCAGACCTCATCGCTGTGCTGCAGGTCATCTCCGATCCGAGCCGGTCCGATCACCTGATGCGCCTGCTGGCCGGTGCCCGCTGGCGCATCGGAGCGGCCGACCTGGTGGTATTGCAGGAGCGGGCCGCGATGCTCGCCCGCGCCCGGCGCGTCAGACCAGGGGAGACCGACGGCGGTGACGCCGCAGAGCAGGACACCTCACCGGAGGAGGACGCGGAGTCCTCCTCCCTGATCGAGGCCCTGGACTGGCTGCCGGACCCGCACTGGACGAGCCGGTCCGGACGGAGCTTCAGCGCCCCTGGCCGGGAGCGGCTGGAGCGGCTGTCACGGGAACTGCGCTACCTGGCCGGACAGACCGGGCTGGACTTGACGGCCCTGATCCGGCTGGCCGAGAGCACCCTCGGGCTCGACATCGAGGTCGCGGCGAGACCGGGACAGTCCGGGGTCACCGCCCGCCGGCACCTGGACGCCTTCCTGGACGCGGCCCGGGACTTCACCAACGGCGCCGCCGAAGGGTCTGGCTCAGACCTCACGGCGTTCCTGGCCTGGCTCGAGGCGGCCGAAGAACGCGAGAAGGGCCTGGGCATCGCCGGCGTGGAGCCCCGCCATGATGCCGTCCAGCTGCTCACGGCCCACGCCTCCAAGGGGCTGGAATGGGACGTCGTGGCCGTGCCGGGACTGGTGGACGGGCAATTCCCCGGCAAGACCTTCGACACCTGGACCTCCGAACGCTCCGGACATCTGCCCTGGGACCTGCGCGGCGACCGGCACAGCCTCCCGCAGTGGAACACGGACTGGGCGAACCAGCGGGACTGGGCCGGGCACGCCGTCGGGTGGTTCCTCAAGGGCCAGAAGGAGAACTACCCGGACTCCTACAAGGACAGTGCCGCCGTCCACCATCTGCAGGAGGAGCGGCGCCTGGCCTATGTGGCCTTCACGCGGGCCAGGACGCTCCTGCTGCTCAGCGGCAGCCACTGGCGCGGTGTCACCAAGACCCCGTCCACGCCCTCTCCGTTCCTGCAGGAAATCGTCGACTCCAGCAGCGTCCACGTCATCATCGGTCCCTGGACGGACCCCTCGGAGGTAGGGGAGGAGAACCCCTTCGCAGAGCGCACCTTGTCCGCCTGGTGGCCCTTCGACCCGCTGGACGGTCCCGAGGTGCTCGTCATGGACCCCGAGGCCCCCGGTGACCTCGACCGGGCGACGGCCCTGCCACCGAGGTCTCGGCCCCGCAGGGCCGCGCTGGAGACGGCAGCCGGCTGGGTGCGGGACGCCGAACCACTGCGTGTTGAGTCAGAACAGACCGAGGCACATCAGACCGAGAACGACCCGGCAGAGGCCGGTGAAGATGAGCCGGCCGGTGATCTGGCCCGCCAGGTGGAATGGGTCCTCGAACGGTCCACGCCGGTGAACCACCGGGGAAACCTGGTCGAGTTGCCCAGCCACGTCAGTGCCTCGACGTTCGTGGAGATGGCCACCGATCCCGAGGCCCTGGCCCGCCAGCTCCGGCGGCCGATGCCCCGCCCGCCGGCCCATGCCGCCCGGCGGGGAACGGCCTTCCACGCCTGGGTGGAGGACCACTTCGGCAGCACCGGCATGCTGGACTTCGACGACCCGGAGGACTCGGCTGACCACTGGGTGGAGGATGCCCTGGACCTGGAACCCATGAAACAGAGCTTCCTGGCCAGCCGTTGGGCGGACCGGGTGCCTGCCTACATCGAGCCACCGGTGGAGACCACGGTCGGGGGAGTCACCCTGCGTGGCCGCATCGATGCCGTGTTCCGCGAGGGTGGTTCACCTCACGAGCCGAACGACGCGCAGGCGCGATGGGAGCTCGTCGACTGGAAGACCGGCGCGGTGCCCTCCGGCCGGGACCTGGAGGTCAAGTCCCTGCAGCTGGCCGTCTACCGGCTGGCCTGGTCACGGCTGCACAGCATTCCACTGGAGAACATCAGTGCCAGCTTCGTCTACGTGGCGCACGGCACGGAACGTGCCCTGCACAACCTGGCCGGCGAGGCGGAGCTCGAGGCGATCCTGGCGGGGGCGGTCATGTCCCAGCGCGACTGATCCACGGCTCCGGCGGTCCGGTCGTCACCGGTATCAGGCCGGAGCTGATGGACGATCGCCGACGCACGGTGCACCGGCTCCACTCCGGAAGACTCAACTGCCCGGTCAGGATGGGTTCGTGGTCCGGCGGATGTCGAGCTGCCGGACCTCGTCCAGGTCCAGGGCCGTGGTCGGAGGCCCCTCCGGGTGCGGCGCCTCGGCGTGGTCTTCAGCCTCTTCCGGGGCCTCAGCCTCGCTCGGATGGCCGGACTCGGCCTCATCTGCCGCCAGCTCGTCCGGCCGCGGCCCCTGCTCCGCACCCTCGCCTGCCGCGTCATGTACCGACTGACCTGCCTCCGGCTCATCATCCGTGCCGTCCGGGTCGGCGGAAGGTGCGTGATCAGTGATGACGGCATCGTCCTCACCGGTGCCGTCCCCGGCGTCGTCGGCAGGCTCAGCGATGCTGGCGGCAACCACGCCCTGCGGACGCGCAGCGGGCTCGACGGCCGGTGCGACTGCGGGTGCAGCTGTGGCTCCTACGGAGGGCGCAACAGCGGGCTTGACTGGTGGGGTGGCTGGTTCGGTGGCGGCACGCCCCGCGGAGGACCCGGCGGGGGCAGCGCTGATGACCTGCCCGCCGTGTTCCTCCACATCCGCCTCCAGCTCCTGCAGCATGGCCTCGGCCTCGGCGGCCATCTCCTCGTCATCGGCGGCGATGCCCCGGACGAGCCATTGGGCCAGGGCGAACTCGGCCGCCAGGACGGCCCGGCGCAACAGATGCCCGTCCTGGATGGTTCCCCCGGACCGGTGCTGCCAGTAGGCCGTGACCACCTGGTCCGTGAACTCCTGGTTCCCGGAGGACGCCAGCCAGGCGAAGTCCTCGGCCGGATCGCCGATGTGCAGATCGGTCCACCCGGTCACCGACACGAGTCGGGCCTGGTCCACGAGCAGGTTGTCCTCGTGCAGGTCTCCGTGGGCCACCACGGGAGAGAAATCCCAGAGCTCCATCTCCTCCAGTGCGTTCTCCCAGCGACGCAGCAGCACGGCGGGGATGCGGCCCGTGGTCGCGGCCTGGTCCAGCTCATTCAGCCGGCGTTGGCGGAACTGGTCCGCGGTGTAGACGGGCAGGTCGGCGTTCTCGACGACGGCGGCCGGTAGGGCGTGCACCGCGGCGATCACGCGGCCGATGTCATCGGGAGTCTTGCCGCCAAGCTCGGTGAGGTCTTCAAGCTCCATCTCCTCGCCCGGCATGTCGTGGTAGACGAAGGTGCGCATACCGTCGAGGCGAACCGCCCCGGCCACGGACGGCACCCGGAACGGCAGTCCGGCGCGGATGCCGGGCGTGAAGCCGGACAGCACCTGCAGCTCGGTCTCCAACCGCATCGCCGCCTCCTCGTGGAGCGGGGACCGCACCCGCCACCGGCTTCCCTGGCGGTCGAAGACGACCGCGGCCGAGAAGTCCCGGGGATCGTCCGGGGAGCCGACCACACCGGTCGGGGACAGATCGGGGATGGCGGCGCTGGCCAAAGCAGCAAGTTCCATGGGCGTACGGTTCACACCCACCACCGTACTTTCCCGCCCCGGCGGCGGAGGGGCTCAGGTGCGGCGAGTCGCCGAATGACCGGCCGAGGCGGACACGACGGTGGGGCGCTGCGGCGGTTCCTGCAGGAGTCGGCGGTGCTCCACAGTCGCTACCGGATCGACGCAACGGCGTCCGCACTGGGCGGTACCGTGGAGGCATGCGCACCTCGGACGACATCCTTCCCGCCCTCGGCCGGCTCCCCCTGGCTCGGGAGAATGTGGACCGGGGTTGCGAGGAACGGGCCCGCGAGGGATGGCTGGACCAGGTCTGGGAGCAGCCAGACGCTCGCGTCCTGTGGTTGATCGGCGGCCGGGCGCCCGTGCTCGGCGGCCAATTGGTCCTGGTCCGCCCGGACGGAGACCTCCCGGACGACGCCGTGTACCTCGGGCGTTCGGCGACCGACGCCGAGCAGGAGGTCCACGGAAGCGATCAGGAAACCCGGTCCCGAGCCGAACTGATCCTGCTCGTCGCCGACGAGCAGCCCACTCTCACGAGGGGGGAGGCCGGCGGCCGGCCCGTGGACCAGCCGGAGGACGTCGCCTGGGTCGGCCTGCGGGATGCGGCAGCGGCCCTGACGGACCGGGACGCCGGGGTCTTCGTCGAGGCCGTGGCGATCGCCAACTGGCATGCCGGGCACACGCATTGCCCGCGGTGCGGCACCCCGACCGCGATCACCCAATCGGGGTGGGTCCGGGTGTGTCCCCAGGACCGCTCGGAGCACTTCCCGCGCACCGACCCGGCCATCATCGTGACGGTCACCGACCGGGACGACCGGGTGCTGCTGGGCAACAACGCCGCCTGGGGGCCCGCGATGTACTCGACCCTGGCCGGCTTCGTGGAACCGGGGGAGTCGCTCGAGGCAGCGGTCATCCGTGAGGTCCACGAGGAATCGAACCTGCGCATCCACTCACCCGTGTACCTGGGATCCCAGCCGTGGCCGTTCCCGCAGTCCCTCATGCTGGGCTACACGGCGGTGACGGACCATCCTGACGAGGCCGACGCGGACCGGGACGAGGTCGCCCACGTGCGGTGGTTCACGCGAGCGGAACTGGAGGAGACGGTGGCCAGCGGAGACATCACCATCCCCGGGGCCGCGTCCATCTCCCGCGCCCTGATCGAACACTGGTACGGCGGGCCGCTGCCCGAACCGCGCACCCTGCAGAACTGAACGACACCCTCCGGAGGACCGTGACCGACCACCCCGATATCGCCACAGACATCCTGGCGGGCCTGGACGCCGAGCAGCGCCAGGCCGCGACCACCCTCAACGGGCCCCTGTGCATCCTGGCCGGGGCTGGGACGGGCAAGACGCGTGCCATCACCCACCGCATCGCCCACGGCGTACAGACCGGCGTCTACGACCCACACCGCACCCTGGCGCTGACCTTCACGGCCCGGGCCGCCGCCGAGATGCGCACCCGGTTGCGGGACCTCGGCACCCATGGGGTCCAGGCGCGGACCTTCCACTCGGCCGCCCTGCGCCAGCTCCAGTACTTCTGGCCCCAGGCGGTCGGCGGAGCCGTCCCCGAGCTCGTGGACCACAAGGTCAACATGCTCGCCGAGGCCGCCCGGCGCCTGCGCACCACCACGGACCGCGCCGCGCTGCGCGACCTGGCCGGCGAGATCGAGTGGGCCAAGGTCTCCATGCGGACCCCGGATTCGTATGCCGCCGCAGCGGCCGGTCGGGAGATGCCGACCGGGTGGGACGCCAACGGCGTGGCCCGGCTGTTCCAGGGGTATGAGGACGTCAAGACGGACCGGAATCTGATCGACTTCGAGGACGTCCTGCTGATCATGGTGGGTATCCTGGAGACGGAACCGAAGATCGCCGCCCAGGTGCGGGACCAGTACCGCGTGTTCATCGTGGACGAGTACCAGGACGTCTCACCCCTGCAGCACCGGTTGCTGGATCTCTGGTTGGGCGGACGGAACGAGCTGTGCGTGGTCGGAGACGCCTCCCAGACCATCTACTCCTTCACCGGGGCCACCTCCCGCTTCCTGCTCGACTTCCGCCAGGAACACCCCGACACCACGATGGTCAAGCTCGTGAGGGACTACCGGTCCACCCCCGAGATCGTGGACCTCGCCAACCGGCTGTTGTCCGAACGAACGCGGCAACGGGTGCCCGTGCCAGGGCCGGACGGCGTCCGAGGGCAGATGCCGCGATGGGCCGAACCCCTGGAGCTCGTGTCCCAGCGGGATCACGGCCCGGCGCCGGTGTTCGCCGAATGCTCAGACGATGAGGCCGAGGCCGGCTGGATCGCTGCCCAGGTGAAGCAACTGCTCGACGAGGGTATCCAGGCCGCAGAGATCGCGGTCCTGTTCCGCACGAACGGCCAGTCCCAGGCGTTCGAGTCCGCTTTTGCCGCCGCCGGCATCGGCTACCAGCTCCGGGGTGGAGAACGGTTCTTCTCCCGACGTGAGATCAGGGACGGCATCCTGCAGTTGCGGGCCGCGGCCCGGTCCGCCCAGGACGTCTCCGGTGATCAGGTCCCCGGCCGGGTCAAGGATGTCCTGGCGTCCCTGGGCTATACCGAGGCGGCTCCGCAGGCCTCGGGTGCCACCCGCGAGAAATGGGAATCGCTCAACGCCCTGGTCGCCCTGTCCGAGGAGTTGGCCACCACCCGTGGTGACCAGTTCACCCTCACCGACCTCGTGGCCGAGCTGGACGAGCGCGCGGCCAGCCAGCACGCGCCCACCGTCCAGGGCGTCACCTTGGCCTCCCTCCACTCGGCCAAGGGCCTGGAATGGGATGCGGTCTTCCTCGTCGGACTCTCCGAGGGCCTCATGCCGATCAGCTTCGCGGACACGCAGGAGGACATCGACGAGGAGCGGCGACTGCTCTACGTGGGCATCACCCGCGCCCGGCTGCGCCTGTTCCTCACCTGGACCCTCTCCCGCGGCACCGGCGGGCGCTCCACTCGCAAGCCCTCCCGCTTCCTGGACTCACTGGATCCCGAGGCGGACTCCCGGCACGGGGCCCGGAGCCAGGGCCGACGCCGGCCCGGCACCGCTGGCACGTCCGGCCCCGGTGGGCGGGGCTCCGGCCGCAAGCGCGCCCACCCAGCGCAGTGCCGATCCTGCGGCACGCTGCTGGAGACCGGGGCCGAGCGCAAGACCGGCCGATGCCTGGACTGCCCGCCGACCTACGACGAGGGATTGTTCGAGAATCTCAAGGCGTGGCGCCTGTCCACGTCTCAGGCCGCCTCCATGCCCGCCTTCGTGGTGTTCACGGATGCCACCCTGGTGGCGATCGCCGAGGCGGCACCGAGGACGCCCGCCGATCTGTTGCGCATCGCCGGGGTCGGCAAGTCCAAGCTGGAGAAGTACGGCGAGGACGTGCTCGAGCTCGTGAACGGCACGCCGTCGGCCTGATGGCTGCTGCCTGCTGCCTGTGGCCGCAGGATCTGGCTGCCTGACGGTGTGAGGCCGGATCAGCCGGGAACGGCACACCCGCACTCCGGGTGGGTGACCACCGTGAGCGTGTCGATGCGGCTGCCGTCTCCGTGCACGTGCAGGACCGTACCCGCCGGGGCCGTTCCCGTCTCGGCCCATCGGATGACCTGGCGGGCCGCCAGCGCGCCGGCGATGGTCGCCACGGCCACGTCCTCACGGCCGGCCCGATGGTCCAGGAGGGCCGCGGTCCGCCGGCTCCGATCCGGATCCGCATCCCGGGCCGCGAGGTCCCAGCACAGGGGGCACCGCCCCTGACCGGGCACGAACCAGGGCCCGATGAGTGCGTCGTCGTCCCGCATCACCACCGGCAACACCGGATGGTCGGCCGTGCGGGCCAGAGCGATGTAGTCATAGTCCGCGGCACCCCGGGTGACGCTGACCGTGAGCGCACCCCCGGGGCCCGGGCGCACGGGGGAGGTGAGTGGCAGGACCACGGTGCCGAGGCCGGCGTCGTCCACGCGCCGTACCAACGCGACGGGCCGGCTCCGGCCGAGGTCGGGGGCCAGGTAGGCGGTACCGAGGTCAGCGGCCGTCACCCGCTGGGGATCCCACACCGCCAGCCGACCGATGCCGGCGGCGGCCAGGAGCCGTGCGATGACGGACCCGGTGCGTCCCAGTCCCAGGATCTGGATCTGGATGCTGTGCCGGCGGCCCAGGACCTCGGACATCCGCTCCAGTGCGTCGGTACCGCGACGGTCAGGGGTGCCGGCAGTGCCACCGGTGCCATCGGTTTTGGTGGGCGCCGCGTCTAAGGCCAGTACCAGCGCCAGGTCGTCGGCGAGCAGGTCGGCGGCATGGCCCGTGCCGGCCCGAGTGGGCGGATCATGCCACCGCAGGAAGGGTTCCAAGGACGACTCCAGGTCCCGGGCATCGGCAGGATCCAGGCCGCAACGGCGGGCGGTGTCCGCCTGCTGTCCGTCCGGGATCCCGTCCACGAGCCGCTGCAGGTACTGGACCGCAGACGCCGAGCAACCGGAGAGCTGGGTGGAGCGCATCCCCGAGCCGATCTGGACGAGGCCCTCGGCGATCTGGAACAGCGTGAGCCCGGGATCGAGACGCATGGAGTCCTCTTTCGTCAGGGGGTGGCGGGATGGAAGGGAGGATGGCCGGCCGTCGTCGGGCGGCTCCTCCACGGTGAAGCCGGGTTGGCCGACGCCGGTCGGTCCCTCCGGAAGGGGGCCGCCGTCTCATCGTGGCATCCACGCCGATCCGGCCCGTGAGGTTATCCACAGGGGGGGGAGTCGATGACCGCACCCGGGCGGGCACGAGGGCAGAATGGGACCATGACGCCCTCACGGCCCGATGCCCGGCCTTCCACGAGCACCCCGCCCCGCACCGCGTCCAGCACCGGCCGTCGCCGAGCGTCGGAGCCTGGCAACCACGGCCGGGAGGTCGAGGACCTGGAGGTGGAAGGCACCGTCGTGAGAATCGTGCGGTCCTCCCGGCGCACCCGCACCATCTCCGCTGCATGGCGTGACGGCCGGGTCCAGGTCTCGGTGCCGATGGGCCTGGGCGCCCAGGCGGAACGGGACTGGGCGCGCCGGATGCTGCAGAAGGTGGCCTCACGGCAACCGGCAGGGCCCCAGTCGGACGAGGACCTGCTGGCCCGCGCCCGGAAACTGGCCCGCACCTGGCTGGGCGGGGAGGTGGACCCCCGCGAGGTGGTGTGGTCCACCCGCCAGCAGCGCCGCTGGGGTTCGTGCACCCCGACGACGGGCCGCATCCGCATCGCCGCCGAGGTGGCGAGGATGCCCGGGTGGGTGCTGGACGGCGTCCTCGTGCATGAACTCGTGCACTTGCAGCACGGTGAGCATTCGGCGGCGTTCCACGCGATGGCGGGACGCTATCCGCGGCAGAAGGAGGCCATGGCCTTTCTCAACGGCGTCAGCCACGCGACCGGGCGGGGGCTGACCGGGCCGGACGGAGAACCGGACACCGGAGAACCGGACACCGGTGCGGGGATCGACTGACGGGGCCGTTGACCAGCCCGCGCTCCTGTCCTTCCCCGCTCCGGTGTCTTACTTCGTGTCGTCCCGGGTGGCTCCGTCGCCGTCGTTGAAGCCGCCGTCCAGGAGCTTGCGCAACTCGTCGTCCAAGCCGGCCGATTCCTGTTCGCGGGCCTCGCGCCGGGAGACGTAGCCGTCCGGGTCGTCCAGGTCTTCGGCGGTGGGCTGCAGGTCGGGATGGCGCCAGATGGTATCGCGGTACTCGCGACCGTTGACCTCGCCGATCTTCTCCCAGAGCGCGGCCGCCTCACGCAGTCGGCGTGGCCGCAGGTCCAAGCCGACCAGGGTGCCGAAGGCATGCTCCGCCGGGCCCCCGGTGGCCCGGCGCCGGTTGATGGTCTCCCGCAGGGCATTCGCCGCGTCCAGGGGCTTGGCGGCCTCGGTGACCACCACGTCCACCCAGCCCTCGATCAGCGCGAGGGTCAACTCGAGGCGCTCCAGGGCCGCCTTCTGCGTCCCGGTGGGCTCGGGGATGAACGATGCTCCGGCGAAGGCTTCCTGCATGGACTCCGGATCGGACGGGTCGATGGACCGGGCCGCCTCCTCGATCTTGGACATGTCGATGTGCACGCCCGAGGCATACTGCTCGATCGCCGCGTAGAGGTCCCTTTCCAGCCAGGGGGAGTGTACGAACAGGCGCATGCGGGCCACTTCCCGGAGGGCCAGGTAGATGCGGATCTGATCGTCCGGGACCTCGAGCCCGTCTCCGAACTCCTCAATGTTCACGGGGAGCATGGCCAACTGGTGCCCGGCCACCGGGAAGCCGGAGTCGGTTCCGGAGAGGACCTCCTGGGCGAGGGCGCCGACGGCCTGGCCCAGCTGGAGGCCGAACATGGTGCCGCCCATGTTCTGCAGCATCGGCTGCATGCCCTCCAGCATGCCCTTCATCTCCTCGGGCACCTGGCCCGGAAGCTGGTCCCTCATGGCCCGGGACATGGCCTCGGACATGGAGACGGCCACGGGTTCGGTGAGTCGTTGCCACGTGTCCATGGACGCCTCGACCCATTCTGCGCGGGACCAGGCCTTGCCGAGCAGGCCGGTGGACTCGATCTCCGTGGCGCCGTCCAACCAGAGTTCCGCCAGCCGTAGCGCCTCGTCGATCTCACGCCGGGCGAAGGTGCCGACGGTCGGGTCCTGCCCGGCGGCGGCCTGGCGCGCGGACTGCCGGGCCAGGGTCCAATTGACCGGCCCATCTTCCGGCGATGACTGCATCATGGTCTGGAACTGCTGCATCATCTGGCTCATCATGGCCGGATCCAGCTGGGAGGGGTCGAACGGAAGGCCTCCGGTGCCACCGGGTCCACCGGTGCCGCCCATCTGTTCGAGGGCACGGCGCAGTTCCTCGGGATCGGGCCCGCCCTCGCCGAACATGCGGCGGAGCATGTCGGACAGCGGGTCTTCGCCGTCGTGGGAACCGGGGCCGTTCGGGGGATTCGTCATGGCCACCAGCGTATCGGCGAGCCCTGACCGTGTCCGCAGTGAATCCACCGGTTCACTCTGGGCGCACAGGGCCATTGCGTCCCGCGCCACACCCTGCGCGTAGACCCCCTAGAATGGACGGAGACCAGAGCGGCCCGGACAGCGGGTCGTACGCCTCTGCCCACGGGTCGGGAGACCCACCGCCCCGGGGCAGTTTTCGTGAAGACAGGTGCCCTGACGTGTCAGAGACCGGACACCCGCCGACGTCGCCGCCGGCCGTGCCCGGTTCCGTGACCCCGTTCACTGACCAGGCACCGGCTGATGCGGCTCACCTGAAAGACGCCACTGACCTCACAGCCTGGACGCGTCGAGCCCAGGCAGGTCGGCGCCGTCGCCGCATCACCGCCGTGGCAGGTGCCGTGGCCGGCCTCCTGACCCTGACCGCCGTTGCCCTGCCCAGCCCCTTCATCATCGAGTCGCCCGGGCCGACCTTCAACACCATCGGCGAGTTCGAGGGTGAGCCGGTGATCACCGTCAACGGTGCTGAGACGTATCCGACGAACGGTCAGCTGGACCTGACCACGGTGTACGTGTCCGGGGCTCCGACCGGCTGGACGACGTTCCTGGACGTGATGCGCAGCTGGGTCGATCCCACCGCATCCGTGATCCCCCAGGAACTCGTCTACCCCTCCGGGACCACCTCGGAGGAGGTCAACGCAGAGAATTCCGCAGCCATGGCCACCTCCCAGAGCTGGGCCGTCGCGGCGGCGCTCGAGAACCTCGGCATCGACTACCGCCAGACCCTGTTCGTCGCCGGTTTCACCGAGGACTCCCAGGCGACCGACCTGCTGCAGCCGGAGGACCAACTGGTCACCGCAGACGGAATCGAGGTCACCGGGCTCGAGGGGCTGAAGAACCGGCTCAATGACTCCGGCGGTGAACCGGTCGACCTCGGCATCGTCCGGGACGGTCAGGAGCGCACCGTCGAGGTCCCCGTCTATGAAGGGGCCCAGGGGGAGTGGTTGATGGGCGTCTTCCTGGACTCGGATTTCGAGTTTCCGCTGGACGTGGCGATCACGCTGGAGAACGTCGGTGGTCCGAGCGCTGGGCTGATGTTCGCGCTCGGGATCGTCGATGAGCTGACTCCCGGGGCCATGGCCGGCGGTCAGCACCTCGCGGGCACCGGGACCATCGATCCGGACGGGACGGTCGGGGAGATCGGCGGCATCGTGCAGAAGGTCTCCGGCGCCCAGGCCGGCGGGGCGCGTCATTTCCTGGCGCCGGAGGGCAATTGCGCTGAGCTGGCGGGCAGTGTCCCCGAGGGCATCGAGGTCTATGCGGTGGCCACCCTCGAACAGGCCCGGACCGTGGTCGAGACCGTGGGGAGTGGTGAAACGCCGCAGGCACCGACGTGCGGCTGACAGGTGCGACGAGAAGTGAATCCCGGCGCGCCATGGCGCGGTGCAACACAGGACACGCAGGATACGCAAGACCAGAGACTTCGGCGGCCCCACCAGGCCGCCAACGCAGTGCAGGACACGACCGGCGCCAGGGCGCAGATGGGTAAGGACACGTGAGTTTCGGACAAGGGTTTGGCGGTCTCTTCGGAGGACCGGACGATGGACGCGGCAACGACCGCGGAACAGGGGGCTCCGGCGGCCTGTTCGGTGGCCCGGGAGGCGGCGGTCCGGGGGGCCCTGGTCGTCCTGGTGGCCCGGGGCAGCCGGCCGACCGCGGCGGTGATTCTGCCGGGGGACGCCCAGCCGGGTCCCGCCGCCCCTCGGCGCTGGTGCTCACCATCGTGGTGCTCGCCGTGCTCGTGGTCGCCTTCATGTTCTTCTCGGGCGTCTACACCGATGTCCTCTGGTACAACCAGGTGGACTTCTCCGAGGTGTTCTGGACCGAGATCTGGACCCGTGCCGCCTTGTTCGCGATCGGCGGTGTGCTCATGGGCGCAGCCGTCTGGCTGTCCATGTGGCTGGCCTGGCGGTCCCGGCCGCGCAACGTGCAGAGCCAGACCCGTGATTCCCTGGCGCAGTACCAGAAGCAGCTCGAGCCCATGCGCCGCCTGGTGTTCATCGGCATCCCCGTGGTGATCGGGTTCTTCGCCGGGTCTGCCGCCATGAACGGTTGGCAGGACGTACTGCTGTTCATCAATCAGGAGCCTTACGGCCAGGTGGACCCGGAGTTCGGCCTGGACTATATGTTCTTCATGGCGACCCTGCCGTTCCTCGGCCTGATCGTCGGATTCCTGGCGTCAGTCGTCCTGATCGCCGGCATCGCCGGACTGCTCGTGCACTACCTCTATGGCAGCATCCGGGTGAAGGAACAGGGCGGGATCGTCATCGAGTCCCCGGCCCGCATCCACCTGGGCGTCTTCGTCGCATTGTTCCTCCTGCTGCAGGCCGGCAACTACTGGCTGAACCGCTTCCGGACCCTGCAGTCGCAGGACGGGAACTGGGCCGGTGCCATGTACACCGACGTCAACGCCGTGATCCCGACCTCCACGATCCTCGCGGTGGCCGCCGCCCTCGTGGCCATCCTGTTCATCGTCACGGCCATCACCGGCAAGTGGCGGATCTCGCTGGTCGGCGCGGCAGGCCTGGTCATCGCCGCGATCGTGGCCGGTGCGGCCTACCCGTTCCTCATCCAGGAGTACCAGGTCAGGCCCTCCGAGGTGACGCTGGAACAGGACTACATCAACCGCAACATCGAGCACACCCGTGAGGCGTACGGGCTGGCCGACGTGGAGTCCACCGACTACGCCGGTGCCACCGACGCCGAGCCCGGAAGCCTGGCCGAGGAAGCGGACAACACCGAGAACATCCGCCTGATGGACCCGAACCTGCTCTCGCGGACGTTCGGCCAGTTGCAGCAGTTCCGGCCCTACTACGCCTTCCCAGAGACCCTGCACGTGGACCGCTACGACGTGGAGGGCGAGTCCCAGGACACCATCATCTCCGTCCGTGACGTCAACGTGGATCCCGCCTCGTCCTGGGTGAACCAGCACATCACCTACACCCACGGCTATGGCATGGTGGCCGCGGACGCCTCCGAGGTGGCCGCCGGTGGACGCCCGTCCTTCCTGCTCTCCGGGATCCCGACCTCGGGTGTCCTGGGCAGCGATGAGACCTATGAGCCGCGCATCTACTTCGGCATGAACTCCCCGAGTTACTCGATCGTGGGCGCCCCCGAGGGGGCCCCGGAGCGCGAGCGTGACCGTCCGCAGGATGCGGCCAGTGACCAGGACACCACCTATACCTTCACCGGTGAGGGCGGTCCGTCCGTGGGCGGCTTCTTCAACCAGCTGGTCTACGCCATCAAATTCGGCTCCACGGAGATCCTGTTGTCCTCGGACGTGAATTCCGAGTCACAGATCCTCTACGACCGCAGTCCGCTCGAGCGCGTCCAGAAGGTCGCGCCGTATCTGACCGTGGACTCCAACGCCTACCCGGCCATCGTGGACGGCCGCGTGCAGTGGATCGTGGAGGGGTACACCACCTCGGATAAATTCCCGTACTCCACCGCCCAGCAACTGGACTCGGCGACCCGGGACGGCCTGAACACGGATGCCACCGCCAATCTGTCCGGCCAGGTGAACTACATGCGCAACTCCGTCAAGGCCACCGTGGACGCCTATGACGGCTCGGTCAACCTGTACGCCTGGGACGAGGAGGACCCCTTGCTGAAGGCGTGGCAGAAGGTCTACCCGACCTCGCTGCAGCCGTACTCGGAGATGAGCGCCGAACTCATGGACCATGTGCGCTACCCCGAGGACATGTTCAAGGTCCAGCGGGAACTGCTTGGCCGTTACCACGTGACCAACCCGGTGGACTTCTACGAGAACAACGACGCCTGGTCCGTACCGGCCGATCCGACCCAGGACGATGACACGGTCAAGGTGCCGCCGTACTACATGACCCTGCGTATGCCGGGCAAGGATGAGCCGGCCTTCTCGCTGACCAGCACCTATATCCCGCAGCTCACCCAGGGCGCTCAGCAGCGCAACGTGCTCTACGGCTTCCTGTCCGCCAACGGCGACGCGGGAACCGGCGAGGACGGCCAGAAGGCCGAGGGCTATGGGCACATCCAGCTCCTGGAACTGCCCCGCCAGACGGCGATCCCCGGTCCCGGCCAGGCTCAGGCGAACTTCGACTCCAACGCCCAGGTCTCCCAGGAGCTGAACCTGCTGCGTCAGGGCGCGTCGGAGGTCATCAACGGCAACCTGATCACGTTGCCCGTGGCTGACGGCATCCTGTATGTCCAGCCGGTCTACATCCAGTCCACAGGTCCGACGTCCTACCCGACACTGCGCCGGGTCCTGGTGTCCTACGGTGACGAGGTCGGCTTCGCCAGCACGCTCGAGGAGGCCCTGGACCAAGTGTTCGGGGGCGACTCCGGTGCCCAGACGGCAGACGGGGCGGACCCGGAGGCGGAGCCGGGCGGTGAACCAGGTTCACAGCCGGAGGTCCCATCGACCCAGAGTCAACAGGAGCAACTCGGCCAGGCTCTCACCGACGCCAACGAGGCCATCCAGGCTTCCGAGGAGGCCATGGCCAACGGTGACTGGACCGCCTATGGTGAGGCCCAGACGCGCCTGAACGACGCGCTGTCCCGTGCCCTGGAGGCCGACGAGGCCATCCGTGGCGAGGTCACGCCGGACGAGGGCGCCGAGGCGCCCGCTGATGGTGAGCAGACCGAGCCGCCGGCGGAGGAGGGCACCGAGGGCTGACCCCTTCGACCCCGCCTCCTCGAAGGCCGCCCGCGAGTTCACGGCCAGCAGGCGCGCCAAGGTGGT
>NZ_JALDXU010000064.1:0-18548 GCF_032154715.1 Citricoccus sp. | reverse complement strand
TACTGCTGGAAGGACGAGACCCCGCTGTCCAACCACGAGCTGCGCATGGACGACGACGTCTACCAGTCCCGCCAGGACCCCTCGGTCACCGTGGCCTTCCCGATCACCGGCCTGGCCGCCCCGGGTTCGGGCGGCGCGGGCTCGGATGAGGCGGGCGCCGATGCGGCCCTGGCGGCGGAGCTCACCGGGGTGCGCGTGCTCGCCTGGACCACCACGCCCTGGACCCTGCCGACCAACCAGGCCCTCGTCGTCGGGCCGGAGATCACCTATGCGGTGGTCCCGGCGGGGCCGGACGCCGCGGAGGACGTGGCCGGGTCCTCGTACCTTATGGCCCAGGACCTGCTGGGGGCGCATGCCAGGGAACTGGGGTATGCCGACGCCGGCGCCGCCACCGAGGCGGTCCAGCGCACCTACCTGGGCTCCCGCCTGGGCGGGCTGGCCTACGAGCCGCTGTTCACCTACTTCACGGACGCCGAGGTCTACGGCACCGAGCACGCCTGGCGGATCCTCGTGGACGACTACGTCACCACCGAGGACGGCACCGGCGTGGTCCACCAGGCCCCGGCCTACGGTGAGGACGACCAGCGGATCTGTGAGGCCCACGGCATCCCGGTGATCCTCTCCGTAGACGAGGGTGCACGCTTCCTGTCCCTGTTCGGAGACGTGAACCGGGGCGGCGGAGTCCTCCAGGACATCGCCGGCGTACAGGCCTTCGAGGCCAACCGGACCATCATCCGGGCCTTGAAGGCCGCCGGGAAGCTGTTCAAGGAGGCCTCCTACGAGCACTCCTACCCGCACTGCTGGCGCTGCCGCACGCCGCTGATCTACCGCGCCATCACCAGCTGGTACGTCTCGGTCACCGCGTTCAAGGACCGCATGGTCGAGCTGAACGAGGACATCAACTGGATCCCGTCCAACGTCAAGCACGGTCAGTTCGGCAAGTGGCTCGAGAACGCCCGTGACTGGTCCATCTCCCGCAACCGCTACTGGGGCTCGCCCATCCCGGTGTGGGAGTCGGACCACCCGGAGTACCCACTCCAGGAGGTCCACGGCTCACTGGCCGAGATCGAGGAGGCCTTCGGAAGACTGCCGCGCAACGATCAGGGCGACGTGGACCTGCACCGTCCCTGGATCGACGACCTGACCCGGCCTCACCCGGACCCGGAGGCCGCCGCTGCCGGGGCTGTGATGCGCCGTGTGGAAGACGTGCTGGACGTCTGGTTCGACTCCGGTTCCATGCCGTACGCGCAGGTGCACTACCCCTTCGAGGCGAAGGACTGGTTCCAGACCCACAACCCGGCCGACTTCATCGTGGAGTACATCGGCCAGACCCGCGGCTGGTTCTACACCATGCACGTCCTGGCCACCGCGCTGTTCGACCGCCCTGCCTTCTCCAACGTCATCAGCCACGGGATCGTCCTGGGCTCGGACGGGCAGAAGATGTCCAAGTCCCTGAAGAACTACCCGGACGTCTCCGAGGTCCTGGACCGGGACGGCTCGGACGCCATGCGCTGGTTCCTGATGGCCTCGCCCATCCTGCGCGGCGGGAACCTGGTAGTCACCGAGGAGGGCATCCGGGAGGCCACCCGCCAGGTGCTGCTGCCGGCCTGGAACGTGTGGCACTTCTTCAGCCTCTACGCCAACTCGGCGCGCGGCCGGTCCGAGGACGGCACGGAGCGCCCGGAGGGTTACCGGGCCTCGCCACGTTATGAGTCCACGGACCCGCTGGACCAGTACATCCTGGCCGCCACCGGACGGATGCTCCGCGAGGTCAAGGCCGGCCTCGACTCCTACGAGGTCTCCGATGCCACCGACGCTTTGCGCGCCTACATGGACACCATGACCAACTGGTACGTCCGCCGCTCCCGCCAGCGCTTCTTCGACGAGGACACCCAGGCCCTGGACGTGCTGTACACGTCCCTGGAGGCCTTCTGCCGGGCCGCGGCGCCGTTGATGCCACTGGTGGCCGAGGAGATCTGGCGCGGACTGACCGGGGGCCGGTCGGTGCACCTGACCGACTACCCGGAGGCCGCGCCGTTCTTCTCCGGCTTCGCCTCGGAGGCCGACGCGGAGGCGTCGGTCGAGCGCATGGAGACCGTCCGGCGCATCGCCTCGGCCGGCTCCTCCCTGCGCAAGGGCGCCAAGCGCCGCGTGCGGCTGCCGTTGCAGTCCCTGACCGTGGTGGTCCCTGACGCCGCCGGCCTGACCGGCGCCTACACGGACATCATCATGGACGAGCTGAACCTGAAATCCGTGGACCTGCAGGACGCTGCCGAGGTGTCCGCCACCGACTTCGGCATCAGCCAGTCGCTGGCCGTCAACGCCCGCGCTGCCGGTCCTCGCCTGGGCAAGCAGGTCCAGGTCGCCATCAAGGGGGCCAAGACCGGTGACTGGTCCGTGGCGGAGGACGGCACGGTCGTCTCCGGCGGCATCGCCCTCGTGGAGGGGGAGTACTCCCTCGAGACCACGGTCGGTGCGGCCGGGGCCGCTGCCGCGGCGGACGGACACCAGGACCACGACGCCGGCGCCGCGGCCGCCTCGCGCGCGGTCACCGTGGTGCCCGGCGGCTTCCTGGTGCTGGACACCTCGGTTCCGGCGGCCATGGCCGCCGAGGGCACGGCGCGCGACGTGATCCGGGCCGTCCAGTCCGCCCGCAAGGAGGCCGGACTCGAGGTCTCGGACCGGGTGCGGACCGTGATCACCGGACCGGCCGCCGTCGTGCAGGCCGTGGAGGTGCACCGGGACCTCGTCTCCGGAGAGACTCTGACGGTGGAACTGGTGCTGGAGGACTCCGGCGCCGCAGATCCGCGCCAGGACCCCGCCGACGATGCGACCAAGACCGTCCAGGTGGCCGTGGCCAAGGCCGCCGCCTCCGTCTCGACCGGGAGCGATGCGTGAGCAAGAAGAACCAGAAGAACCAGAAGAAGAACCGGGACCTGCATCAGGGCCGGAACCGGCAGACGCCGGTTGATCCGTCAGAGACGTCCTCGGCTCCCGAGACGGTCGAGGCCGTCTACCGTGACCTGCTCGCGCGGGCACCGGAGAATAAGATGGAACCGCGCATGGAACCGATGTTCCGGGCGATGGAGCTGCTCGGCGAGCCGCAGCGGGCGGCGCCGGTGATCCACCTGACGGGGACGAACGGCAAGACCTCCACGGCGCGGATGATCGAGTCGGTGCTGCGGGCCTATGGCTTGCGCACCGGCCGGTACACCTCGCCGCACCTGAGTTCGGTGACCGAGCGCATCAGCATCGACGGGGCGCCCGTGGACCGCGGCACCTTCGTGCGGATCTGGAACGAGATCCTGCCGGTGGTCCAGGTGGTCGACGCCGAGCTGGAGGCGGCCGGCGAGAACCGGCTGACCTACTTCGAAGCCGTCACCGTGCTCGGCTTCGCCGTCTTCGCGGATGAGCCGGTGGACGTGGTCGTGCTGGAGGTCGGCCTCGGGGGAATCACGGATGCCACCAATGTGGCCGACGCGGCGGTGTCCGTGGTGAGCCCGATCTCGTTGGACCACAGCGACCTGCTCGGGGACACCGTGGCGGAGATCGCCGCCGAGAAGGCCGGGATCATCAAGCCGGGTGGCTTCCTCGTCTCGGCCGCCCAGGAACCGGACGCCGCGCAGGTGTTGCTGGACGTGGCCCGTGCGGTGGACGCCGGCTTCCGGTTCGGCGGCGTCGACTTCGGCGTGGAGTCCCGCTCCGTGGCCGTGGGTGGACAGCAGGTGTCCGTCCAGGGCATCGCGGGCCGCTACCCCGAACTCACGCTGCCCTTGCACGGCGGACACCAGGCGGAGAACCTGGCCCTCGCGGTGGCCGCACTCGAGGCGTTCTTCGGCGGTCAGAAGCCGCTGGAGTTCGATCTGCTGCAGCAGGGCATCGCCGAGGTCACCGCCCCCGGACGGCTCGAGGTGGTGCGCAACGCCCCGACGATCGTGGTGGATGCCGCGCACAACCCCGCCGGCATCAAGGCCACTGCCGGGGCTCTGCAGGAGGCGTTCGGGCTCGAGAAGCTGGTCCTGGTGGTCGGTGTCCTTCAGGAGAAGGACGCGCTGGAGATGCTCACGGAGCTGTACCGGGAGTTCGGCGACCTGGTGGAGGATCTCTGCCTGACCCAGTCCGATTCGCCCCGCGCCATCCCGGCTGGCGAGCTGGCCCAGACGGCCCTGGACGCCGGCTGGCCGGAGGAGGATCTCTTCGCCACGGAATCCGTTCCGGACGCCATCGAATGGGCGGTGGGACGTGCCGAAGCCACCACTGCCGGGGAGGCGGGGCTGGGCGGTGGTGTGCTGATCACCGGGTCCATCACCCTGGTGGCCGAGGCCCGTGAACTCCTCGGAGCGCCCTCGGCGGGGGCATCGGGGTCCGGGACGCCGGAGGCGGTGGCCGTGCCCACCGCCGTGGAAGTGTTCAACGACTTCGGCCTGGAGCTGGGTGACGGCCTCGACGAGGACGAGGAGGACTTCGACGACATCTTCGACGAGAGCGTTGATGATGGTGATGACGATGGCGCCGGCGGGTCCCCGGGGCCTCAGGCATCTCGGGGAACCCGTCAATCCCGGGCAGATGGGGAGAAGAACGCATGAGTTCGGACCACTCGGCCGAGACGACCGGGCACGAGTCCTGGCGACCGGCCCGGGAGACCAAGGCCCAGCGCCAGTGGAAGCCGGGGCAGGCCAAGAAGGTCCGCTCCATCCGGGCGACCTTCACCTCCACCGTCCTGGTCATGGAGGCCTTCGTGCTGGCCTTCTTCGGTATGGCGGTCTACGGGGTCAACCGGGGTGAGCCGATGGCCCCCTGGGCACTGGGCCTGTCCCTGGGCCTGGCCGTGGTGGCGATCCTGACCTGCGCGCTGGTCAGGAAGCCCCTCGGCATGTGGATCGGCTGGTCCATCCAGGTCCTGCTGGTGGCCTCCGCCTTCGTGGAGTACACCATGGCCATCGTGGGCGTGGGCTTCGGCCTGGCCTGGTGGTATGCCGTAGTCAAGGGCGGCCAGCTCGACCGCGAGAACGCCTCCCGCGCCGAGGCTGAGGCGAAGTGGCGTGAAGAGCAGGGCCCCGCATCCCAGTAGGGTTGGACCCGGAGACCGCGTGAGCGGCCTAGAAACCATCCATCCCGGGAGCACCCGAATCCTGGAGATCCAAGGAGCAGCTGTGACCACCACTGTTGAAGAGACCCTCGTCCTCATCAAGCCCGACGGGGTCGCCCGCCACCTGACCGGCCAGATCCTGGCCCGCGTCGAGGCCAAGGGCTACACCATCGCGGACCTGAGGATGCTCGAGCCGTCTCGCGAGATGCTCGTGCAGCACTACGCCGAGCACGAGGGCAAGCCCTTCTTCGAGCCGCTCGTCGAGTTCATGGGCTCCGGGCCGGTCGTGGCCGTGCGACTGCAGGGGAACCGCGTCATCGAGGGCTTCCGCTCGCTGGCCGGCGCCACCGAGCCCACCACCGCGGCCCCCGGAACCGTCCGCGGTGACCTCGGCCGTGACTGGGGCGAGTCCGTGCAGAAGAACCTGGTCCACGGCTCCGACTCCACCGAGTCGGCCACCCGCGAGCTCGGCATCTGGTTCGCCTGACCGGGCCGTTTCAACTCAGAGCCCGGTCGTTCCAACTCAGAGCGCCTGGATCCAGCTGAAATTTGCCGAGTCCAGCTGAACAGTCATCATTCCGGGAACGTCCGGGCGAGGAAAACTCCACCGGACGTTCCCGGAGCGGTGACTTCTTGGTGGATACCAGCTTCTACCGCCGGGGAACTCCATGGTGGTCGAGCAGACCTTCGAAGACCTGAACAGTGCGGAGTTCCTTCCAGACCCAACGCATGACACCCGACCCCGTACGACGGATGGCGTCTTCCCGGGCTTTCTCCCTGACCAAGACCGACTCTGGTGGCTCGCCCGGCCGGGTATAGGCTCCCGAGTACTTTGTCATCCCATCGAACTCACCGGCCAGCCCGACACCACCCCACCAGTGGTCGACCCGTGCCACCCACCGGCCGGCCGCATCGTAGAGGTCATGCTGTGGTTCGGGCACCACGAATCCGAGGTCGTGAATGGTCGCACGGCTCAGGGATTCACCTGGTGACTCCGCACGTCCGTCGGCGAAGGCCCAGGCGTGGTTCAGCTGACGCCGTCGGACGGCGGGGATCCTCAACGGCTCGACGAGATCCAGGAGCGCGCTGGCTTCAGCCCCTTGTATCCGTTTGAACGCGTCAGCCGGTGCCACGGACACCGTGAGTGGTTCGAAGGCCAGGACCTCCGCCAGAGCCACAGGGAGTGGTTCAGCAAGGACCGTGCCGAGGCACGTCCCACCGGACAGACTCACCGACACAGCTACTGAATCTCGTGCATCACTACGGTTGGTCCATCGGCGCCGGAGGGCCGGCAGGACGGGGTAGGCCCCCGTGAACCTCTGACCTGTCGCGTCGAAGTGGCGCTGATACGCCATGGCGACGTCGTCGATGCCAGGGTAGGGGTGAAGGGCTGGCTGCCGACCCGCCCGTCCGGCGGAACCGGCACGGACGGTCAGTTCGAGAGGGACATCGGTGGTGGGCAGTCCGTGGAGAAGCACGGCGGTCAGTCCCGTGAACACCACGGCGGCGCGGCACGCGACGGCCCACCTGTCTGGCCCGCCATGGTGTGCATGGCCCGCCGTGTCGTGCCTCATGTGGAGGACCGAAGCAGGGAATCAGACCACGGGGAGGAGGCCGCGCCGGAGGGGGAGTGATGGCCGAAGGAGTCCTCCCTCCCGGAACATTCCAAGACGTCCAGGCCGGGTGAATGTGCCGGGAAGGATGACGGCATCAGATGTCCCGACAGGAGAGCCAAAGTCACCGCACGTACGGAGTGGGACCGTGGAGCCCCGGGATTTAGGGTGATTCTGGAATCCCCTTCCATCCCGAGTTCTTACGACCCCGTGAACCGTGCCGACCCGAGGAGCCATCATGACCCAGAACGCCTCCAGCCCGTACTACCTGGCCGCCCCCTACACGGACGTCACCGTCCTTGAGGTGCCGCCCGTCGCCACGGTGGTGCAGGCCGTCACCGACTCACCGATGACCTCCATGGCGGAGGTGTTCGACTCCACCTTCTCCGCGCTCTTTCCCGCGCTCGGCACCCATGGTCTCCAGCCGGTCGGCCCCGCCTTCTCGCTGCACACCCGGATGCCCTCGGACACGGTGGACATGGAGTTGGGCCTGCCGGTGGACCGGCCCCTGGAGGAGCCGGTCACCGCAGGAGCAGGGATCACCCTCCGCCCCTCCGAGTTGCCGGCTGGTCGGATCGCGATCGTGTCCCATCTCGGCGCCTATGACGGGCTGGGGGACGCCTGGGGCGCCTTCATGCAGGCCGTGTCCGAGGCCGGGCACCAGCCGGCGCTGCCGTTCTGGGAGATCTACGTGACCGAGCCGAGTCCGGACCAGGACCCGGCCGCCATGCGCACCGACCTGGTCACCCTGCTCGCCTGAGCCTCACCCTGCTCGCCGGGGCCGACCGCCAGGACATCACCGAGGCAGGTCAGCTGAACCGCGGCTCAGAAGAAGGCGTTGGAGAAGCGCAGCAGGATGGAGGCCAGCACGCCCACGTAGAGCAGGACGATGATCGGCCAGGACCACTCGGCGGCGAACTTGCGGAGGCCGGCCGGGGCGGGTATCACGCCGTGTTGGAGGTTCCTGGACGTCAGCAGGACGAACAGGGGGATCATGCCGGCCCAGACCACCATGCAGTACAGGCAGAGGATGTTGATCTCGTAGACGGCTTGGCTCCACAGCCAGACGATGAAGACGAAGCCGGCCAGGACGCCCAGGTTCATGCCGATCCAGAACCAGCGGGCGAACCGTGCCCGGGCGAACAGAGCCATGGCGATGGTGATGACGATCGGGAACGCCACCATGCCGATGAACTGGTTGGGGAAGTTGAACAGCTGGGACTGCCACGTCTTCATGACCTCGCCGCAGGACACCCAGGGGTTGAGGTCGCAACTGGTGATGTGGTTCGGATCGTTCCACAGCATCACCCGTTCCATGACCAGCATGAGGGTGCCGTACAGGCCCAGCAGGGCGGTGACCAGCAGCATCCAGGCCGTACCGAGGGGACGGGCATACCAGCTGAGGCGGTCGTCGAGCCCACTGCCGGGGGTGGCGGCGTCGTCGCCGGCGTCGGTCGCGATGCGGGGGGAGGCGTCTGCGGGGGAGTTCACCGCTCCATCGTAGAACGTGGGGCGCCGCCCTGGACGAGTCCAGGCGCGCGGCATGGCCGTGGCGCCGGTGGAAGGAACCCCATCGGCTTCATCCCGCCGATCGGGCGCGCCGTGTGAGAGAATGATCATCGACCCGCCGATGGCCACACCATGGGCAGGGTCCATTGGACGGCCACCGGGCCGGCGGTAGAGGACAGAGGCAGTGTAAGGAAACTGCCAGGCCTTCTGAGACGCGGACCACGCGTCCTCGGCCTTGCGACAGCCGCCATGGGCACGCGACAAGACGCGTGAGACCGGGATGGCCGCCGATGGTTCCGGGAGAGGGCGCCGCATCCAGCGGAGACCGAATCTACGGTTCACCTAAGACTTTTTGGAGTCCGTCGACGGCGGCACCCCGAGGACCGCTTGACGGATCGGGGGAAACGCCACCGGGAACGGACCGAGCCGCTCCACGGGCACGAGTGTGGCGTGACCGCGGTGCAGGAGGTGCTGTCCATGGCAGCCAACGAACACCACGACAACGATGCAGCAGTAACGGCCGAACAGGACGCGCAGGCAGCGGGGGGCCGGACACTGGATCCGCCCTCAGCGGTTCCCGAGGACGGCGGCACAAGGGTCGCCCCGGAAGCACCTTCCGCCGAGGACTCACCGGCCGCCGAGCCTGGGGATCCGGCTGACCCCTCGGAGACAGCCACCGACGGCGGCACCGCTGCTCCAGAACCCGCCGACGGGAAGCCGGCCGTGGATGACCCCTTCGCCGTCCCGGATGATCCGTTGGCCCTGATCTTCAAGGCTCCGGACCTGTCCACTCTTCCCCCGGTGCCGCGCAGGTCCCGCGAAGAGCGCAGTGAGGCCGAGGACCGAGGCCCGCGTCAGAACCGCAATCGCCGTCAGGACGAGGAGGTCAGCGGTGGTTATGACGAGGGCGGGGCCACGGCTGACGACTCCCGTCTGTCCCGCGATGACCGGGACGAGCAGGACGACGAGGGCGGCCAGTCCGGTTCCCGCAGCTCCCGCCGGCGCCGCCGCAGCCGTGGCCGCTCGGGCAGCGCCTCGGACCAGGGCCGCACCACCTCGGAAGACGGCGACGACGGCGACGACCAGTCCCAGCGTGGCTCCGTCGCACGCGGCGGAGACGGACACGAGAACCGGGAGCACCAGGAGCAGGTGGACGGCTCGGACTCCGAGGGCGAGGGCAACGGCTCACGCCGCCGTCGCAAGCGCCGCCGCGGCGACGTGGACATGGAGCTGGAGGGTCGCGCCGGGGATGATCCGGAGAACACCGTGACCCGCGTACGCGCCCCCCGCCAGGCCGCCTCCACCGGCCCGGAGGCTGTCACCTCCCTCAAGGGCTCCACCCGTCTGGAGGCCAAGCGCCAGCGCCGCCGCGATTCACGCTCGGGCGGCCGTCAGCGCCGCCACGTGATCACCGAGGCCGAGTTCCTGGCCCGCCGCGAGTCGGTGGACCGCAGGATGCTGGTCCGCCAGCGCGAGCACCGCATCCAGATCGCCGTCATGGAAGACGGCGTCCTGGCCGAGCACTTCGTGTCCAACACCACCCAGGACTCGATGATCGGCAACGTCTACGTGGGCAAGGTCCAGAACGTGCTGCCGTCCATGGAGGCCGCCTTCGTGGATATCGGCCGCGGCCGCAACGCGGTGCTCTACGCCGGCGAGGTCAACTGGGATGCCGCCAATCTCGAGGGCAAGTCACGCAAGATCGAGAACGCCCTGAAGTCCGGCGACTCCGTCCTCGTCCAGGTCACCAAGGACCCGGTCGGCCACAAGGGCGCCCGCCTCACCAGCCAGATCTCGCTGCCGGGCCGCTACCTCGTGTACGTGCCGGGCGGTTCCATGACGGGCATCTCCCGCAAGCTGCCGGACGTCGAGCGCTCCCGCCTGAAGAAGATCCTGAAGGACCACCTCCCGGAGAATGCCGGCGTGATCGTCCGCACGGCGGCTGAGGGCACCTCAGAGCAGGAGCTGATGCATGACATCAACCGGCTGCGCGCCCAGTGGGAGGGCATCGAGGAGAAGTCCACCTCCACGAAGACCCTGGCCCCGGAACTGCTGTACTCGGAGCCGGACCTGACCATCAAGGTGGTCCGGGACGTCTTCAACGAGGACTTCTCCGGCATGATCGTCCAGGGCGAGGACGTCTGGGACAACATCGAGGCCTACGTGACCTACGTGGCACCGGACCTGCTGCCCCGGCTGGAGCAGTGGAAGCCCGAGGAGCACGGCGGTGAGGACCTGTTCGCGTCCAACCGCATCGACGAGCAGCTGCAGAAGGCGCTGGACCGGAAGGTCTTCCTGCCCTCCGGCGGTTCGCTCGTCATCGACCGCACCGAGGCCATGACCGTGGTGGACGTCAACACCGGCAAGTTCACCGGGTCCGGCGGCAACCTCGAGGAGACCGTCACCAAGAACAACCTCGAGGCCGCCGAGGAGATCGTCCGGCAGCTGCGACTGCGGGACATCGGCGGCATCATCGTCATCGACTTCATCGACATGGTGCTCGAGTCCAACCGTGATCTCGTGCTGCGCCGCATGGTCGAGTGCCTCGGCCGCGACCGCACCAAGCACCAGGTCGCCGAGGTCACCTCGCTCGGCCTCGTCCAGATGACCCGCAAGCGCATGGGCACCGGCCTCGTCGAGATCTTCTCCGAGACCTGCGAGCACTGCAACGGCCGCGGCATCATCGTCCACGACATGCCGGTGGAGCACCGCCGCGCCCACACCGCGCACGGCGAGCCGAGGGCCCTCAGCACGTCCCCCAGCCACGGGGGATCAGGTGGATCCGGCGGGTCCGGTGGGTCCGGGCAGGACGACTCCAACGACGGCGGCCGGAAGTCGTCCCGCAGTGAGCGCCGCCGACGCAGCCGGGAACGCCAGGCCGAGCGTGAGCGTCATGAGCAGCAGGAGCCACCGGTCGAGCAGAAGCTCACCCCTGAGGAGGAGGCCGAGCGCAAGGCCCGCGCCGAGGCGGCCCGGGCGGCCTTCGCCAATATGGCGGCCGCCGCGGCCAGCGCGCATGAGGAGAAGGTCGAGGCATCCACCCCCGAGAAGGTCTCCCCGCCGGCCCCAGAGCGGGAGGACGGCGAGGATCAGCCGGATCCGGCACCGTCGACGCTGAGCCTCGGGGGCGAGTCCGTCGAGGTGCCGCAGGCCAAGCGCCGCTCCCGGCGGTCGAAGGCCACGTCGGCCCCCCAGGCCGACCTGGCGTCACTGGAGAGCGCCCTCGATCAGAAGACCCCCCGCGACCAGCGCGCCTCCGGGGGCCCAGCTCAGACGGCCCAGGCAGCTCAGGCGGAACCGGCGGCGCGGCCTCAGCGCCGCCGCGGCCCCCGCCGGTAGCGGCACGGAGGTGGAGGCCCAGCAGCGGGCGGCCGCGTCCTCGGCCGCACCGATGATGCTCGGTGTCGGGGTCAAGGCCGAGGACATCGCCCGCCCCGAGTGAGCGTGTCATTTGGCCCGAGGGGGCACCGGCGGGTAGGATAGATACTCGGTGCTGCGCCGCCGTCGTTTTCTGTCTGCCCGGTGATTTGGGTATTGGAAAGCCCGCCGGTACGCCGTGAGCCGTTGCCCCCGCTGTCCGGGACCGTCCGCCTTTGCCGGCCGGACACCGCTGGTTTGGGCAGGCCGGGTTGCAGTCGAACAGATTCGTCAATGTCGAGAGAAGTGAGTCCCAAGTGGTGTACGCGATTGTCCGCGCTGGCGGCCGCCAGGAAAAGGTCTCCGTTGGAGACCTCGTTACCCTTGACCGCGTTGCCGCTGAAGCCGGAAGCTCCCTGGAGCTGTCCGCCGTCATGCTGGTGGATGGGGACAAGGTGACCACCGGTACCGATGACCTCGCCAAGGTCAAGGTCACTGCCGAGGTCGTTGACCATTCCCGTGGCAAGAAGATTGTCATCCAGAAGTACAAGAACAAGACCGGCTACAAGAAGCGCCAGGGTCACCGTTCCGAGCTGACCACCGTCAAGGTCACCTCGATCGCCTGATCCGGACTTCCAGGTCCCCGAGATAAACACCGAAGGATTGCACCATGGCACATAAGAAGGCCGGTAGTTCCTCCAAGAACGGCCGCGATTCGAACGCACAGTTCCTGGGCGTCAAGCGTTTCGGCGGCCAGGCCGTCAACGCGGGCGAGATCCTGGTCCGCCAGCGCGGCACCAAGTTCCACCCGGGCTCCAACGTCGGCATCGGCAAGGACGACACCCTGTTCGCCCTGTCCGCCGGCGCCGTCGAGTTCGGCAACCGTCGTGGCCGCAAGGTCGTGAACATCGTTCCTGCCGCTGCTGAGTGATCATTCAGCTGACGGCACCGGGGGAGTGATCCCCCAGTAGTTCAACGCTCCGGCGGGGGTGGGCCACTGCGGCCCGCCTCCGCCGCAGTGGTTAACGCGCACTGTGCTCCACCGGCGGAGCGCGCCGTTCTGCGCACAACTGGTCACCACCACACGGGTGGTACCGAGACATTCTTCAGGAGAGGCGGCCATGGCGGCTTTCGTGGACCGGGTGGTCCTGCACGTTTCCGGCGGGCATGGAGGCCACGGCGTGGCCTCCGTGAAGCGGGAGAAGTTCAAGCCCCTGGGTGGTCCCGACGGCGGCAACGGCGGGGACGGCGGGAATGTCACACTGGTCGTGGACTCCCAGACCACCACGCTGCTCTCCTACCACCACGCACCGCACCGACATGGTGGCAACGGCGGTCCCGGGATGGGCGACTTCCGCAATGGCGCCAACGGCGAGTCCCTGACGCTGAGCGTGCCGGACGGCACCGTGGTCAAGGACGCCGAGGGCAACATCCTCGCCGACTTGGTGGGCCACGGCGCCAGCTTCGTGGCCGCGGAGGGCGGCATGGGCGGACTGGGCAACGCGGCGCTGTCCTCGGCCAAGCGCAAAGCCCCAGGTTTCGCCCTGCTCGGCATCCCCGGGGACGAACGGGACATCGTCCTGGAACTGAAGTCCGTGGCGGACGTGGCCCTGGTGGGCTTCCCCTCGGCCGGCAAGTCCTCCCTCATCGCCGCCATCTCCGCGGCCCGCCCGAAGATCGCCGACTACCCGTTCACGACTTTGGTGCCGAACCTGGGCGTGGTCCAGGCCGGGGACACCCGGTACACGGTGGCGGACGTCCCCGGCCTGATCCCGGGTGCCTCCGAGGGCAAGGGTCTGGGCCTGGAGTTCCTGCGCCACGTCGAGCGCTGCGCGGCTCTGGTGCACGTGCTGGACTGCGGCTCCCTGGAGTCCGACCGGGATCCGCTGTCCGACTTCGAGGCCATCGAGGCCGAACTCGCCGCCTACGCGGTGGAGCCGACCTTCGCCCAGGGCGGCCAGGGCGTCATCCCTCTGAACGAGCGCCCCCGGCTGATCGCCCTGAACAAGACCGACCTCCCGGACGGGCAGGACATGGCGGACATGGTCCGCGCCACGCTGGAGGCACGGGGACTGCGCGTCTTCGAGGTCTCCGCCCTCTCCCACCAGGGGCTGGACCCGTTGAAGTTCGCCATGGCGGACCTGGTCCGCCAGGCCCGGGAGCGGCTGCCCGAACCCGAGGAGATCGCCGAGCCCGAGGTGATCCGCCCGCGTTCCGTCCGCTCCCGCAAGGGCCGCAGCGGAGAGTTCGAGATCCGCCGTGAGGAGCGCAACCTCGAGCCCCTGTTCCGCGTTCGTGGCGCCAAGCCCGAACGGTGGGTGGCCCAGACTGACTTCACCGTGGACGAGGCCGTGGGCTACCTGGCCGACCGCCTCAACCGCCTCGGCGTGGAGGACGAGCTGTTCAAGCAGGGCGCCAGGCCCGGGGACGCCGTGGTCATCGGCTCGGATGAGAACGGAGTGGTCTTCGACTGGGAGCCGACCATGGCCGCCGGTGCCGAACTGCTCGGCGGCCCCCGCGGTGCCGACCTGCGCATGGAGGATCGCCAGCGTCCCACCCGTGAGGACAAGCGACGCGACTACGAGGAGCGCAAGGCCGCCCGGGCCGCGACGCAGGCGGACCTGCAGAGTGAGCGCCGCACCGGCGTGTGGGCGGTGGACCAGGAGATCAATCGCCTGGCCGGTATCAGCGACGAGGAGGCCGACGGGGCCGGCTCGGCCGACGAGACCACGGACCGCGGCACCGAGGACTCCCATGGCTGAGCAGGCCCCCAATCCGGTGACGGGTCGGGACACCCTGCACCGGGCCCGCCGCCTGGTCATCAAGATCGGCTCCTCGTCCCTGACCACCCCCACGGGCGTGAACCGAGAAGCCATTGACACGCTCGTGGACACGATCGCCGCCGTCCGCGCCCGCGGCATGGAAGTCATCCTGGTGTCCTCGGGGACCATCGCCGCCGGCATCCACCCTCTGGGGCTGGGCAAACGCCCCCGTGACCTGGCCACGCAGCAGGCCGCGGCCGCCGTCGGGCAGGGCAAACTGCTCGCCGAGTACACCGCCTCCTTCGCGCGCCACGGCACCGAGGTGGCGCAGGTGCTGTTGACCGCGGAGGACCTGATCCGCCGCACCCAGTACACCAATGCGCATCGGGCACTGAATCGTCTGCTGGCGCTGTCGGTGGTCCCGATCGTGAACGAGAACGACACCGTGACCACCGCGGAGATCCGGTTCGGTGACAATGACCGGCTCTCGGCACTGGTGGCCAACCTGCTGCGCGCGGACGCGCTGCTGCTGCTGACGGATGTCGATGCGCTGTACACCGCGCCGCCGTCACGTCCCGGCTCTGAACGCATCGCCCACGTGGTCTCGAAGGCGGACCTGGACACGGTCCTGATCGGACGGACCGGGCCGGCCGGCGTCGGCACCGGGGGCATGGTCACGAAGGTGGACGCCGCCGGGATCGCCACCGGCTCGGGGATCCACGCGATCGTCACGTCGGCGCGGAACGCCGAGGCCGCGCTGGCCGGGGAGGACGTGGGCACCTGGTTCCAGGCCTCCGGCAGGCGGCAGTCCGCGCGTGGCATCTGGCTCGGTCTGCTCGCAGAGGTGCAGGGCCGCGTGGTGCTCGACGACGGCGCGGTCGCCGCGGTCGTGAAGAACCGCCGCTCCCTGCTGCCGGCCGGGATCACCGGGGTGGAGGGGGCCTTCGAGGCCGGCGACCCGGTTGAGCTGGCCGACGCCGGTGGCACCGTGGTGGCCCGTGGCTTCGTCAACTACTCCTCGACGGAGCTTCCGGCGATGCTCGGACGGCACACGGTCCAGCTGCGCGAGGAGTTCGGGCCGGAGTATCAGCGGCCCGTGGTGCACACGGACGATTGTGTCCGACTGCCCGCGAGGGCGCGGCCCCGGCGCTAGGCTGGGGACATGTCCACGACTGCGCAGCACCACACCCCCGTCACTGATTCTGCGACCGGGCCCGCCGGGGAGGCGGCCACGGTGCCGCGGCAGGCCCGCGAGGCGATCCTCGCGGTGGCCGAACGGGCCCGCCGGGCGCGCCCGGAACTGACCACCGCGCGTCGGGCCCGGAAGGACGAGACCCTGCAGGGTATGGCAGACGCGCTGCGTCAGGACGCCTCGGCCATCTTGGCGGCCAACCGCAAGGACGTGGAGAACGGCCGCGAGAAGGGCACCTCGGAGGCCATGCTCGACCGGCTCAGCCTGGACGGGCCGCGGATCGAGGCATTGGCCGCCGCCCTGGAGGAGCTCATGGCGCTGCCGGACCCGGTCGGCAACGTGGTGCGCGGACGGGACCTGCCCAACGGCCTGCACATGACCCAGCTGCGCGTCCCCCTGGGCGTGGTGGGAGCCATCTACGAGGCCCGCCCCAACGTCACCGTGGACATCGCCGGACTGGCCTTGAAATCCGGCAACGCCGTGATCCTGCGCGGCGGCTCCGCCGCGAGGGAGACCAACACGGTGCTCATCCAGATCCTGCGGGAGCAGGCGCTGGCCCATGGCTTCGAAGCGGACATCATCCAGGGGATCGATGAGTTCGGCCGGGACGGCGCCATGGCGTTGATGTCAGAGCGAGGCTCCGTGGACGTCCTGGTGCCGCGCGGCGGACGGGAGTTGATCCAGTCCGTGGTCCGCAACGCCAAGGTGCCCGTCATCGAGACCGGCGAGGGCAACGTGCACCTCTACATCGACGAGTCGGCTCCGGTGAAGATGGCCGTGGACATCGCCCTGAATGCCAAGACCCACCGCGTCTCCGTGTGCAACACCGCCGAGACCCTGCTGATCCACGCGGGGGCGGAGACCGCCGGCCGCGAGGTGCTGCGCGCCCTACACCGGGCCGGGGTGCTCCTGCACGTAGATGAAGGCGCCCGTGCCTGGTTGCCCACCGAGGCGGAGGCCACGGCCGTGCCGGCCACGGAGGAGGACTGGGGCACCGAGTACCTGGCCCTCGAACTGGCGGTGAAGACCGTGGATTCGCTCGACGAGGCCATGGACCACATCCGCCGCTGGTCCACGGGGCACACCGAGGCGATCGTGACCAATGACCTGGCCCATGCGGACCGGTTCGTCGCCGAGATCGACTCCGCCGCGGTCATCGTCAACGCCTCCACTCGCTTCACGGACGGCGGTCAGCTTGGGCTCGGCGCCGAGGTCGGGATCTCCACGCAGAAGATGCACGCACGCGGTCCGATGGGCCTCGAGGAACTCACCACCACCAAGTGGGTGCTGCGGGGACAGGGCCAGGTCCGATCCTGACGCGGGCCCGAGTTTTGCGGGGAACGTACTAGGATGGACCGCAGTCATCACCGTGATCCGAGGCCGGGGTGCCGGCCGTCATCGCAGTCTGAGCAGTCTTAAGGGAGAACCACCAGATGCAGAACATCACCGCGGCCGTGGCCGTTGCCGCTGAAGAGGCCCACGTGGTCAACGAGCTCATCGCCCCGGCCTGGGTCTTCGGCGTGGGCGCCTTCGCCCTCCTGATGTTGATGCTGGTGGCCACCATGTCCCTGCGTTCCGTCTCGCAGCGCCACCCCGCGCCGGCCACTGACGTCAACGTCCACGGTTCCGCAGGCCACGGTGGCCAGCGTTCCGGCCACTGATCCATCCCTGAACCGCATCTCACTGTGACCCACCGTCGCTTCCGCCTGGGCATCATGGGCGGCACCTTCGATCCGATCCACCACGGGCACCTCGTCGCCGCTTCCGAGGTGGCCTCCGAACTGGGCCTGGATGAGGTGGTTTTCGTGCCCACCGGCCAGCCCTGGCAGAAGGACGCGGGGAGGGTCACGCCCGCCGAGCACCGGTACCTCATGACCGTGGTCGCGACCGCCTCGAACCCCCGCTTCACCGTGTCCCGCGTGGACATCGACCGGCCCGGTCCCACGTACACGGCGGACACCCTGCGCGACCTGAAGACCCTCCGGCCCGAGGCCGAGCTGTTCTTCATCACCGGTGCGGACGCATTGGAACAGATCATGACCTGGAAGGACATCGAGAAGCTCTGGGACATGGCCCAGTTCGTGGGCGTCACCCGTCCGGGACACGACCTGGTGGAGCTCGGTCCGGAGACCGGCGTCAAGCTCATGGAGATCCCCGCCATGGCGATCTCCTCCACCGATTGCCGAGACCGGGTCCAGGACGGCAAACCGGTCTGGTACCTGGTGCCGGACGGCGTGGTCCAGTACATCGCCAAGCACAACCTGTACCTGCCGTCCGCCCACATTCCCGGAGGGGGGCTGGGCGGCGGCAGCGGCGAGGGGCAGGAGCCGTTCGCCAGGGGGAGCCAGCCATCGGAGATGCTCCCGGACACACCACGGCAGTCCGGCGACCCGGCTGCCGCAACAGCATCGACGCCGGGAACCACCGTATGAGTCATCAGCAGGACCAGAAGCCGCAGGGTGCCCGCCCCCATCTGGGCAAGCCCGAGATCAAACGCGGTGCCGGGACCGAGCCGCCCTTGCCGACGCGGCGCTCACTGCGCCAGCACCGCCGTGCGGACAGCGAGGCGGGTGCCCCGGCCGGCGATCTCTCCAAGGCGACGATCCTGGAGTTGCCGGCCACCTCCATCAGCCCCGCCGACGTCGGCCCGCTCACCGGCCAGCTGCCCCGGGTCATCTACGCCACGGGTGAGTTCGGAGACGGTGCCTACGCCATCAAGTCCCCGGATGAGACGGTGCCCTCGGCCGGCGATGACACCACACCCGCGGACCGGCCCGCCCTGAAGGCCCGCCGGGCCACTGGTGCGGCGGATCCTGCGGCCAAGGGGCCGGGGACGCAGTCCACCGCGTTGGGGACGGCCTCTTCAGCTGATCCGCTGCCCGGAGAGGTGACGCGGGGCCGTGACGGCGTCCCCGTGGGCCCGGACGTGCTGAGCCCGGGCTGGAGCTCCTACGAGTGGCGCCTCCGCTACCGCAGCTACGACGTCACCGCCGTCATCACGCCCACCAGCGTGATCGGCGTGGAAT
>NZ_JALDXU010000002.1:0-89565 GCF_032154715.1 Citricoccus sp. | reverse complement strand
TCCTTGCCCTCGGCGACTTCGACGGCGATCTGCCGTTCGCGAGTGGACAGCTCGGCCATCAACCGGAACGCGGCCTCTGCCGGGGCCGAGGCCGGCGCGGGGGAGCGGTCCGCCCCGGGGTCCGTCGCCGGGCTGGCTACCGATGCGTGCTCCCCTCTCAGGGGGCGGAGTCCTTCGTCCGCTCCGTTGTCCACCTCGGCAGGTCTAGCGGAGAGTCCCGCTTCTCGCTCCCGCAGGGCGATGGCCAGTTCCTCCGCCTCGCCGTGGAGGGGCATCGCCCCACACCTCAGGAAGAAGTCGGCGGCTTGACGGGCCCACCGGCCGTCGCCTCCGCCCTCCTCGGCCTGCTCGCCGCCGGCCGCGCCCTTTTTGGCCCGCACGCCGCCGTCCCCGCCATCCACCGCGAGCCGCGACAGGTCCAGCGCCAGGAAGGCCCGGACCAGGGCGTGGCCCCCGCCGGGCAGGACATCCGGACCGATGCCGGCCACGTACGGAACCGGCTCGGCGTCCAGGGCGGCCAAGGCCTCCCTCAACTGCTCCCGGGCTGCATCCGGCTGGGCTCGCGCCCGGTACAGGGCGCCGAGCGTCGCCGCCTCCACGGCGCGCAGGACGCCCTCCGGGGCGGAACCCATGCCTTCCGTCGCCTGGGTGGCAAGGGTCTGCAGGCGGTCCACCTGTCCGGTCTCGGCTAGGGAGCGCGCATACAGGCAGACCGTGGTGAACCCGGCGGTGGCCCATCCCACCCGGGTGGACTCGATCAGCTGGAACTGACACGCGGCCTCCGGATGGTCGCCGGCGAAGGTGGCGCCCATGGCGCGGGCGAAAGCCACGGCGCAGGCCACCACGTCACTGGTGGTGCCGGCGTCGTCCACCGCTCGCTGGAGCAGCTGGCGGCCGGCCCGCTGTTCGCCGCGGGCCAGCGGCACCAGCGCCGCCGTGGCATAGGCGGAGCGGACTCCGGAATCGACCGGTTGCATCAGGCAGCTGTCCACGGCCTGCGTGGCATGCTCCAGCGCGCGGTCCCAGGCGCCCTGGTGGAAGGCCAGCTGGCTCAGGGTGGTGGCCACGAACACCCGCTGCTCGCGGGGGCCCTGGGCGTCCTGGGCCGTGGCATCGAGGATCCGGGAGGCGGCGGCCACCTCGCCCTGGGCACGGAGGCGGGAGCCGATCACCGCGGAGATCACGTTCCGCACGGGTTCGGTCCCCGGGACGGGTCGCAGGTCCTCCAGCAGGGAGGTCATCTGCTCTGTGAACTCTCCCACGCGGCTGCGGTCGCCATGCCGCAGGCCGGACCAGAGGTCGAGCAGGGCCTCCACGGAGCGCGCCTCGCTGACCTGGCGCAGGGCCCGGGGGTCCTGGCGGGCGGCGTGTTCAAACCCGCGGCGCACCGGCACCAGCTCCGCCAGCAGGGCATCGATGGTGCTGCCGACGGCGCCGAACCGTGCCGTGGCGTAGGCGGTCCGTCCCGTGGCGGCCAAGGCATGGCCGAGCAGGAGCAGACCGGCCTGCCCCGGATCGTCCTCCGGCAGGTAGAGGCCCTGCCGGATCTGCTCCACCGCCCCCTCCAGGTCCTCCGAGGCGAGCAGATCCCAGGCGCGCGCCGCGCATCCAGGCCGGCTCGGGGGCAACCCGGCCAGGACATCCCGCAACTCGAGCACCAAGTCCGGCCTGCGGGCCAGCACGGTGGCACGCAGCGCCAGGGTCAGGGCGACCGGGTCCCCGGTCAAGCGCAGGGCCTGATGGAAGTGATCGAAGGCCACCACCCCGTCCCCCCGGCCCAGGGCCTCTCCTCCGTACTGCATCAGTGTCCGGACGAGTACCGGGGTTTCCGCCGGCTCCGGGGCCAGCCGCTGCGCCCGGACCCGGTGGCCCAGGGCCACGGGCCCGTTCAGAACCGGGGCGAGGATCCGGTGCAGTTCCGCACGGCGCTTGGCCGGCAGCTGGTCCGCCATCAGCGTGGCCAGGTGCGGGTGGGACAGGGCCACCGTGCCCGCGGTGTGCGTGATGCGCACCTGATCGGAGTCCAGCAAGCCGTGATCCGGCAGACCCGGGTAGCCCAGCTCGACCAACGCCCCGCTCAGATGCACGATGTGGAGTGGCTCGCCGGCCACCGCCAGCAGACTGAGGGTGTCCCGCAGATGGGGAGAGAGCGCCTCCAACGATGACTGCAGGGCACGGCCGAACAGGCGCTGGGGCACGTTCTGACCCGTGCCCAAAGCCGTCATGGCGTCCTGCAGCCGGCGGTGTCCCGGAGGGGCCTGGTCCAGCCACCCTGCCACCGCTCCCACCAGGAGGGGGACACCGCCCGTGCCGCCGTGGACCTTGCGGGCGAAGTCCACGGACACGGGGATGCCCAGCCGCTCCCGCAGGACCTGCCGGCAGTCCGCGACTCCCAACGGGCCCAACTGCAGGTGGGTGCCGCGGCGTCCTGAGGCCAGGAAGCGCTCGATGCCGGCGGTGAACTCGGTGGCCTGCGGGCGGTAGGTCACGATGACCATGAAGGGCCCCGAGCTCACGGCCAGGGCGCAACGCCATAGCACCTCGGCGGAGAACCGGTCCGCCCAGTGGAGGTCCTCCACCACGGCGACCCCCGCCCCGCCGGCACTCGACTCGAGGGCCTGGATGGCGTCGAGGAGCACCTGCACGCATTCCTCCATGACGGTGGGCCACTCCGTCCGATGCTGGCCGGTGAGGGTGGACAGCAACCGCTGGACCAGCGACCCCGGGACGTCCGCGTCGGTGGGATACACCTCCACCACCGGCAGCACGCGGGGCTTGCCGGCCAGGAAGGTGTCCACCAGGGTGGTCTTCCCGATACCGGCGGGGCCCTCGATGGCGACGAACTGGGGGACACCGGTCTGTACCCGTTCCCATGCGGTGTCCAAGCGCTGCAGCTCTGCCGTGCGGCCCGGTAACGTCGTGGACGGATCCTGTGGGTGCTGCGTCATGGCGTCTTCCCTGCTGGTTCGTCAGATCCTCACCGGATCCAGGCGCGCGTGAGCCGCGGTGCGAGCTCGTCTGCGGCCATGATAGGTGGAGCACAGATCGGCCTCCGGCCACGTCAGGTTGATGACGTGACCGGCTCTGGTCAGCTGGACCCTGGGCGCGGGACCCGGGAGACTACAGACCTATGGTGACGATGCGAGCGGGACCCGGCCAGGCCGGCGTCGTGGGCCAGCTGTTGCACGAGTTCAACACGGAGTTCGGCTCGCCCACGCCCTCCGCGGAGGACTTCGCGGCCCGCTTCGAGACATTGCTGGTGGGTGACGACGTCCTCGTCCTGCTGGCGGGCAGCACCACGGCACCGACCGGTTTCGCGTTTCTGACCCTGCGTCCCACACCCTATGGTGACGGACCGCTGGCACAGCTCGAGGAGCTGTATGTGCGGCCGGCGTACCGGGGACGGGGCCTGGGCACCGAACTGCTGCTGGACGCCATCGCGCACGTGAGAACGCGGGGCAGCGAGGAGATGCACATCAACGTGGATGAGATCGACGAGGACACCCGGCGCTTCTATGAACGGCACGGGTTCACGAACATCCAGCCCGGCGAGGACTACCGCATGCTCTGTTACCTGCGGGAGTTCTGACGCGCCGGGCCGGCGGCGAGGGTGTCCTACCCCAGCAGGAACAGAACCACTTCGACGACACCGACGGCGGCGGCCGCGGAGACGATGCCGGTGACGGCCCAGAACGTGGCGCGCTCGGTGGTGGCCGAGTAGGTGCCCGTGGTGGGGATCTCGGACGTGGAGAGAGACAGCGGAGCGGACATGATGTCCTCCAGATGAGGGGGTTCCGGGTCTGCCCAGAGCGGGCATCGGGCAGGACACTACCGCTGAAGACGCGCCGGTGAAAACGCCACGCCGGACGACATGCCGAACGTGGTCCGTCCGGAGGCTACGGGTCCGAGAAGTAGGGGACTGACCAGCGGAAACCTCTCAACCGAGGGGCCTGGCCCGGCCCCGGTCAGCCGGTGCCGTCAGCCCCTCGCGTGGCTGAGCATCCTCAGCCGCAGGGCCCGGGCCGTGGACATGTGGGCGCGCATGGCCTCACGCGCGCCGGCGACCTCGTGCTCGCGGATGCAGCGGAGGATCTCCGCGTGCTCCTCCAGAGACTGCTCCCACCGCCCCGGCGTGGTGAGGGTGGAGGTCGGCGCATGGATCTGGTGGGTGGAGAGCCGGTCCAGCAGATCACGCAGGATGGGGTTTCGGGCGGCCGACCACAGCGCCTCGTGGAACTCGATGTTGGTGTCCAGGCGGGTCGCGTTGTCCGGGTCCGTGAGGGCCTGGTCCCGGGCGAGGAGCCCCTCCAGCCGGACCAGGTCCAGCTCGGTGCGGGCGGAGGCCGCCTCCTCCGCGGCCTGTCCCTCCAGGAGGATGCGGAGGTCATAGACCTGCATCAGCTGCTCGGGGTCCAGGCGCCGCACCTGCAGCCCCCGGGTCCCGCGTTCGAGCAGACCCTCCTGCTGCAGCCGGCCCAGGGCCTCGCGCACCGGGGTCCGCGAGACCCCGAACCGCTCGGCCAGGGCCACCTCGCGGAAGGCGGTGCCGGGGGAGTGCTCGCCGCGGAGGATCTCCGCCTTGAGCTCGCCGTGCATCGCGGCGGCGTCCATCTTCCCTGCCACAGGTGTCCCCTTCGTCCGCTCTCAGCGGTGCCGGCCGGCGTCGGGACCGTGCATTTCCCGACGCCGGCCGGCACGCCTTCCGATGTCAGGCCAGCGTACCGGCGCGCCGCCCGAAGACCACGCCCGCGGCCAGGCCGGAACCGCCGGGGTAGTTGCCGGCGAACAGGCCACCGAGCATCTCACCGCAGACGTAGAGCCCGCCGATGTGCTCGCCCTCGGCGTCCAGGACCCGGCCGTGGGTGTCCGACTTCAGGCCACCGAAGGTGAACGTGATGCCGCAGGTGACCGCGTAGGCGTAGAACGGGCCCTCGGTCAGGGGGGTGGCCCAGTTGGACTTGACCGGGGTGGTCTCGGCGCGGCGGCCGTCCTTGACGGTGGGGTCCCAGGGGATCGAGGTGTCGATGGACTCGTTGTAGTCCTGGACGGTGCCGGTCAGGGCTTCGGGATCGATCCCGATCTTCTCGGCCAGCCCCTCCAGTGTCTCTGCCTGGGCCACGGTGATGCCGGGCATGTCGTATTCCTCGGTGCGCAGCATGGCCCGCAACGGCGCATCGAAGATCTGGTAGGCGACCGAACCCGGCTGCTGGAGGATCTCGCGGCCGAACTTGGCGTAGGTGTAGTTGCGGAAGTCCTCGCCCTCGTCCACGAACCGCTGGCCCTCGGTGTTGACGATGATCCCCAGCGGGTAGGACTGGCGGGTCAGCCGGTTGGTGAGCTCGCGGTTGGACTCGTTGTTCGGGGTGAACGCATCCCACTGCGTGGAGTGGCAGGTGGACCAGTGGCCGGCCTTCTGTGCGCCGATCTCCAGGCCGGCGGCGATCATGTCCCCGTTGTTGAAGGGGGTACCGCGGACCTTGGCGTTCTCCCAGCCCTCGCCGAGGTGCTCTCGGCGCCACGCGGCGTTGGACTCGAAGCCGCCGGCGCCCAGGATCACGGACTCGGCGCGCAGCTCCTGCAGGGATCCGTCCTCCTGGCGGACGGTGACGCCCTTGACCTGGCCCTCCTCGACGACCAGCCCGGTCACATCCTGGCCGTAGCGGACCTCGGTGCCCAGCTGCTCGGCCACGCGGACGTGGTCATGCATCAGGCCCTCGCCGCCGCCGACGTTGCCGACATGCAGCCCACCCCAGAACAGGTAGCCGCCATCCTCACGCTGGTAGGCCTGGCGTTCGTACATCAGCCGGTACTTCAGCCCCAGCGACTGCAGCCACCTCAGGTTCGGGGCGGCCTCGTGCACCAGCACCTCGGTCAGCTCGGGGTCGTTGCGGCCGTCCGTGACGCGGACGAGGTCGGCGGCGTAGTCCTCGGCGGAGTAGGCCGGGACCTCGGTGACGGCGTGGCGCTCGTCCGGCTCGATGAAGTCCTGCAGGTCCTCGAGGCCGGCATGGGCGATGCGCGTGGCGCCGGCGGTGTAGTAGCTGTTGCCGCCGAAGGCATCGCGCGGGGCCTTCTCCAGCAGGAGCACCTTCCGGCCCCGCTCGGCTGCCGCGTGGGCGGCGGTGAACGCGGCGTTGCCGCCGCCGACGACGATGACATCGGCATCCAGACCGGTGCCGGTCGGCGCGCCACCGGTGGGGGCGTCCGGGATGGGGGAGGTGGTCATGAGGGTCCCTTTCAGTCGGCTCGCCGGACCGCCCGACGACTGTGCACGAATGTATACAAATGTGGACAAAGGTGCAAGGGGTGGCGGGGGAGGGGGCTCAGCCGATCCAGGCGTACCGGTGTTCCGGGCGCCCGGTGGCGCCGTAGCGCGGGCGCAGCTCGGCCAGACCGCGCTCGGTCAGCAGCTCAAGATAGCGGCGGGCGCTGACCCGGGAGACCCCACAGGCCGCCGCCACCTCGCGCGCCGAGAGGTCGACGCCGGCCCCGGCCTCCCGCAGGGCGGCTCCCACCAGGTTCAGCGTGGGGGCCGAGTAGCCCTTCGGCAGGCGGTCCGGGATGCCGCCTGCCGGCGCAGCCACGCCGGAGGGCGCCACCGCGGTGGAGCGCGCCGCAGCGCTGGGGCGCGCCGCGGGCGGCCGATCCAGGTCTCCCGGTGCCCGGCCGGAGGCGCCCCGGACCAGCCGGTCGATCTCGGACTGATCCAGCTCCGGGACGCTGCCGTCGCCCTGGCCGGAGTCTCCGTGGGAGGCCAGGAGGGCGGCGAACTCCCGGAGGCGTTCGTTGAACTCCTCGCGGCTGAAGGGCTTGACCAGGTATCCGTCCACGCCGTGGCCCACCGCGCGGCGGACGGTGTCCCGTTCGCTGGCGGCGGTCACCATGATCACCGCGACGTCATGGCCAGCAGAGCGCAGATCCTCCAGGACCTGGACGCCGCCGCGGTCCGGCAGGTGCACGTCCAGCAGCACGAGGTCCACGTCATGCTGAGCCAGGAACTCCGCCACCGGCAGGCCGCGCTCCAGGACGCCGACCACCTCGAAGCCGTCGAGGGCCTCCACGAAGCGCCGGTGCATCCCCGCGACCGCGAAATCGTCATCCACCACGAGTGTCCTGATCAACGGATGTCCCCTCTGTCCTCGGTAGCCGCCGGCCAGGCGGCCCGGAACCGGGCCCCGCCCCAGGGCGACGGGGTGACCTCCACCCGGCCGTGCCGGCGTCGGGCGATCCGGTCCACCAGGGCGAGGCCGATGCCGCGGCCTCCGGCGGGCCGCGATGTGGCCGGGCCGATGTCCTTGGTGGAGGTGCCCCAGCGGAACAGGGCGCGTGCCGCGTCCGGCTCCAGCCCGGGACCCGAGTCGTCCACCTGGACCGAGAATCCGGCGTCCCCGGCGGTCACCTCCAGCATCACCCGGCCGCCGTCCCCGGCCGCCTCGATCGCATTCGTCAACAGGTTGGCCACCACCGTCAGGACATCGTCGTCCGCGCGCCAGCCCGCCTCCACCGAGACGCCGGCCGTCAGTTCGAGCACGACGCCGGCCTCCCGGGCGAGCGCGGATTTCGCGCCGACCAGCGCGGACAGGGATGCATCGGAGAGATCGTGCTGGAAGGGGCCTCCGGCCAGGCCCGTCAGGCCCCGGATGTACTCCCGCGCCTCCTCGGTCTCGTCGAGGGAGAGCAGCCCGGAGATCACGTGGAGGCGGTTGGAGAACTCGTGGGTCTGTGACCGCAGGGTCTCCGTCAGGCTGCGCTGTCCCTCCAGCTCGCGCAGGCTCGACTCCAGCTCGGTGCGGTCCTGCACGGTCAGCGTCCGGCCGATCTGCCGGCCCTGCGCCCGAGCCGGCCGCACCCTGGCCAGCAGGATGCGCTCGCCGGCCAGGGCGAAGGTCGTCAGGTCCCAGGCGGCCTCGTCCGCGCGTGATCCGGACGAAGCCGGTGTGGAGGAGGGGGCCAGGAGGGCGGCCAGGTCCGCATCCAGCACCTCAGCGGCCGGGCGGCCCTCGATGTCCGGGCCCACGCCGAGCAGTCTGGCGGCCTCATCGTTGACGAGGGTGATGGTGCCGTCCTCGTCCACGCCGATGACGCCGTCTCCGACGCTGTGCAGCAGGGCCTGGCGGGACTGGTGCAGCCCGGCCATCTCCTCCGGTCCGGCCCCGTAGATCCTCGTGCGGACATAGCGGGAGGCCCAGGCGGCCCCGGCGGTGCCCAGGCCGGCGGCCAGCAGGACCCAGGGGGCGAAACCGAGGACGACTTCGAGCAGGTCGGCGCGGATCTCGCTCTGCAGCAGGCCCACCGAGACGGTGCCCACCACCTCGTCGCCGTCCCAGATCGGGACCTTGGAGCGCAGGGACACCCCTAGGGGCCCCTCCTCGGTGCCGCGGAAGGTCTCACCGGCGCGGATCGGGGCGTGGTCCGAGGAGACCGGCTGGCCGATCTGCACCGGGTCGGGGTGGGCCACCCGGATGCCGTCCCGGTCCGCGATGACCACGAACTCGACCCCCGCGGCCCGTTCGGCCAAGTGGGCGATCGGCTGGATGCTCTCGACGGCGTCCTCGGCATTCACGGAGTTCACCACCTCGGGCACGCCGGCGATCTCGGTGGCCACGGTGTGGACCTCCTCGAAGGCGAGTTCCCGGGTGCGCAGTTCCTCGAAGCGCAGCACGATGGCCGCGACGGCCAGCACCGTCAGCAGCACGATGGCCAGCTGCAGGGTGATCAGTTGCAGTCGGAACCGGCGGCGGGGCCGGGGCCCGTGCAGGCGGGGCGGGGGACGAAGCACCGTGGCTGACTCCTGGGGATCAAGGGGGCGAGGGGACGAGGGGACGTGACGCGGCGTTGTCAGAAGTTTCTTAACCACCCCTTATGACCACAACCACCTTTCCGCTGTGCCATGGATCACGTTTCTGTCACCGTGGAGAATCGGCCACGGCTTAAGTGGTCCGAATCACTGACGTAGAGAGTACGGAAGACCATGAGTTCACGCACCTTCACCAAGGCCGCCCTCGGCGTGGCAGCCGCCGGCGTCGTCGGCCTTGCCTTGGTCAATGCCGCCGCCGGCGGTGGCGAGGCCACCGCCCGTTCCAAGCTGGTGCTGATGGCACCGGCAGCACCCGGCGGCGGTTGGGACGGCTTCGCCCGCGAATCCCAGCAGGCCATCAAATCCGATGGCATCTCCAACAATGTCCAGGTCGTCAACGTCCCCGGAGCCGGTGGCACCATCGGCCTGGGGCAGTTCGCCCAGATGGAGGGACGCTCGGACATGATGATGGTGACCGGCGGCGTGATGGTCGGTGCCGTCGAGCTGGCGGACTCCGGGGTCTCCATGGAGGATGTCGAGCCGTTGGTCCGGCTGGCGGACGACTACGCCGCCCTCGTGGTGCCGGCGGACTCGCCGTACGAGACCCTGGACGACTTCATCGCAGCGTGGAAGCAGGATCCGGGTGGCACGTCCATCTCCGGTGGCTCCCTGGGCTCGATCGATCACCTGCTGACCGGCCTCGTGGCGGAGAAGGTGGGGATCGATCCGTCCCAGACCAACTACATCGCCTATTCCGGCGGTGGCGAGGCGCTGACCTCCATGCTCTCCGGCACCACCGTGGCCGGCATGTCCGGCTACAACGAGGTGGCGGACCAGATCGAGGCCGGCAACCTGCGGGCCCTGGCCATCTCCTCGAAGGAGCGGCTGCCCGGCGTGGACGTGCCCACTTTCCTGGAGCAGGGTGTGGACGCCGAGATGGCCAACTGGCGTGGGCTGGCCGCGGCCCCCGGCGTCTCCGAGGAGGACCGGGGTGAGCTGTTGGAGATCGTGGCGGAATACCGGCAGACGGAGCACTGGCAGGACGCCCTTGAGCGCAACAGCTGGACGGACAGCTACATGACGGGCGACGAGTTCGAGGTCTTCCTCGACGAGGAGATCGACCGCACCCGTGACATCGTGGAAGGACTCGGCCTGTGAGCCAGCAGCAGACTGTACCCCCGGCCGGCAATCCGGCTGAGACGGACGGAACCGCCGGGGCACCCGGCGGACCGCAGGGCCCGACGTCGGCCGCACCCCGGGGCGGGACCGCGCGTCGCGGATTCTGGGCCGGCCGCAGCGAACTGATCATGCCGCTGCTGGTGGCGGGCATCGCCACCTGGCTCGCCATCGAGACGGCGACCATGAACGTCATGGGCGACTCCGTGCCGGGGCCCCAGTTCTTCCCGACAATCGTCTGCATCGTGCTCTACGCCGTCGCGGTCGTCCACGCCATCCAGCTGCTGCGCCACCCGCGGCTGCCGGACCTCACCGACGATGCGGTGAACGCGGACACGTCCTCGGACCTGCTCGGCGACCTGGCCCACGCCTCCGAGCGCGGCCGCGAGCGGATCGCCGGTCGCACCCCGGGTGCCACCCTGCCGCAGGGCTGGAAGACGTACACGGACTGGAAGACCGTGGGACTGATCGTCGCCGGCATCGCCGTGTTCATCCTCGTGCTGCCCGTCCTGGGCTGGGTGCTCTCCGCGGCCGGCCTGTTCTGGGTGGTCTGCAAGGCCCTGGGCAGCAAGCGCCCGGTGTTCGACCTCATCGTCTCGCTGGTGTTCTCCTCGGTCATCCAGCTGGCCTTCAACGCCGGACTCGGACTGAACCTGCCCGGCGGCTTCCTGGAAGGACTGATCTGATATGGACCAGTTGAACCTCCTGTTCGAGGGCTTCGGCGCTGCCCTCACCCCGATCAACCTGCTGTGGGTCCTGATCGGTGCCCTGCTGGGCACGGCCGTGGGCGTGCTGCCCGGCCTGGGCTCGTCGATGGCCGTGGCCCTGCTGCTGCCCATCACCTTCACCCTCGACCCGACCGCCGCGTTCATCATGTTCGCCGGCGTCTACTTCGGTGGCCTCTTCGGTGACTCCACCGCCGGGATCCTGCTGAACACCCCCGGCAACTCCGCCGCGATCGCCGGCTCGTTCGAGGGCCACCGGATGGCCAAGGACGGCCGGGCCGCCAAGGCTTTGGCGACGGCCGCCGTCGGCGCCTTCGTGGGTGGCCTGATCGCCACCACCCTGGTGGTGTTCTTCGCGCCCCTCCTGGTCAAGATGGCCACCGCCTTCGGTCCGGCCGAGTACTTCGCGCTGGCCGTGTTCGCCTTCCTGGCGATCTCCTCCGTGGTCTCCGAGTCCGTGGTGAAGGGCCTGGGCGCCCTCGGCATCGGTCTGGTCCTGGCCATGGTGGGCGTGGACGGGCCCTCCGGCACCGTCCGGTACACCCTGGGCCTGCCGCAGCTGTTCGACGGCATCTCCATCGTGGTCATCACCGTGGGCCTGCTGGCCCTCGGCGAGGTGCTGCACATCGCCGGCCGCATCCACCGGGATCCGGCCATGGAGCGGATCGGCACCAACGGCCGGGCCCGGCTGGAACGCTCGGACGTCCGCAAGGCCCTGCCGGCCTGGCTGCGCGGAACGGCCTTCGGCGTGCCCTTCGGCATCATCCCCGCCGGCGGGGCCGAGGTCCCGACGTTCCTGGCCTACGGCACCGAGAAGCGCCTGGCCAAGCGCCGCGGGGACAAGGAATTCGGTTCGACCGGCTCCATCCGCGGTGTGGCCGCCCCCGAGGCGGCTGGCAACGCGACCGCCGGTACCGCCATGGGTGCACTGCTCGCCCTCGGGCTGCCCACCTCCGCCACCGCGGCGATCATGCTGGCCGCCTTCCAGCAGTACGGCATGCAGCCCGGCCCGCTGCTCTTCGAGCGCAGCGGTGAACTGGTCTGGACCCTGCTGGCCTCGCTGTTCATCGGCCTGGTGGTCCTGGTCATCCTGAACATGCAGTTCGCGGTGGTGTGGGCCAAGCTGCTGCTGATTCCGCGTCACTACCTCTACGCGGGCATCACGGTGCTGTCCATGCTGGGCGTGTACGCGATCAGTTCCTCGACCCTGGACCTCTGGGTCCTCCTGGTGATCGGCCTGCTGGGCTTCGTGCTGCGCCGGTACCAGTTCCCGCTGGCTCCCGTGCTCATCGCCGTGGTCCTCGGGCCGCTGGCGGAGACCGAGCTGCGCCGCGCGCTGACCGTCTCTGAGGGGGATGCGTCCGTCCTGGTCTCCAGCCCGGTCACCGTGATCCTGTACTCCGTGCTGGTCCTGGCCCTGGTGGTCAGCGGCCTGCAGCACGTGCGTCACCGCCGTCAGAAGGCGGCGGCCGCCCTGGGCGGCACTGGCGAGGGTCCCGACGGCGGCTCCGGCGGGCCCGGCGGTTCCGGCGGGGAGCCGGTGGCCCCCTCGGGACCGGCCGGTTCGGCGGAAGCGACCGAGGTCTCCGGGCCGTCCGGCACCGCCGGGGAGACCGAGGGGATGGCGACCCGGCGGTAACCGCCGTCCCCTGCGGACCACCTCCACGCACCCCGTGCGCCGCTGCGCCTCTCCGGTTCCGACCGGTGGGGCGCAGCGGCGTCTCCGAGGTCGGGTGCAACGGGTGATAGGTTCCCGCACAGGGCCCGGACATCACCCGCGCGCCCTCCGGAACCGGAGGGTGCGCGGCAGTAGGAGAGAACGCCGGCACGATACGACACCAGGAGGAGCCGTGGGCACATCAGTGCTGAGTCAGGATCGCCTCTCCGCCATGGAGCGTCGCCTCGGTCCTCTCCTGCGAGGTCAGCCCTTCTCCGTGTCCTGGCGCGTCGTCCCGCTCGGCGGCGCCATACCGGCCGGTGGCGCAGCGCCCACCCAGCGTGCTGGCGCGGATGCGCTGCCGGCCACCGGCGGAGTACACGCCATCGGTGACCGCGCGGACGCGGTGGTGCCCTCCTTCTCCACGCGCAAGGTGAGCATCCTCTGCGCGGTGCTCGCGCTTGCCCGGGCCGGCCGGCTGGACCTCGAGCAGCGGCACACGATCACCGAGGCGCACCGCGACGGTGTTCAGGCGGGCATCATGCGCACCCTCAGCGCCGGGCTCGACCTGACGCTGGCGGACTGCCTGACGCAGATGATGTGCACCTCGGACAACATCTGCACCCAGCTGGTCTTCGAGGCGATCGGAGGGGCCGTGGGTGGCGGCGCGGAGATCGGCGAGGCAGCACGCGAGGGCAACCGGGAGGGGGCCGGCGGGGTTGCTCGTGAGGCGGCAGAACGTGAGGCGCTGCAGTATGTCAACGACTACTGTGCCTGGGCCGGGATGCGCTCCACCCTGCACCGTGAGGTCTTCCCGCGCACCGGCGGCCTCGCCTGGCACCACCCGATCGACGGGCTCACCATCACCACGGCCGCTGACCAGTCCCATCTGCTCGCACTGATCGGCTCCGGCGCTGGCGAGGGGTCAGCGTCCGTCGGCGCCGCCGCCCGACTCCAGCTCCTCCCCGAGGACTGCCGCCGGATCATCAGCCTCATGAGAGGCATCTACACCCCGCGCCTCGGGGCGGCGACCACGCGCATCAGCTTCGCCGAGAAGAACGGCCGGGGCCTGCGCTCGCTGTCCCAGGTGGGGCTCGCGCTGGACGCGCAGGGGGCGCCGCTGGCCGCCGTCGCCGTCTTTGCCGAGGCCGTCCCGACCTCGCTGCCGGACGGGGTGCCGGGCCGCAACGCCGTCTTCGCCGCCGTCGCCGAGGTCGGCCGCGCGATCGAGGACGGGGCCGTGCCCGTGGTCACCGCATGAGCCGGCTGCCAGCCGTGCGAGCTGTGCCCCTCAGTGAGATCCCGGCGGCGTATCCGCAAATGCGCTTCGCTGTCCGGTTCGCGGACGGCCGGGAGTCCTCGCACGACGCCGGCGCCCGCCATCCGCTGGCCGGCACCGGCACGCTGGTGCTCGCCGCGGCGGTGGGCCGGTGCGCCGAGTCTGATCCCGGACTGCTGGGGGAGCGGCTCACCCTGACCGCCGAGCACCGCAGGGCGTCGCGGTCGGGGACCCTGCGGAGGATGGACAGCGAGCTGCGGCTGACGGTGGATGACGCACTGGCCCTCATCGTGGGGACGGGCGATGGTGCGTGCCTGCAGGCGGTCCTCGAGTTCCTCGCGGACCGGGGTGTCGATCTGCTGGGTGTGGCCCGCACCCTGATCGGTGACTGGAACCTGGTGGACACTGAGATCTCGGGGTTCGAGCCGGAGACCGGCGTGACGACGCCGGCCGACCTGTGCACCGCGCTGTCCGGGCTGTCCGGGCGGGTGCTGGGCTGGATGGGCCAGGTCTTCGAGCCGGCCGGCCTGGCCAGCGCACTGCCGGGCTTCGGGCCACGGACGGTGCCGCACCACACCGTGGCCGGGTGGGACCCGGCCGGCGCACTGGGCGGCGACCCGATCGGGGGCCGCTCCCGACCCGGGTTCGCCTCGGTCCTCGTCCTACCCGATACCGCCGTCGTCGCGGCCTATCATCCCGCCCTCCAGCGGGACGGGACTGCTGTCACGCCGCTGGAGGTCTCCACCGCCTTCGGCACGCTGGGGCTGTCCGTCTGGCGGGGCTGGACCGGCCGGGGGCAGCCACCCTCCGCGCCGCCGTCCACTCCGCCGTCCACGCCGCAGTCCACCTGAAGGCGAACTGGCAAGGCCCTGTGCATCCGCCGCCTCACCGGCAGGCCGTTTGACGCGACCGCCCCGTCGCGGGAGCCTCGAAGGAATGACCAGATCTACTGAGGTGAAGACGCCCGAGGAACGCGCCGCCGAGGCCCTGGCCGCCAGGAGCGGACACGAGGAGCCGCGTGGCGTGGAGTGGCAACGGGCCGGAGGAGGGCACTTCCGTCCTGCCGTCGGCAGCTCGGCATCTCCCGCCTCCTCCGCGCCGTCCCCCTCATCTTCCCCCTCGTCCGCCGCTGGCCTCTCCCACGCCAGGACCGTGGACACGGACGCCAGAGTGGTGCCCGTCCCACAGCTGATCCGGGATGCCGTGCTGCTGCTGGCGCGAGTGGTTCTCGGTGTGGTGCTCGTGGCCCATGGGATGCAGAAGGTCCTCCAGGGCGTGTCCGCCACCGCCCAGGGTTTCGGCGGCATGGGCATCCCCCTGCCGGAGGCCGCGGCCGTGATCACGATGGCCGTGGAGATCGGCGGTGGCGTGCTGCTCATCCTGGGCCTGCTGACCCCGATCGCCGGCCTGCTGGCCGGCCTCGTCCTGGCCGGGGCGGTGGTGTTCGCCCACCTGAGCAACGGCCTCTTCGCCGCTGACGGAGGGTGGGAGCTGGCCGCCGGACTGGGCGTCGGCGCCCTGGTGCTGGCCGTCGTCGGGCCCGGCCGGTTCAGCGTGGACCGGCTGCTGCTCCGCCGTCTGCGCGGTCCGGAATCCCCCGCAGGGCCGTGAGCGAAGAGGCCCCGCCTGCAGTATCAAGCGGGATCACCCGGGTTGACGCGGGCTGACCGTGGGCGGGGCGGTCAGTCCTCGATCACCAGGGGGAAGACGCTGAGGTAGAGGCGCACCCGGCGGGTCTCCTCACCGTCCGCGGTCTGCCCGGAGAGGGCGTCCGCGGCTGGCTCCGCATGGTCCAGCGCCTGCTCGTGGCGCTCGATCACGGCCATCAGCTCCTCGCTCAGGGCCCGCGCCTGCCGGGCGGTCATGGTGCGGGTGCTGGAGGAGTCGATGGAGGCCCTGACCCATGCGGGGTCGGCCTGGTTCTCCACGCTCAGCCACCGCCCGAGGGCCTGTGCCCGCTGGCTGAGGGTGGTCTGGAACAGGGCCTGGATGGCGGGGCGGTTGGACTCGTCCTGCGAGAGCTCGTAGGTCGGCACCGCGAATCCCACGGGCTTCCACCAGCGCTCCCGGCCCGAGCCCCGCCCGGTGTCCTCCTCCACGAAGCCGTGCTTCTCCAGCTGGCGCAGGTGGTAGCTGGTCTGGCCGGTGCTCTCATTCAGGTGCTGGGCCATCGAGGTGGCCGTCGCCGTGCCGCGGTCCGTCAAATAGGAGTACATCGACATCCTCAGCGGGTGGGCGAACGCCTTCATGGCGCGGGCATCGAGCGCCCGGGACGCCACCCCCGGCATGGCGTCCTTGCCGAGGACCGGATCGGGGGAATCGTGCGCGGAGGACTTGTCAGCGGCCATGAGCAGAGTTACCTTTGCATAGACGTCTTTGCAGAGAAAGCTCTGCATACACTTCTTGGCAACAGTCTACGGAGATGATGAGCATGCTGCGCTCGACCCCGAACACCCCACTTCCCCGGGCCGGCCGGTCCGAACTGAGGCCCTCACCGGACGCCACGGCGGCGCCTCCGGCACCCTCGTGGCGGGACCTGCGCTCCTCGGACCGGACGGTCCAGCAGGTGTTGCGCGCCGGCGTCGTCGGCGGGGGACCGGGACTGCGATGACCGGGACGGCGATGAGAGCTGCGCCGCAGCGGTCGGCACGGCGATCCTCCACCGCAGGTCCTCAACCGCGGATCCGCCGGCGCGTGTGGCCGATGAGATCGTCGGCGCGGCCGGCCAGGCGGTCGGCCTCGCCGATGTCAGTGCTGACCTGGGTGCGGGCATCCTCGTCCTGCAGCGGGGCCAGGTCCGTCTCCAGAGTCGCCGCCGCAGCCACCAGCGTCCCGCGCACACAGCCGAGCCCGGCCGCGACGTCGCTGAGCACGTTCGTGTTGCAGTCCGCCAAGACGTCCTCCGCGATCCGCAGGGCATCACCGGAGGTCTCCACCAGGTCCCGCGGTGGCACGGCCGCCGCCCGGATCGCCTCCTGGATGCGGTGGGAGCGCTCCTGGCGGTCCGAGTCCGTCTCCTTCGGCAGGCCGAAGGCCTCGGAGACCCGGGCGAAGGCCTGCTCGTCGTCATCGGACAAGGCGAGGGCGCGCGAGGCCAGGGTGGCCGCCCTCCCCGCCAGCTCCTCATGGTCACTGAAACGTGCGGCCATGGCCAGCAGACCGACCCCCTGGGCCAGCAGCAGGGCACCGGTGGCCCCTCCCCCCGGCGTCGGCTCCCCGGAGGCCAGCCGTTCCACGTATCCCTCGATGCTCTCGTCCCGGATCATGGTCCGAGGGTAGCCGGAGCCTCCGCTGCTGTCAGCCGCCGCGGCTCCGGGTGGTTCTCAGGGTGGGATTCAGGGTCCTCCCTGACGGCATCTTGTCCGGGGGCCGCCGTAGACTCTCGGACGTGGACACTGCAGATGACTCCGGCATGACCCCCGAGACCAGATCGCACCGCGTCTGGCCGCGGTTCCTGGTGATCGTGCTGTGCCTGGCCGGCCTGGTCATCACCCTGCAATTCGTGCAGGGTCTCCAGACCATCATCGGTCCCGTGTTCCTCGGACTGAACCTGGTGATCATCGCCTACCCGCTGCAGGCCTGGCTCATCAAGAGGGGCGTGCACCGTTTCATCGGCGCCTCGGTCACCGTGCTGGTGGTCGTCGTCGTGCTCCTGGTCTTCATGGCGCTGATCCTGTGGTCCGCCTCCGAACTCGTGATGGCCCTGCCTGAGTACGGGGAGCAGTTCAACGAGATCTACAACAGCATGATCACCTGGATCGGCAGCTTCGGCGTCACCCCGGACATGATGATCGAGCAGCTCGCCGGCCTCAACATGTCCACCGTGGTGTCCACGGCCACCGGGATCGTCACCGCGCTGCTGTCCAACGTCACCGCCATGCTGGGACTGCTGGCCACCGTGATCATGGCCGTCTTCTTCCTCGCCATGGACTCCGTGGCCGTGGACCGCCGCATGGCCCTGCTGAACACCGCCAAGTACGAGCTCGGGGCCGCCCTCACGGCCTTCGCCTACGGCGTGCGCCGGTACTGGGTCGTCACCACCCTCTTCGGGCTGATCGTGGCCGGCCTGGACATCGTGGCCCTGGCGATCATCGGGGTGCCCATGATCTGGGTCTGGGGCGTGCTGAGTTTCCTGACGAACTACATCCCCAACATCGGCTTCATCATCGGCATGATCCCGCCGGCCCTCCTCGGACTGGTCGAGGGCGGCTGGGGCGCGTTCTTCGCCGTGGTCGCCGCCTACTCGGTGCTGAACTTCGTCATCCAGTCGATCATCCAGCCCAAGTTCACCGGCGACGCCGTGGGCGTGATCCCCACCGTCTCCTTCCTGTCCCTGCTGTTCTGGGCCTGGATCCTCGGGCCGCTCGGCGCCATCCTGGCCCTGCCGGCCACGCTGCTGCTGAAGGCGATCATGATCGACGCCGATCCCCAGTCGCGGTGGATCAACTCCTTCATCGCCTCTGACCTGAAAGGCATGGAGTCCCGGCACCGGAAGGCCCGGATCGCGACGGCGGCGCCGGTGCCCGCCACGGACGCCTCACCTGCCGCTGGGGGCCCTGGCGGGACTGGAGCCGCCGGCGGCCCGGACGACAGGATGAGTGGCGGTGGCGGTGGCGGGGTTGGTGGCGACGGGACGACCCCGGGCCGGCCGGGAGGCTCGGGCGACGGGGCCGCCGTCGGTCTCGGGGCCGAGGACCGGGCCCGTGCCAGAACGGACGCCGAAGGCCCCGTGCGGCCTGTGGAGAGCGGCTGACCGTGTCCGTGGGCCGTGAAACGATGGAGGGATGAGCAGTTCGCCCTCCTACCCCTATGTCTCCGACCAGGACATCGCCCGGCTCGTGGGCGCCCAGGCGGCCGAGCGCGGCAAGAAGTATGCGCGCCAGGGAGTGGTCTCGGGGCTGCTGTGGGAACCGACCGACGGCGGCTCCGGCCCGGACCACGCCGGAGAACCGGCGCCGGCTTCTCCGCGCACGTTGTTTGGGCAGGTGCAGGGCAACGACCCACTGCCATATGACACGTTCGCGATCCTCGTGCCGGGGCGGGCCTCATCGGAGTCCCTGCCGCGCCAGTGGACACCGCTGCGCGGCGGGTGCAGCTGCCCGGTCCGCAACGACTGCAAGCATGCCGCGGCGCTGCTCTATGCGGCCACGACCCTGGCGATCCGGGATCACTTGCGCCCGCCACCCGCCGGGACCCCGCTGGCGGGGATGTTCGACCCGAACGCGGCCCCGCCGGTTCAGGGCTGGGGCGAGGTGGACCGCTTCACGGACGGAGCCGGCGTCGGGAACCGCACCTCACCGCACGGTGGCGGGGACCCGGCTGGCTCGGCGGCGGGCGACTGGCGGTCCGTGCTCGGCGAGCTGACCGGGCAGGAGGCCGTCACCCACGCCGAGGAACCGGTGGGGATCGGCGTGGAGTTGCTGGCCGAGCCGCGCAGTGAGATGCGTCGGAGATGGGGCGCCCATGAGGCATCGGTGGCGGATGTCCAGGAGGGGGCCCCGCTGCACGTCCAATTGCGGCCGATGCGCCGGGGCACCCGGGACAACTGGATCAAGGGCGGGCTCACCTGGAAGAAGTTCCAGTACGGCGGCCTGCGGCACCAGCTGCGTGGGGACCACGTGGACCTGCTCGGACAGCTCTACCGCCTGTACCTCGCCGAGCGGCCGCACGCCTACGGCAATGACGAGACACTGCGGCTGGATTCCCTGTCCGGACCGGCGGCATGGCAGCTCCTGGCGCGCGCGCGGGACCTGGGCGTCGAGTTCGTGGGCCAGGGCATCCTCAGCGAGGTGGTCTTCACCGGACCGGCCACCGTACGGCTGGACGTCAGCGGACCGGACCAGGGCCTGGAGGTGGCCCCGATCGTGGAAGCCGGCGGTGAAGTCGTCCCCGGAGCGCGGGCTGCCGGCACCGGGGGGTTCGTGGCCACCGAGATCCTCGACGACGCCCCGCGCCATCTCGCGCCGGTGCGGCTGACGCTCGCGCCGGCGTCGGCGGCCATACCCCGCCCGGTGCTGGACCTGTTGCAACAGCCGGAACCGTTGCGGATCCCGCAGGAGGAGTCCGAGGAGTTCTTCTACGACGTCTACCCGCGGCTGTCCCGCATCATGGACGTGGACAGCGCGGACGGGACCGTGGAGTTCCCGGAGGTCCCGGCCCCGGAGCTGTGGCTCGAGGTGGACCACCGGAAGAACCATGAGACTGCCCTGGAGTGGTACTGGCTGTACTGGGGGCCGCGGCGCGAACTGCCCGTGGAGCACCGGCGTCCCCACACGCGCGGCGGCTGGTCCCCGACCGGCTACTCCGGCCGGGCTCGCGGGGTGGACGTGGACCGGGACGTGGAGCACGAGGACGCCGTGCTGGACGCGGTTCGCGCGGCAGCCGAGGAGGCCACGGACGGCGTGAGTGTGCTTCCGGGAACGATCCGCAACACGCATCTGCACGGTGCGGACACCGCCCGGTTCGTCGAATATGTGTTGCCGACGCTCTCGAAACTGGACCACGTCAAGGTCGTGGAACACGGCAAGCGCCCCGATTATCGCGAGCTGACGGATGACCCCCAGGTTCGTGTCACGCAGGTCGAGGCGGCGAATCCGCGTGACAACGACTGGTTCGACCTCGGCTTCGAGATCACCGTCGGCGGCCAGCTGATCCCGTTCACCTCGGTCTTCAAGGCGCTGGCCCAGGGCAAGAAGACCCTGATGCTGAACGACGGCAGCTACTTCTCCCTGGACCACCCCGGCCTGAACCGCCTGCGCGAGCTCATCTCCGAGGCCGAGTCCATGGGGGAGTGGAAGTCTGACGCGCCGCGGATCAACAAGTACGACGTCGCGCTCTGGGAGGAGTTCGAGGACCTCGCGGACGAGTCCGAGGAGGCAGTCGCCTGGCGCGAGTCCGTGGGCGCCCTCAAGGACCTCGCCGAGATCCCGACGCCGGCCGTCCCCGCCGGCCTGCAGGCCACCTTGCGCCCGTACCAGCTGGAGGGCTTCGCGTGGCTGGCCTTCCTCTACGACCACCACCTCGGTGGGATCCTGGCGGACGACATGGGGCTGGGCAAGACGATCCAGACCCTGGCGCTGATGGTCCGTGCGCGTCAGCTCGCGGCCGGTGCCCCGCCCTTCCTGGTGGTGGCACCGTCGTCGGTGCTGTCCGTGTGGAAGGACGAGGCCGCCCGGTTCGCGCCGGACCTGAACCTGCGCGTGCTGGACACCACCACCACCAAGCGGAAGACGAGCGTGGCGGAGGAGGCGGCCGGCGTCGACGTCGTGATCACCAGCTACACCCTGTTGCGGCTGGACTCCGAGGAGTACACCGGGCTCGATTGGGACGGGCTGGTGCTGGACGAGGCCCAGTTCGTGAAGAACCGGGCGGCGAAGGCGCATCAGGCGGCCAAGGCCATCCGGGCGCCCTTCCGCCTGGCGATCACGGGCACGCCCATGGAGAACTCCCTGTCCGACCTGTGGGCGCTGCTCTCCCTGACGGCCTCCGGCCTGTTCCCCTCGCCGACGGTGTTCCGGTCCGAGTACACCAAGCCGATCGAGCAGCCGGATTCCTCCGAGGACGGGCGGCGGTTCGCCGCGAGACGCATGGCGCGGCTGCGGCGGCGGATCCGGCCGTTCATGCTCCGGCGCACCAAGGACCTCGTGGCCTCCGACCTGCCACCGAAGCAGGAGCAGGTCAGCCACGTGGAGCTCGTGCCGAAGCACCGCCGGCTCTACGACCAGGTGCTCCAGCGCGAGCGGCAGAAGGTCCTCGGGCTGCTGGAGAACATGGAGGAGAACCGCTTCATCATCTTCAAGTCGCTGACCCTGCTGCGCATGCTGGCACTGGATCCGGCGATCGTGGACGAGAAGTACGCCTCCGTGCCGTCCTCCAAGATGGAGGCACTCATGGGCCAGCTCGAGGAGATCGTCTCCGAGGGCCACCGGGTGATCATCTTCAGCCAGTTCACCTCCTTCCTCACGCGCGTGGGGGATGCCCTGGCGGACCGGGGAGTGTCCTTCGCCTACCTGGACGGCTCCACGCGGAACCGCTCGAAGGTGATCGACGGGTTCAAGACGGGGACGGCACCGGCCTTCCTCATCAGCCTCAAGGCCGGTGGCTTCGGACTGACCCTGACCGAGGCCGACTACGTGTTCCTGCTGGACCCGTGGTGGAACCCCGCCACTGAGGCCCAGGCCGTGGACCGCGCCCACCGGATCGGGCAGGACCGTACCGTCATGGTCTACCGCATGGTGGCCGAGGGCACGATAGAGGAGAAGGTGCTCGCGTTGCAGCAGAAGAAGGCGGCCCTGTTCTCCTCGCTGACCGACGGGGACGCCGCCTTCTCCTCCACCATCACCGCCGACGACGTCCGTGAGCTCTTCACCCCCGACACCGACTGACACCGACTGACGCCGGGATTCTGTGAGCCGGCACCTGCCCGTGCGACGGCCCTGATCGTGGGGCGATTCCCGCTGATCGTGAAGAATCCCCATGATGATGACGGGGAATATTCGCTATCGTCGGGAATCTTCGAGGTCGCGGGCGCTGAGTGCTCTGTCGCGAACGGTGGTGGGCGGTATCTCCGCCGCGTTCAGCGACGAGGAACACCGGCGCGCAGTAGTTTGGCTTCCAACCGGCGAGGTGACGTCAGGTCATCCCACATCCAGCGGACGAAGCGAACACCCTCTTCCTGGATGCGTTCTGATCTCAACTTCTCGTCCAGGATCACCGGATGGACGTCGCGCCCCGAGTAGCTGTTGCCGCCGGCATACTTCCGCTTGCCGTCGAACTCACCGGCCAGCCGTAACCCCTGCCACCAGAAATCGAGGATGCCCAGAAGTCGACCGTCGGCGGCCCGCACCCGATGCTGCAGTTCTGGTGGTTCGAAGCCAAGCCGGTCGATGACCACTCGGCTCCAGGATTCGCCGGGGGAGCCGGACAGGGGCGAGGCGAAGGCCGCGATCCGACGGAGTCGGTGGGCTGCCTTCTGGGTGGAGCTCGTCTTCGCCAGGGAGGCGAGGTCCTGGACGGTCCATGGTCTGGCCATCACCTCCGGCAGGTTGGCCGGCGAGTTCCTCAGTCCGCTCAACAGCGCATCCGCCACCACGATCGCGTCTTCCCACGGTAGTCGCGGCAACGTGTCCGCCAGGCACATCCGAAGGTCCTCGAGGACCAGTGAGGATCCGGACAACAGGCGCTGCTGGAACGGGTGGAGCTGTCCGGTGGGCAGGCCGCTCCACGCCCGCGGGACAGAGATCCTCCGCTCGTTGAAGAGTGGCCAGGTGGCCCCTTTCGGCTTCTCACGCTTGAGGGAGCCGGCCACGCTGCTGCTTGAGGCCCGCAGGGTGAGGATTCCGGGCCTGCTGATGAGTGGCAGCCCATACAGCACGAGGGCCGTCTCCCGGCAGAAGACGGGGTCGGTCCGGCTGGTCAAGGCGAGAGCCGTCGCAGAGGCGCAGAATCGGTCATCGCGCGAAGCCGCGTTCCACCACTCGGCCGGGGCGAAGACACCGGGGCGGACTCTGACGTATTCACCGGCTCTGGCCCTTCTGAACACCAGGGGTGCATCATTCGTCGGCACACCGTCCTCGGTGGTGCGGCGCAAGGGGATCCCCGCAGCGGTGATGTCCTGCGGTGAGGTCACCTCGAGTGGAAGCTGGAGATCGGGGACTGGGAGTCTGGTCGGGGTGGCCATCATGCCCGTCAGGACACCACAAGAAGGGGGCCCTGGGCGGTCAGCTGGAGGACCGATGTGGACCACGCTGAGGAGCTCGCCGGCTGTGGAGGATCAGCCGTTGCAGCTTTTCCCGCTCATCGTGCATAGTCCCGGTCATTTTGACGGGGAAACGTCACGATCGTCGGGAATCAAGGTGCAGAACGTGAACCGGGCCGAACGCGAGACGCCGAACGTGAGACACGGACGCCTGCTCTAGGCCGGGGCCTTCCGGGAGGGCTGCGGCAGGGCGACCTGGCGGATGCCGACGCCGCGCCGGTACAGCCGCTGTGCCGGGATGGGCACGACCGTGCGCCCCGGGTAGGCGGCCCGCAACAGCTGGTGGGCGCCGTCGTCGTGCGGGTCCTCGAAGGAGGGGACCACCACGGCGCCGTTGACGGGCAGGACGTTGATGTAGGACCAGGCGAGGGGCCCGCGGTCGTCCTGGCCAGCCAGGGGTGCGGTCAGGGTGGCCACGTTCAACGGCCGGCCCTTCGCGTCGGTCTCGTGCTGGAGGATGGACAGGGCGCGGGCGGAGACGGCGTGGTCCGGGTGGGCCGGGTTCTCCTGCCAGTGCAGCAGCAGCACGGCCGGGGAGGCGAAGGTGACGAGCTGGTCGATGTGCCCGCCCAGGCCGAAGCGCCCCTGGTTGCGGGTGAGGCCGCCGGGCAGCCAGATGATCTTGCGGATGTCCGTGTAACGGGTGAACTCGGCCTCGACGTGCTCGCGGGTCCAGCCGCCGTTGCGCGCCGGATCCAGCAGGACGGCCTCGGAGGCGATCAGGGTGCCCTCGCCGTCCGTGATGAAGGCGCCGCCCTCGTTGACCATGAGGGAGAGCTGGCGCCGGGCGTTGGTGAGATCGGAGATGGTGCCGCCCACCACGTCGTCCAGGCGGTAGTCGAAACCGGGCCGGCGGCCGAAGCCGTTGAAGACCCAGTCGATCATGCCGAGCTGGCGCTGGCCCGTGGCCGGATCCACGTCGCCGGTGGTGAAGGTCGGCCCGGTCAGGCCGAGGAAGGGGTTGTCCATGGCCAGCGGCACGATGGGGAACATGGGATCCACGTAGGTGTGCACGATCTGCCGGTCCGCCGGATCCACCAGCAGGGTCACCGGCTCGTAGTCCATGACCGCGTGCGCCACCCGAGTCCAGGCGCGGCGTGCCCCGGACAACTCCCAGGTGGAGGTGCCCATCTGTGCGTAGTCGCGGGGGAAGGCCATCCACAGCCGTTCCTGCGGCTCGGTGTCCGCGGGCAGGTGCCACACCGCTGTTGACTGCTCCGTGGACAGGTCCGTCGCGACCCCGCCGAGCGGCAGTGCCTGCGGATCCTGGCGCATGGGTCCCTTTCGTCAGGTGGTTCACGGGCATCTAGTGCGTCGGTCCTGACGTGTGCAGGGCAGCAGACCTCTGGTCACCGACTCCACCCATGCTATGCGAGTGCGCAACCCCCCGGCCCCGTTCCGCGCCAGTCGCGACCTGTTCGTTATCCACCGGTCTCAGCATTCAGCGGCTGTGCCGCCTCCTCCAAGGCGGCACGGACGGCGACGACGGCCGGAGACCGAGCCGACGAGGACCGGATGGACGTGAAGACGGTGCGCAACGGCCGCCCGGGCAGGGAGATGCGGCGCAATCGCTGAGGATGATCCGCCAGGGTCAGGCCCGGCAACAGTGCCACGGCATTGCCGGACTCGACGAGCTTCACGTGGGACTGCAGGTCTGCTGAGACGAAGCGGACGTCCGGCTCGTGGCCGGCGGAACGGATCAGTTGCTCGGCCCAGTGCCGGGTGGCCGTGCCCCGGGGCTCCATGACCCAGGGCAGCGGCCGGTGCTGCAGCAGGGTGGCCAGTTCCTCCCCGGCCGGCAGTGGCTGGCCATCGATCGTGAGCCCGGAGGGCACGGTCAGCTGCAGCTCGTCCCTCAACAGCTGGCGGCGGTCCAGCCCCGGCCAGTGCGGTGCCGAATGTCCGGGGTACTGTTCGGCGACCACCACGTCGAAGTCCCGTGCCCAGGTCTCGTGCAGGGCGCGCTCCGGCTCGTACTGGACCATCTCCAGCCGTAGGGCGGGATGGCGTTCGCGCAACAGGGACAGGGCCGGCGGAATCAGCACGAGGGCGGCGGACTGGAACACCGCCAGGCGCACCCGCCCACTGATGGCCCCGCCGGCCGATCCGGCTGAGATGAGTGCCGTCTCGGCTTCCTCGAGGGCACCGAGGATCGGCTCCACCCGCTCCACCAGGGCCAGCGCCGCCTCCGTGAGTTGCACGTTGCGTCCGACGTGGCGCAACAGCTCGGTCTTGGTCTCCCGTTCCAGCAGTGACAACTGCTCGGAGACGGAGGAAGGAGCCAGGTTCATGGCCCGGGCGACCGCGGAGATCGTGCCCCGGATGGACAGCTCGCGCAACAGGACGAGACGGCGGACGTCCAGCATGGGTGAGGCCTTTCACGAAAGATCAGGTCGGGTGCGTGGGGGGACGGACGGCGGTGGAGCGGAACAGCGGAACGGGGACGGGCCAGGGACAGAGCGAGGGCGGCACACGTGCCGGGGGCCACGCTCAATAGTTCGGATCAACCGAACAATACTCTGCGGAAACGTTCGCTAGTCACGCATAGTATGAGGGAGAACAATGACAGCATGACGACCCACCCCGTTGATCACTCCGCCCAGCCCGTGAACCCGGCGAACCCGGAGAACCCGGTCACCCACACCCGGCAGGCCCACCAGCACAACGAGGCCATCTCGGACCCCGAGGAGTTGCGCGCGCTGGCCCCGGCCGCCGTCGAGCAGGTGCGGACCTGGCTCCGGGAGGCGCGGAAGCATCCCTCGAACTTCTCGGCCAAGCAGTTGGCGGGCGTGCTGAAGGACCCGGCGGGACTGGACTTCACGGTGGGCTTCGTAGACCGGGTGGTGCGTCCCGAGGACCATCGGATCGCCGCGGAGGCGCTCGCGGACCTGGCACCCCAGACGCCCGGTTTCCTGCCCTGGTACATGAAGTCGGCCATGATCCTGGGCGGGCGGCTGGCCCCCGCTGTGGCCCCGATCGCCGTGCCGGCGGCCCGCAAGGTCCTGCGCGAGCTGGTCTCCCACTTGATCGTGGACGCCACGGACGCCAAGCTCGGCCCGGCCATCGCCAAGCTGAAGACGGAGGGCATTCGCCTCAACATCAACCTGCTCGGCGAGGCGATCCTCGGCCAGCGGGAGGCCGGCCGCCGCATGGACGGCATCCGCACTCTGATCGAGCGGGATGACGTGGACTACGTCTCCGTCAAGGTCTCCGCAGCCACCGCCCCGCACAGCGCCTGGGCGTTCAACGAGGCGGTCGAGGAGGTCACCGCCCACCTCCTGCCGCTCTACGAGCTCGCCGCCTCCCAAGCCGGCACCGGAGGCACCACCGGCACCACCGGCACCGGCCCCACGTTCATCAACCTGGACATGGAGGAGTATCACGACCTGGACATGACCCTGGCCGTGTTCATGCGCCTGATGGACACCCCCGCGCTCCACGATCTCGAGGCCGGGATCGTGTTGCAGGCCTACCTGCCGGACGCTCTCGACGCCATGATCCGCCTGCAGGAGTTCGCCGCCCGCCGCGTGGCCGCCGGCGGTGCCCCGCTCAAGGTCCGCGTGGTCAAGGGCGCCAACCTGCCCATGGAGCAGGTCCAGGCCTCCGTCACCGGCTGGCCCGCCGCCACCGTGCCCTCCAAGCAGGCCGCGGACACCAACTACAAGCGCGTACTGAACTACGCCCTCACGCCCGAGCACGCCCGCAACGTGCGGATCGGGGTGGCCGGGCACAACCTCTTCGACATCGCCCTGTCCTGGCTGCTGGTGCAGGAACGCGGGCTCACCACGCAGTGGGAGCAGGGCGGCCGCAGCCCGGACGTCGAGTTCGAGATGCTGCTGGGCATGGCCACCGGCCAGACCGAGGCCGTCCGCCAGGACGTCGGCTCGCTGCTGCTCTACACCCCGGTGGTCCACCCGCACGAGTTCGACGTGGCCATCTCCTACCTGATCCGCCGCCTCGAGGAGGGGGCCAGCCAGGAGAACTTCATGTCCGCCGTCTTCGAACTGGACACGGACCCGGCGCTCTTCGCCCGTGAGCAGGACCGCTTCGAGGCCTCGCTCGAGGACCTGGACACCGCCATCCCGACGCCGGCCCGCACCCAGAACCGGCAGGCCTCGGATCTCGACGTGGCCCGCGGCCCGGTCCCGGAGCCGGTGGACGGCTTCGCCAACACCCCGGACACCGACCCCTCCCTGGCGGCGAATCGCGAGTGGGGCCGGTCCATCACCGCCGGCATCCCGGGCTCCACGCTCGGTACGGAGACCGTGGCTGCCGCCACGGTGACCTCACCGGATCAGGTGCAGGCCGCCGTCGGGAAGGCCGTGGCGGCAGGCGAGGCGTGGGCGAGCCTGACCGGGGCCGAGCGGGAGCGCGTGCTGGGTGCCGTGGCCGATTCCCTCGAGGCGCACCGCGCGGACCTGCTCGAGGTGGCGGCCGCCGAGACCGGCAAGACCCTGGACCAAGGTGATCCGGAGGTCTCCGAGGCCATTGACTTCGCGCGGTACTACGGCCGGCTCGCCCGCGGGCTCGACGAGGTGCCCGGGGCGCAGTTCCACCCGTCCAAGCTGGTGCTCGTCATTCCGCCGTGGAACTTCCCCGTCGCCATCCCGACGGGCGGCGTGCTCGCCGGACTGGCCTCCGGGTCCCCGGTGGTGTTCAAGCCGGCCCCGCAGTCGGTCCGGACCGGGGCCGTCGTCTTCGAATCCATCCGTGCGGGCCTCATGGCCGGGCTCACCGCACTGGACGGCATCAGTGCCGACGAGGCCGGTGCGCTCGCCTCGGACCTGGTGAGCTTCATCAGCATCGACCCGGAGCGGGAGGCCGAAATCGGGGAGGGACTCATCGCGCACCCGGACGTGGAACGGGTCATCCTGACCGGCGGCTACGAGACGGCGAAGCTGTTCCGTTCCTTCCGTCCGGACCTGCCGCTGCTCGCCGAGACCTCCGGCAAGAACGCGGTCATCGTGACCCCGAGCGCCGACCTGGACTTGGCCGCCAAGGACGTGGTGACCTCCGCGTTCGGCCATGCCGGGCAGAAGTGCTCGGCGTCCTCCCTGGTGATCCTGGTCGGCTCCGTGGCCACCTCCCCGCGTTTCCACCGCCAGCTGGTGGACGCCGCGAACTCCCTGACCGTGGGCTACCCGGAGGACCCGCGCTCGCAGATGGGGCCCGTGATCGAGGTCCCGGGAGAGAAGCTGCAGCGGGGGTTGACCGAGTTGGGCACCGGAGAGACCTGGGCGCTGGAACCACGCCAGCTGGATGAGACGGGGCGGCTGTGGAGCCCCGGCATCCGCGCCGGGGTCCGCGCGGGCTCGGACGCGCACCTGACCGAGTACTTCGGGCCCGTGCTCGGCGTGATGACGGCCGAGACGCTGGAGGACGCCATCGAGCTCGTCAACGCCGTGGACTACGGCCTGACCTCCGGAATCCACTCGCTGGACCCGGACGAGATCGGGACCTGGTTGGAGACGGTGAATGCCGGCAACCTCTACGTCAACCGCGGCATCACCGGCGCGATCGTCCGCCGCCAGCCTTTCGGTGGCTGGAAGCGCTCGGCCGTCGGTGCCGGAACCAAAGCCGGTGGCCCGCACTACCTGCACGGCCTGGGATCCTGGACGGACGCCCCGCTCGCCGGTGCGCCGCAGGAGAACACCGGCGACGCCGGCCGCGCCTCGGCTGCTACTCCGGCCACAGCCATCGTGCCCAGCCACAGCAATAATCAGAGTGGCTCGGCAGGATCGATGTGGGTCGAAGCGGACCGCGCCTCGGCAGGTGCTGTCCAGAGCCTGGCCGACGCCGCCGGCCTGGACGCAGAGGACCGCGCCTGGCTGGCCCGTGCCGCCGCCCTGGACGAGCAGGCGTGGACCGAGTGCTTCGGCGTGGCCACGGACATCTCCGGACTCATGGCGGAGCGCAACGTGCTGCGCCACCGTCCGGTCCCCGTGACCATCCGCTGGGAGTCCGGCCCGCTGGTGCACCTGCTGCGCGCGATCCTGGCCGGCCGCCGGGCCGGGGCGCCGCTCACGGTGAGCGTGGCCGAGGGGCTGCCAGCCGGCGTCGCGCAGGTGTTGGCCGGCGAGCCGCAGATGGAGGTGCTGGTGGAGGGCACCGCGGCGTTCCACGCCCGGGCCGCGCAGCTGACCCAGTTGCCGCCGTCCGCGCCCTCCGGCGGGGACCCGCGGATCCGCCTGGTGCTGGACTGGACCGCGTCCGGAGTGCGTGCCGGGTCCCGCGCCGGGACCGGAGCTGCGGCAGGGGCTGAGGCGTCCCGCGCGGCAGTGCTGGCCCTGCATGAAGCTCTCGGCGGATCGCCGGACGTGGCCGTCTACGCGAATCCCGTGGTCTCGGCCGGCGACGTGGAACTGCTGCCCTTCGTGCACGAGCAGGCCATCTCGATCACGGCCCACCGTTTCGGCACCCCGGACCACCTCACCGACCACCTGCTCTGACCCGCTCCTGACCCACTCCTGGCACCTGCTCGGCAACCTCCAGTTCTGGTGCGAGAGGGAGAGCAAGAGGGAGAGGGTGGCGCGGGGCTGGATAGAGTCGAGGGCATGACTCTGGAACCTGCGCCGTCCCGCTCCGTCGAGGTCCGATCCCTGGTGGTCGAGGCCGCCGTGGAACTGTTCAGTGAGCGGGGCTTCGAGGCCACCAGCGTGGATGACCTGGCCCGCGCGGCCGGGCTGTCCCGTTCCACGTACTTCCGGCAGGTCGGCGGCAAGGAGGACGCGGTCTTCGCGGACCATCCGCCGTTGATCGAGGAACTCGGTGCGTGGATGGACGAGCAGCCGAGCGATCCTTGGACCACCGTGTGCGCCGCCTCGGAGCGGGTCTTCGCGCACCTGTCCGAGGACCTGGAGCTGGCTCGCCGCCGCTACGCCGTGGTCGGCGGGGTGCAGGCCCTGCGTGATCGCGAGATCGTCACCGAACGCCGCTACGAGCAGCTCTTCTCCGGGCATCTGCGCCGGACCGTGCCCGGCCTCGAGCCCGTGGACGCGATCGGGTTCGCCGCCCTCGTCACCGCCACCCACAACCACTTTCTGCGCCAGGCCGTCCGCAGCGATGGCGACGGTGACAGGACCACGTCCGCGCGGGTCACGGAGCGGTACGCCCAGGCGCTGGACCGGGCGCTGGCCATGGTTCGACTGCGTTTCGGGGTCGGTTCCCCGGCGGACGCCGAGTCGGATGCCGGCCGGGGACGGGCGTCGCACCCCGCGGACGACGCCGGCCCGGCAGCGGGCGCGGACCTCACCGCCGGCTCGGGCCGCGTTCCGGACCCCACCCCCGCCCCCGGCCAGGTGGTGGTCGCGAGCTTCCCCACGACGATGCCCTCGGGCGAGGTGCTGCGCCGGGTCCGCCAGGCCCTGGAGTCGAACTCGCCGTGATCTGTCACCGCCTGTCCCCTCGGAATTGAGTTCCACTGGCCATGACACGCAGTCCCATCTATGCTGAGATGATGACTGAGATCCCCGCCCGCGCGGCGCGTGCGTCCGACACTGGCGGATCGCCGTTCCCGGGCGCCACCGAACCGGCCTATGACGTGACCAGCCCGCTGGACATCGACTACTACGGCGCCTTCCGGACCATCCCCGCAGGGGACCGCGAGATCTGGGAGCGGGCGCGGACGGCCGCCGCCGCCATCGCCGATCAGATGGCAGAGGGCTGGAACCGCCACGAATACCCGATCGAGGCGGCCACCAGCCTCGGGCGGCACCAGCTTTTCAACGACGGGCTGACCCACCCGGACCTGGAACAGTTCTCCCCGCTGGCCACTGGCCTGGTCAACATGGAGCTCTCCCGCGTGGACGGCTCCCTGGGCACCGTGCTGGCGGTCCAGGGAGGGCTCGCCCTGCGCACCCTCGTGTACTTCGGCAGCCAGGTACAGCAGGAACGGTACGTGCAGCGCATCGCCGCGGGGGAGGTGCTCGGGTCCTTCGCGCTGACCGAGCCGGACCACGGTTCGGACTCCTCGGGCTTGGTCACCCGGGCCACCCGCACCCAGGCCGGTTGGGTGCTGCGCGGGGCCAAGAAGTGGATCGGCAACGGGGCATCGGGCGGCGTGACCTTCGTCTGGGCGCGCGTGAACTCCGAGGGGAGCGACGACCATGGTGCGGTCCGCTGCTTCCTCGTCCCGCAGGAGACCCCCGGCTATCAGGCCCAGGTGATCGCCGGCAAGGGCGCGCTGCGCGCCATCGACCAGGCCCTGATCCACCTGGATGACGTGGAGTTGCCCGCTGAGGCCCTGCTTCCCGGCGCCCACTCGTTCAAGGACACCTCCAGGGTGCTTTATGCCACCCGCGCCGGCGTGGCATGGTCCGCGCTCGGCCACGCCACGGCCTGCTTCGAGTCCGCGTTGGCCTATTCGCAACAGCGGGTGCAGTTCGGCAAGAAACTGGCCCAGCACCAGATGGTCCAGGAGAAGCTCACGCGGCTGCTCTCCCATCTGGTGGCCATGCAGATGTACTGCGTGAACCTGGCACACCTGGAGTCCGAGGGCATTCTGCGGCCCACCCAGGCGTCCCTGGCCAAATACCACAACACGCGCACCGCACGTCTGATCGCCGCCGAGGCCCGGGACATGCTCGGCGGCAACGGCATCCTGCTGGAGAACGGCGTCATCCGCCATCAGGCGGACATCGAGGCGATCCATACGTACGAGGGCACGGAATCCGTGCAGGCGCTGCTGATCGGCCGCGATCTCACCGGGTTCAGCGCCTTCGCGTAATCAGGACCTCCTCTGAGAGGGTCTCGGCCAGCGAACGCTCCAGCAGCGGAGTGAGGCCACCATGCCCACTCTCGTACCGGTACTCGTACTCCCCGAAGCCGAGGATGCGGCCGGCCCACACGGCCGGCTGCGCACCGCTGACCGGTCCGGGCCGTCGCGGGACTCATTACCCGAGGGTAACTTCCCGTGACATCATGGGGGGCATGCACCTGATCTTCCGTACCCTGTTGTTGCTCATCACCTCGCGGCGTCGCCCCAAGCTGGGCCTCTGGGACAGTTCCTCGTTGCCGCTGAGGGCGCTGCCGACCGACGTGGACATCGCGGTGCACGTCAACAACGGGATGTACTTCTCCCTCATGGACCTGGGCCGCTTCGATCTGATGGTCCGTGCCGGTGTCTGGGACCTGATGCGGAAGAAGAAGTGGTCACCGGTGGTGCAGGCCGAGCAGATCGCCTTCCGGAAGTCGGTGAACCTCTGGCAGCGCTACACCGTGGAGACCCGGATCATCGGCTTGGATGACAAGTCCATCTGGTTCGAGCAGCGCTTTGTGGTGGACGGCGAGGTCTACGTCAGGGCCCATGTGGCCACCCGGCTTGTCGGCCCCGACGGCCCGGTGTCCAATGAGGAGATCCTGGCAACGGTCTCCGAGGAGCTCGGCCAGCCGAAGCCTGCCGGGCTCGAGTTGCCTGAGTGGCTGCACGAGTGGCGCACCAACGTCGCCCTCCCGGGTTCCCGGAAGCCGGCCCCACACCTCTGGTGACCTGAACGCGGGAGGCCACGCGCCGCCGTCGTGCGTTCTGCCTTCCGCGGGTGCAGGATGGGAGGCATGAACAACCGCCTCCTCATCATCGGCGGGCTCACCACGCTCGTCCTCATCCTGGTCATCGCCTACCTGGTCGGGTTCTGGGCGTGGATCTTCCTCGGGCTGGTCGCCCTGCTGCTGGTGGGGCTGGCCATCTGGGACCTGACGCAGAAGCGGCACGCGATCCTGCGGAACTTTCCGGTGCTCGGGCACATGCGGTACCTGCTGGAGTCGATCCGTCCGGAGATCCAGCAGTACTTCATCGAGCGGAACTTCGACGGCAAGCCTTTCGACCGGGACACCCGCTCGATCGTGTACTCGCGGTCCAAGGGCGCGGACGACCACAAGGCCTTCGGCACCGAGCGGGACACGGGTCGGATCGGCTACGAATTCCTCCTGCACTCCACGGCCCCCGTGGCGCCGCCGGAGAAGATTCCCACCGTGCGGATCGGTGGCCCTGACTGCCGCCAGCCCTACGACCTGTCCCTGATGAACATCTCCTCCATGTCCTTCGGATCACTGTCCAAGAACGCGGTGGTGGCCATGAACAAGGGGGCCGGCCTGGGCGGGTTCATCCACGAGACCGGAGAGGGAGGGCTGACGAAGTACCACCGCGGCAACGGCGCGGACCTGTTCTGGGAGATCGGCTCCGGCTACTTCGGCTGCCGCACCGAGGACGGCCGGTTCAACCCGGTGAGCTTCGCGGAGAAGGCCACCCTGCCTGAGGTCAAGGGCATCACCATCAAGCTCTCCCAGGGGGCCAAGCCCGGGCTCGGCGGGGTCCTGCCCGGGCCCAAGGTCACCCCGGAGATCGCCGAGGCGCGGGAGGTGCCGGTCGGCGTCGACTGCATCTCCCCGGCCTCCCACTCGTCCTTCACCACGCCCCGGGAGATGGTCCGCTTCATCGGCCGGCTGCGCGAACTCTCGGGCGGCAAGCCGATCGGCATCAAGTTCTGCGTGGGTTCGCGCACGGATGTCCTGGCCATGTGCAAGGCCATCTGGGAGGAGCGGACCGCCCCGGACTACATCATCGTGGACGGTTCCGAAGGCGGCACCGGCGCGGCCCCGCTGGAGTACTCCGACCACGTGGGCACCCCGCTGACCGAGGGACTGATGCTGGTGCACAACGCCCTGGTCGGCACGGGGCTCCGGCACATGATCAAGCTGGGCGCCGCCGGCAAGGTCGCCACCGGATCGGACATCGTCAAACGGCTGATCCAGGGGGCCGACTTCACCATGTCCGCCCGCGCCATGATGATGGCCACCGGCTGCATCCAGGCCCAGAAGTGCCACACGAACCACTGCCCCGTGGGCGTGGCCACGCAGGACCCGCGGCTCGCCCGGGCACTGGACGTGGAGGACAAGTCCAAGCGCGTGCACAACTACCAGAAGCTCACCGTCCGTGAGGCCGTGCAGATCATGGCGTCGATGGGCCTGAACCACCCGTCCCAGCTGAACACCCGCATGCTGCGCCGCCGCGTGGACCACCTCAACACCCGCTCCTACGCCTCCATCTACCACTGGCTGCGGGAGGACGAACTGCTCAACGAGCCGCCGCGTGGCTGGGCGGCCGATTGGCGTGAGGCGGACGCCGACCACTTCGGTGAGCACGCCCCCGTCGGCTACCTGACCGAGCCGGATCCGCAGTGGCGTGATGAGCTGGACGTGCAGACCTCCGCGATGTCCGTCGGGGACCTGCGGGCCTCCCTGCGCTCCGGTGACGGGCGCCCAGTCCCGACGCCGGCCGGTTCCGCCGGTGCGACCGGTTCCGCCAGCGCGGGCAGAGGCACGGGGACAGACTCGGCCGGTGATCGCAGCGGCGAGGGGCAGAGCGAGGGCGAGGGCGAACCGCGTTCCAAGGGCCGCCGGCCCGAGCGGAACGCCGACGAGAAGGACATCGACGGCGCGCGGCCGCGGCGCTCCGGCTCGGACACCGGCTCCACCCCCGTGGTCAGCAACGAGCCCCGGCCGGAGGGCCGGTTGGGGTCCTGATCGGCCTCGTCATCACGTCACCGGCGCGACCTGCGGACCCAGGGTGATGGCCAGGTCCACGAAGCTCCGGGCCGGGGCGGGCAGTCGCCGCCGTTCCGACCAGGCGATGGACGCCCGTTCCAGGTGGGGCTCGGGGTCCAGGGGAACGCAGGCCACCGGCAGGCCCTCGTAGGAGACGTCCTGCCGGGGCCGCTGGATGAAGATCGAATAGCCCAGCCCGCGGGCCACCAGGGACCGGATGAGCTCGAAGTCCGGGGACTTCATCCGCACGTTCGGTGCCGCGCCGTGGTGGGCGAAGTAGGAGAGGATGTCGTCGGAACTGGGGGAGACGTCCATGAGCAGCAGGGGCTCCGCCGCCAGGTCGGCCAGGGGAGCCCGTCCCCGCTCGGCGAAGCGGTGGTCGGCCGGCAGGAGGGCGTACATCGTCGTGTCGTAGAGGGCGGCGGAGCCCAATCCGGGCAGGGCATGGAGGTTGTACGCCAACACCACGTCCAGGATGCCGAGGGAGAGCTGTTCCACCAGCTCGGCCCGGTTCCCGGTGGTCACGGAGACGGTGACGCCGGGATGCCGTGCGGCGAACTCGGACCACAGCGCGGGCAGGACGGTGGGGGCCAGGGACCGGAAACAGCCGATGGCGAGGGTCCCGCCGAGCTGCCGGGCGCCGTCGGGCACCTCGAGGTCGAGGGCCTGGTCCAGCACCGAGCGGGCGCGGATGAAGAAGTCCTCTCCGGAGGCGGTGAGCACCACGCCCTCGGCCTTGCTGCGGCGGCACAGCACGGTGCCGGAGACGCGTTCGAGGGTATCCAGGGCCTCCGTGACGGAGGTCCTGGACACCCTCAGCTGGGCGGCCGCGGCGCTGATGCTGCCGGTCCTGGCCACAGCGCAGAAGTGTTCGAGTTGGCGCAGTGTCAGTCGCAACCGTCCCCGTCTTCCTGCCGGACCGGTGCCGGCGGGTTCAGCGGAGGTCGCGGCGGGCGGTCTCCGGCATCTTGATGATGACCACCACGCTAACCAGGCAGAGCAGGATCATGTAGCCCACGAACAGCCCGTGCATCCCGATGCTGGACAACCAGGTGTTCAGGTAGGGTGCCGTGCCGCCGAAGATCGCCCCGGAGGTGGCGTAACCGACGCCGATCAGGGTGGCCCGCAGCTTGGTCGGGACCAGTTCGGCGAAGACGGCGCCGAGCGGGGCGCAGTTCGCGGCCAGCAGCACGGAGCCGGCGGCCATGGCCAGGAAGAGCATGAACGGGCTCGGGCCGAGCATCCATTCCAGGGGGAAGGCCACGAGCGCGAAGCCGGCCGCGAAGACCATCAGCACCGGTTTGCGCCCGAAGCGGTCGGAGAGCCTGCCCATCACCGGGATGGCCACCAGGAACACGGCCTGGCCGCACAGGCCGGCCACCAGGGAGGCGTTGGGATCCATGCCGAACTCGCGGGAGGCGTAGCCGGGGGCGAAGATGAACCAGGTGTAGAAGGCCACCACGCCGGAGATCGTCAGGCCGACGATCTGCAGCAGCGGCTTCCACTCGCGGCCGAGTTCGGAGAGGACCTCTCGCAGGGACGGGGAGTCCGCCCCCTCGCGCTCGTCCCGCTCCTTGCGCTCGGTGTGCACCTCGGACTCGTTCATGGTCTTGCGGATGTAGAGGGCGTAGACCCCCAGGAGGGCCGCGACGGCGAAGGGGATGCGCCAGCCGAACTCGGCCATCTGCGCCTCGGTGAGCAGGGCGGTCAGCAGCACGCCGACGCCGGTGGCGAGCATGGTGCCCACGCCCACGCCGAGCCACGGGGTGGAGGCCCAGAAGCCGCGCTTGTCCTGCGGGGCGATCTCGGCCAGGTAGGTGAACGCACTGCCGGTCTCGCCGCCATGGGACAAACCCTGGACCAGCCGGGCCACCAGAAGGACGACGCCGGCCCACACGCCGATCGCGTCGAAGGTCGGGGCCACGGCGATCAGCAGGGAGCCGAAGGAGGCGAGCAGGATGGCCAGGGTCAGGCTGAACTTCCTTCCCTTGTCATCCGCCAGCCGGCCGAACAGCCACCCGCCCACCGGGCGCATGAGGAAGCCGACCGCGAAGACGGCCAGCGTGGAGAGCAGACTGGAGACCGGATCCTCGGCGCGGAAGAACTGGGCGGCGAAGAACGGGGCGAAGATCGCGTAGATGTTCCAGTCGAACCACTCCAGGGCATTGCCGATGTTGACGGCGACGAGGTCCCGGGGCCGGCCGGCGCGCTGCGCCGCGGACCCGGCGGTGGTCGCCGGGCTGGTGGCCGGGCTGGTGGCCCGGGCGGAGCCACGGGAGGAGACGGCGGCGGGGTCCGGGGAGGGGCCACCCGAGGCGCGGGACGGGGAAACAGTGCTGTGATCCATAACACCTCATGGTGCCCCTGACCGTTGGCGATCTCAACGGAATTCGCCGTGCATCCGATGCACGGAGGATGTGCATGGCGTCCGCGGGGAGCCGGCCCTAGCGTGGTGGTCATGCCCCAGACCTCTGCTGCCCCCACCCCGGCACCGTCCTCTGCCGCCAGCGCTGGTCGCCCTGACGCGGCCGCCGGCCCCACCCCGCCCCGACTCGAGTTCCTGGCCACCGTGGCGGTGGACGTGGCCGATCCTGTGGAGGTCGGGCGGACCCACCGGGGACTGCGCCGCGTCATCCCGATCTCCGGCGGCACCGTGACCGGGCCCGGGCTGAACGGTCACATCCTGCCCGGCGGGGCGGACTTCCAGCTCATCCAGTCGGACACAGCCTCGGACCTGGATGCGCGGTACGTCATCGAGACGGACGACGGCGACCGGCTCTACGTCATGAATGCCGCCTACCGCACGGGCTCGGCCGAGGACATCGCCGCCCTCGCCCGCGGAGAACGGGTGCCCGCCGAACGGATCTACTTCCGCTGCGCGCCCCGGTTCGAGGTGGCCGGCGAGACCTGGTCCTGGCTGGAGTCCACGGTGGTCATCGGCTCCGGCCGGCGCGAACCGGACCGGGTGATCATCGATCTCTGGGCGGTCTGCTGACCAGTCGCATCACTGCCAGTGGTGCCCCACCTCGACGAAGTCCTCCTGGCGCCGACCGTCGGTGTCCAGGTGCCACCCGGCACGTTTGGGGATGTTGGAGATGATGACGGTCTCCCGGATCTCCAGTCGGGGCAGCTTCTCTGAAGCCCGCCGCTCCATGGCCATGATGTCCGTGGCCGCGCGGTGCCATGTCATGAACATGAAGTTCGAGCGCCCCGTGGTCGAGGCGCAGATGCGCAGGGCCCCGAGCCGCGCCAGTTCGGCGGCGGCCGCATCGTGGTCGGCGGCCGGCAGCCGGGCGAACCACTGACACATGACGGGGTACCCTGCGGCCCGGTGTGAGACGTCGCAGCGAAAGCTCAGGATGCCGGAGCTCAACACCCGCTGCAGCCGTCGTCGCGCCGTGGCAGGGTGCAAGCCGGAGGCCGCGGCCACCTGGGCGGCTGAGGCCCGCCCATTGCGGCCGAGGATCCGCGCGATGGGGCCGAGTGACGGCAGCAGGGGATCGGCATGGGCAGTCGGGGCCGGCGGCGGTCCGACGGCCGCACGGAGGTCCCGCCGCTGACCGGGATTCAGGGCGTCGAGCTCCCAGTCGGTGGCGGTGCGGTGCAGACGGGTGCAGAAGGTCGACTCATATCCGGACAGCTGAGGGATGTCCTCGAGCTGCGGATAGACGACGTCCGTGAGCTGGGCCGGGTCCGGGGTGATGACGGTCAGCATGAAATCCCGGTCCCGGTGGCACTCCTCCACCGAGAACACCTCCGGAATCCGCCCGATCGCCGCTGCGACCGCCCGCCGGTGGCCGGGGCGGCACCGTACGTCATGGAAAGACAGGGCCATCTGGTCCGGGTGTCCCAGCGGATGCGCGGTAATCCACGCCGAACCGCTGTCTTCGAGGCGGCGCCACCGGGCGGCCAGCGAGGTCGGGTGCTGGTCGAGGATCTCGCCCAGCACCGTCCAGGGCAACCGTGGCCCGATCTGCAGGGCATGAACCAAGGGGAGATCGCCCTCATCCAAGGGTTCGACGGGTCGGTTCATCATCTCGTGAAATCTGCCGTGAGATGTAAATTTCCTGCGATTGATCTCGAAGTGATGTTGAGCACACCACAATGATAGCGACGAATTGCACCAATCGGATTCCGGACCTCGAGCTGGATCCGACCTCACGAATCAAAGGATCCCCATGTTCGCTGCAGCCACCACGGACGCCGCTCCGGCCTCTGATCCGAACAATGTCCTGGCGCTGGCCAACATGCCCGTGCTCTGGATCTGCGCCCTCGGCGTCTTCCTGGTCATCGGTGCTCAATCGGTCATCTACATGTTGGCCGCGCGCAAGGCGGCTCCGGCCGCCGGCATGAGCCAGCAGGAGCTGAAGACCTCGTTCCGCACCGGGGCCATCGCCGCAATCGGTCCCTCGCTGGCGGTGGCGCTGGTGGCGGTCGCCGTGCTGGCCCTCTTCGGCACCCCGGCCACCCTGGTCCGCATCGGCCTGATCGGATCGGTGCAGTATGAGACCGCCGCGGCCAGCATCGCCGTCGGAACCGTCGGCGCGGAATTGGGCGGCCCGTCCTACGACCAGCAGGCGTTCGCCATCATGTTCTTCGCCATGAGTCTGGGCGGGGCCATGTGGATGCTCGCCACCCTGATCCTCACCCCGTTGTTGAAGAGGGGTGAACATCGCATGGCCAAGGTGAACCCGGCCCTCATGACCGTGGTTCCCGCGGCGGCCTTGCTCGGCGCCTTTCTCTCTCTCGGGTTCGCGGAGGTGCCCAAGAGCTCCGTGCACGTCATCACCCTGGCCGCCTCGGCTCTCGTGATGGGAGTGTGCCTGTTGCTGGCGCGGCTGCCCGGGATGCGGTGGCTGCGTGAATGGGGACTCGGCATCGCCATCCTGCTCGGCCTCACCGCTGCCTATTTCGCCCAGTCCGCCGGACTCGCCCCCGCCGCCTGAGCCCCCCGCCTCACCCCCCCCTTGACTTTCCGCCATCGCCAGGAGTCCTCATGACTGCACCATCCACCACCCCCTCCTCCAGTGCCACCTCCACCGCGCCATCGGGAAGTATGGCCGAGTTCGACGCCACCACCTCGCGCTGGGGCCGGTTGACCATGCTGATCGGACTGGTCTTCTCGCTGGCCGGCCCGCTCTACCTGGTTTTCTTCGCGGACCTCGGTGTGACCGCCTCCGCGCTGTTCACTGCCTTCGCCGCCGTCGCCGGCACCTTCTTCGTCCTCTGGATCATCGAGCCGATCACCTACTTCCCGATCCTGGGCCCCGCTTCGATGTATCAGGCCTTCATGATCGGCAACATCTCGAACAAGCTGCTGCCCTCCGCCCTCGTCGCCCAGGACTCGATCAACGCCAAACCCGGTTCACACCGCGGCGGCCTCGCGGCCGTCATGGCCATCTGCGGGGCCGCCTTCGTGCACCTGCTCTCCCTGCTCGTGTTCGTGGGCATTCTCGGTACGTGGCTCATCAGCGTCATCCCCGAGAGCGTTGCGGACGTGGTTCGCATCTACGTGCTGCCGGCCGTGCTGGGCGCGGTCATCGTCCAGGCCATCGTCTCCCTGAAACAGGTCCGGGCCACCGTGGTCGCCGCCGTCGTGGCCGCCCTGGTGCAGTTCGTGCTGGTTCCCCTGGTGCCCGCCCTGGGAATGGCAGCCACCGCGATCGCCGTCATCGCCACGCTCGTGCTCGTCTGGTTCGTCCGCAAGCGTGAGCCCGCCGAGCCGGTAGCGGCCGAGCCTGCACGGCCCGAGTCCACCTGACCACTCCCGTTCGACGCAGTCCCTTCTCCGTCCCCTCTCCGTCCCACTCCGAAAGGCCACCGTGCACTCCCAGACCCCTCTCGATCCGTCCGCCAACGACTACCCGGAGATTCCTGCCGAGCTGCGCGAGCGCATGCTGAGCTTCTACCGGCACCTGCACGCGAACCCGGAGCTGTCCATGCAGGAGCACGCCACCGCGGAGTTCATCGAAGGACACTTGGACACGCTGGGCATCGAGCACTTCCGCTGCGGTGGCACCGGCGTGGTGGGCGTGCTGCGCAACGGTGCGGGGCCCGTCGTCGGGTTCCGGGCGGACACGGACGGGTTGCCGATCCTGGAGGACTCCACGGTCGACTACCGCAGCACCGCCCGTGGCGTCCTGGCCGACGGCACCGAGGTGCCGGTGATGCACGGCTGCGGCCATGACACCCACGTGGCCGCGCTGATGACCGCCACGGAGATGCTGGTGGCCCGGCGTGAGACTTGGTCCGGGACCGTCGTGCTGATCTTCCAGCCGGGTGAGGAGACGGCGGCCGGCGCCCAGGCGATGGTGGAGGATGGCCTCTGGGACCGCGCCCCGCACCCGGAGGTCATCTTCGGCCAGCACGTCATGCCGGGCCTGGCCGGAACGGTCGAGGTCGTCGCCGGACCCGCCATGGCCTATGCGGACTCCTGGAAGGTCACCCTGCGCGGGGAGCAGTCCCACGGTTCCCAACCGCAGGACTCGATCGACCCCATCGTGCTCGGCGCCCACATCGTCACGCGGCTGCAGGGAATCGTCTCCCGGGAGATCTCCGCCCGTGAGTCCGCGGTGGTGACGGTCGGCACCTTCCACGCCGGGCTCAAGGAGAACATCATCCCGGACTCCGCCGAGTTCACCCTCAACGTGCGCACCATGGACGAGGAGGTGCGCACCACGGTGCTGGCCGCCCTCCGGCGCATCATCTCCGCCGAGGCGCAGGCCTCCGGGGCACCCGAGCCGGTGATCGAGGAGCTCTACCGCTTCCCCCGGAACTTCAATGACCTGGACGCGACGGCGTCGCTCGCCGAGGCCCTGCGGGGCGCCCTGGGTGCCGAGAACGTCAAGGACGGTGAGCCCAAGATGGGCTCGGAGGACTTCGGGGCCCTGCCCGGTGCCCTGGGGGTGCCCAGCGTCTTCTGGTTCTTCGGGGGATTCGACGCCCAGGCGGTGGACGCCGGGACCGCGCCCGTCAATCACTCGCCCCGGTTCGTCCCCGTGCCGGAACCCACCCTGTGGACCGCGGCGACGGCGGCGCTCGCCGCCGTGCGCTCGAAACTCGGTTCCTGAGCCTGCCGCCCTACTTTCAGTCGAGTTGGGGTGGGTGCCGGGCGAAAAGACCCACCCAAACTCGACTCAAAGCGTGTGCGAGTCAGGAACCGAGGTCCAGGTTGAACACCCGGGTGGCGATGCCCTCGAAGAACTCGAACTTCTCCTCCGCCGAGATCGGCAGCTCGTCCTGCAGGGCCACCTCGGAGGGCTCGTATTGGTACGGGTAGTCCATGGCGTACATGACCCGGTCGGCGCCGACCATCGTGCGCACGAACATCACCTCGTCCTGCCAGGGCATGCCGCTCGTGGTGATCCAGACATTGCGGCGGATGTACTCGGAGGGCTTCAACGGCAACGGCTTCACATGCGGGTAACGGCCCGTGGCCACCTGCTTGCCGTACATGTAGTCGATCCGGTTCAGCCAGAACGGGACGGCCTCGCCGAGGTGGCCGACCACCATGGTCAGGTTCGGGAAGCGCTCGAACACCCCGGAGACCACCAGTCTCATCAGGTGTAGGCCGGTCTCCACCCCGAAGCCGTACATCGATCCGTCCAGGCCTCGGTCATGCAGCGGCTTGAACAGGCTGGCTGAGGGGGCATTGGGGTGCAGGTAGACCGGCACCCCGAGCGCCTCGGCGGCCTCGTAGAAGGGCAGGAACTCGTCCGTGTCCGTGTACCGGTCCCGCACGTGGGAGTTCAGGATGGCGCCCTTCAGGCCCAGTCGCGTGACGGCCCGCTCGAGCTCGGCGGCGCCGGCGTCGGCTGCGCTGAAGGGCACGGCGGCCAGCCCGGAGAAACGGTCGGGCCGGTTCCGGACGATCTCGCCGAGCTGGTCATTGGACAACCGGGCCAGGTCGGTCGCCTGCACCGGCGGCAGCGGATTGGTGCCCGGGGCGGTCAGGGACAGAATCTGATGGTCGACGCCGGCCGCGTCCATCTCCTGCAGGCGCACCCCCTCGGTGTCCGTCATGCGCTCGCGGATGAACCGCGGACGGTCTCCGTCGTTGAGGACGTAGTAGCCCATGAGGCTCATGAACCCCGGATCGTCCTCCGGGTGGTCGCCGAGGATCCCCCGGAACAGGTCGAACATCTCCGGCGGGGCCCAGGCCTCCTCCGTGGCGATGCGCCGGTAGGGGCGGGGCGCGGGGCTGGCGGTCGTGTCACTGGTCATGTGCGGGTGTCCTCGGTTCTCTCAGGGGGGTGGAAGGGACGGCTCAGTCGGTGGGCGCGGTGACGATGTCCTCGACGCTGATCTCCTCGTCGATCAGCCCGTACCGGACCATGCGCTCGTTGAGGAACTGCAGGGTCTCCAGATCCACCGAGGCGTCCCAGGCGGGCAGGTGGATCTGGTCGGCGAGGTCGGACTCGATCGTGGTGACGTCCGGCAGCGCCTCGCGGAAGGCATCCGGATCCTCGGCGATGGCCTGTCCGGTGGCGCTGATGCCCCGCTGGAACGCCTCCACCGTCTCCGGGTTCTCGGCGACGTACTCCTCCGAGGTCATGTAGGTGCCCACCATCATGTTCGGACGGGATTCGGCGTAGGGGCTGGCGACCTCGGTGGCGCCCTGGTCCACGGCCATGGTGACGAATGGTTCGATCAGCAGGGCCGCGTCGACCTGTCCATTGGCCAGGGCCGGGAGCATGTCCGAGAATCCCATCTCGGCGAACTGGACCTGGGTGCGGTCAGCGCCGGCGTCCTCCATCAACGTCATGATGACCACGTCGTTGATGTTCTCCAGCGTGTTGACGGCGATGGTGGCGCCCTCCAGGTCTTCGGCCTCCTCGACCCCGCTGGACGTGGAGGCCATGATGCGGGCGAAATCGTCCCCGGGATCCTCCATGGTGCGGGTGCCGGCGGCGACGATGGTGATGGGAAGGCCCTTGCTGGCGGCCAGGATGGCACTGACGGTGTTCGAGCCGGCGAACTGGGTCTCTCCGTTGACCACGGCCGGCACGGCTGCGGCACCGCCGATGCTGACATCGACCGTGACGTCCAGGCCCTCCGCCTCGAAGTAGCCCTCGTTCACCCCGTACTGCAGGAAGGCCGAGGGCATGCCGGCGGTGTCCGCCACCCGGACCTCCGTGGCGCCCTCGGCCCCGCCCGTTCCGGTGGCGGTGCCCTCGGCCGGCGACCCGGTGCCGGACTCCTGGCCTGAGGTACCGCCATCGCCGCAGGCGGTCAGCAGCAGGGGTGCTGCCAGCAACGGTGCCAGCCACCGGCTGCGGCTCCGGGTGCTCGTCCTCGTCCTCACGGTGGTTCTCATGCGGGCTCCTTGCTCGTGCTGATTTGGCTGTCCCAGTTGCTGTGGATGACGTCGGTGTTTCCAGAAGCGTAGGATGCAGGAGCGCTAGGCGGAACGACTAGATTAAATGTTCTGCTGTAGCGAACAATGTGCGCCCAGGGACGAGGAGAAGGCGATGACGGAGATCAGGTCCGTGGTCCATGCGCTGACCGTGGTGGACCGCGTCATGGCGGAGGGCGGCGTCCGCGTGCGGGAGATCGCGGAGGACCTCGGCATCGCCCCGTCCAGCGCCCACCGCCTCCTGGGGACGCTGGCCTCGCGGGGCTATGTGGTCCAGGATCCCTACAGCCGCGTCTACCGGCCGGGCGCCGCCCTGCTCTCCCTGGCCGGTGGGGTGGTGGAGAACCGGGAGATCCGGCGGGCTGCCCACCGGCCCATGGAGTCCCTGGCCGCGGCCACGGGGGAGTCGGTCTCCCTGTCCGTGCTGGTCCGTTCCGAGGTCGAGTTCGTCGACGGGATCGAGTCCACCCACGTTCTCCGCGCCTCTCCTCGCATCGGTGCCCGGATGCCGGCGTACGGCACGGCCGGAGGCCGGGTGATGCTGGCGGACCTGGCCCCGGCCGACGTCGCCGGTATGTTCGGTGGCGGTCTGAAGAAGTTGACGGACCACACCGTGGACACCGTGCCGGACCTGGCGGGGATGCTGGCTAGAATCCGACTGGCCGGTTACGCGGTGTCCCGCGGCGAGAGCACGGAGGGGATCTCCGCCATCGCGGTGCCACTGCGGGATCTCACCGGGCGCACCGTGGCCGGCCTGGCCGTCGTGGCCCCCACGGAGCGGCTGCCGGACGCCGGGCTGTCAGTCCTCATCGACCAGCTCCAGCAGGCCGCCGAGGCGTTTTCCACAGCTCTAGGGAATCGAGGAATGGAGTGAGCCAGTCAAGGCCGGCACCGGAACCCGAGGTGCCGAAGGCCGGCGCGGCGCTGCTGACCGTGCTGCTCATCGCCATGGGTGTGGGCCCGCTGCTCAACTACGGGCTCTCGGCGACCTCGGACCTGTTGATCCGGGAGCTCGGGGTCTCGGCCGGCCAGTTCGGCCTCCTCGTGACGGTGTTGTTCGTCAGCGCCGCCGTCTCCTCCATGGTGATCGGGCGGCTCGCCGACGTGCTCAGCATCCGCAGCCAACTGGTCTTCAACTACGGCGGAACCGTGCTGGCGCTGCTGGTCTCGGCCCTCGGCCCGCAGTACTGGACCCTGATCGTGGCCTGCGTGCTCGTCGGCCCGGCGCAGGTGATCGCCAATCCGACCACCAACCGCGTCATCTACTCGTCGGTGCCCGCCATCAAGCGGGCCGGGTGGATCGGGGTCAAACAGTCCGGGGTCCAGGCCAGTCAGCTGGTGGCCGGGCTGCTCTTCCCGGCCGCGGCACTCTGGGCCGGTTGGTCCGGTGCTGCGCTCGCCGCCGCCGTGGGGGTCCTGGCGCTGCTGTGGTGGTCGCTGCGCCACATCCCGCCGGAGGACCCCACGGACTGGTCGGCCGTCCGTGCTGTCCTCGCGGACCGGTTCCGGCGCCGGCGACCCGGCTCGACGGCGTCCCTGCCGGTCCAGGTCTGGCTGTTCACCGCCGTCGCCTTCTTTTCGGGCATGGGCACCCAGGCCACCAACGTGTACCTGCCGCTCTTCGCGGTGCGGGACCACGGCTACAGCCTGCTCATCGGCGGCCTCGCCGCCGGGCTCTCCGGCGTGGTGGGCGTGGCCAGCCGCATCTACTGGGGCCGTGCCCTGGGCGCCGGGCGCCGGCCGGGCACGCTGCTGCTGCTGATCTCCTCCGGTGCCCTGCTCGGGATGGCCTGCATGGCCACCTCCTCCCTCTGGGGCCAGCCCGCCCTGTTCTGGGCCGGGGTCGTCCTGCACGGGTTGACCGTGCTGGGCACCAACGTGGTCGTCAATGCGGGGACCATGCAGGCCGTGGACGCCACCCGGATCGGCGCGGCCAGCGGGACCACCACCATGGGCATGTACGCGGGCTTCGCCGTCGGGCCCGTGGGGATGGGCGCGATCGTGGAGCTGACCGGCGGATTCGTCCTCGGCTGGGTGCTGGTCGGCGTGGCCTATGCCGTCCTGCTCGGCCTGGCCGTGGCCATGGTCCGCACCACCGGCCGGGGCTGACGAGTCTTTCGGCGGCTCCACCACGCACTACCGCAGTATTGCGGCCGACGTGGGTCTGCTGGCGGCCATCATGGCGCTGCTGATCACTGGGGCACGCTCGGTGCTGTGGGGCCGCCGGCGCTGCGGCGGCCGTGGGCGAACCAGTAGACCAGCATGGTCAGCAGCAGGAACCCGGACAGCATCAGGAACATCCCGGAGAACCCGGTGACCGGCAGCAGGGCACCCAGCAGCACCGGGCCCACGCCGGTGCCGATGTCCAGCATGAGGAAGTACGTGGAGGTGGCCACGCCGATCTGGAACGGCGGCACCACGGTGGCCGCCACCGACTGCAGCGAGGTCAACAGGGCCCCGAAGCCGAGCGCGCACAGGGCGGCGGCCACCAGGAACCCGCCGTTGGCCGGCCAGAGGGCCAGCACCGCCATGCCGGCCACGAAGCACGCCAGCAGGGGAAACACCACCGCGTTGTCGCCATGACGGTCCTGCAGGGTCCCCACCACGAAGCGTGAGAGGACGAGGACCACGGCGTAGACCATGAAGTAGGCACTGGCGATCGTGGAACTGATGCCCTGTTCCTGGGCGTAGCCGTTGAGGAAGGCCAGCACCCCGGAATAGGCCAGCCCGCCCATGAGCATCACGAGGGACACGGGCAGGGCCTTCCAGGAGATCACGCCCCGCACGGTGAACCGCGGGGGCCCGGCGACCTGCTGGTGATGCTGAGCCCGCGGCAGCCGCACCACCAGGCCGGCCACCAGGCCGCAGACGGAGAAGGCCGTGCACAGGTAGAACAGCGAGTCGAAACCGAACCGGTCCGTGAGCTGGAAGGCCAGCAACGGCCCCAGGGCGGTGCCCACCGTGGTGGACGTGCCGAACCAGCCGGTTCCCTCGCTGCGGCGCGCGGGCGGGATCATGCCCTGGACCGCGGTGGCGAGCACCGTGTTGGCCGCGCCGAACGCCAGCCCGTGGACCAGACGGACGGCGATCAACAGACCGAGGCCATCGGCCACCACGTACAAGGCCGAGGCGACGAGGAAGAGCACCAGACTTGTGACGAGGACCCTCTTGCGCCCGATGATCTCCATGGCCTGGCCGGTGACCAGGCGGGACACCACGGCGCCCAGGACGAAGGCACTGACCGCCAGACCGGACAGCATGTCCGTCGCCTGGAACTCGTTCACGGCGTAGAGGGCCATCGCCGTCACCAGCAGATAGAACACCATGGCCAGGAACAGGTTGGTCACGGCCGAGAGGATGAAGTTCCGGCTCCATAGCAGCCGCGGAGGCGGCGGGACGCTGGACGCGGAGGACACGGAAAAGACCGGCTTTCTGAGGTGTGGAGAGGGGCCTCGGCGAGGGCAGGGCCGTCATCATTCTAGTCCGAGGCCATGGAGCCGGCCCGGGGCCGGGCGAGGACTACTCTGGAGATCATGGCAAACCGCGGAAACCTGACCTGGCTCTGGGTCATGATCGCCGCAGCCGTCCTCACGCAGACCGCCCTGAACCTGCTGCGGCCCGTCACGAGCTACAAGCTGTTGGCCCTGGGCGCCGGAGAGACAACGGTCGGCCTGGCCACCGCCGCGTATGCCATCCTCCCGTTGGTGTTCGCGATGTCCCTGGGACGGCTCAGCAGCCGGTTGCCCACCCTGCGGGGCATGATCGCCCTGGGGGCGCTGGTGCTGGGACTGGGCGGCGTCGGACTGGCCTTCGGCTCCACCGTCGCCGTGCTGATGGTGTCCTCGGCCGTGCTCGGCATGGGCCACCTGCTGTTCACCATCGCTGGCCAGACCGTGATCGGCCGCCGGTCCGCCCCGGAGAACATGGATGCCGCCTTCGGGTGGTTCACCGCCGCCTTCTCCGTGGGACAGATGTCCGGACCGCTGATCTCCGGGCTGATCCTCGGCAATGCCACGCTCAGCGAGGCCACCCACAGCGCGGAGTTCGCGGGCCGGATCGACGGGGCCCTGTGGCTCGGTGCGCTCTGCTCCCTGCTCGCGGTGCCGGTGATGTACCTCATGCGCGCCGACGGCGGCCGCCGCACCCGGCGCCTGCCCGCGGAGCCCACGGAGGAGCCGGGGGACCGGGCCCATGGCTTGGGAGACGAGAACGGCGGACCGGCGGGGCCGGCGTCGGACACCGAGACTGCCGCGGCTGCGGGCGACGAGGGCACGGCAGGGCCGGGGAAGCCGACGATGCTGGCCATCTGGCGGGTCCCCGGGATCCCCTCGCACATGATGGCGTCCCTGGCCCTGCTGGCGATGCTGGACATCCTCACGGCGTTCATGCCGCTGGTCGGTGAGGCGGCCGGGGTCTCACCGTTCTGGGTGGGCCTGTTGCTGGCCGTCCGCGGCGGCGCCTCGTTCGTGTCCAGAATCGTGCTTCCCTGGATGTCCGGGCGGTGGGAGCGGCACCACCTCGTGCTCGTGTCCCTGTTGGCATCCGCCGTGGCCCTGGGCTTCGTGCCGCCGGCCCTGGAAGGGTGGCACGCCGTCTGGCTGGCCGTGGTGCTCATGGCCGTCGGTGGTTTCGCCCTGGGCATCGGGCAGCCGCTCACCATGTCCTTGGTGTCCCAGGCGGTGCCCCCCACGTGGCGTGGACCCGCCCTGGCGTTCCGGCTGGTCGGCAACCGGGTGGGGCAGGTGGCGATGCCGGTGGTGGCCGGCCTGGCGGCCGCACCCCTCGGGCCTGCCGGTGGCATCTGGTGCGCCTGCCTGATCCTGGCCGCTTCCGGCACGGAGCGACTGGTCTCCGGCCGGAAGCGCTAGCAGGGTCTACGCCGGATCGGTTCTAGGCGGTGACGTCTGAGCCTTCCTCGTCCTCTTCCTCGTCGTCCCGGCCGGCCCACTCGGAGTCCTCGTCCGGTTCGGCGGCGCCGCCCGAATCATCGGAACTGCCCTCCTGATAGTCCGGGACGCCGTTGTAGTCCTCGTCCCCGTCCAGCAGGAAGGTGTCCCGGCGCAGCGGGTCGATCGCATCCAGTGATTCCGGGTCATCGGAGGACCCGTGGTCCGTGGTCCCGTCGCGGCCGTCAGCCGGCTGCTCCAGGTCGTTCTCGGGTTCTTCGATGAATTGCTGTTCCAGATCGTCTTCGTAGCGGGCCAACTCGAACCTCCTGAATCTCGGGCGGCCCTCCGGCGGACAATCCGTCCGAACGGCCGCATCGTCCGGTCAGTCTAGTGCCGACGGCCGCCGCGGGGCAGGGCCGCCAGGGCGAGTGCGATGAGGGCGATCATCATGAAGCCCACCCCCGCGAACAGCCACAGGGTGGCCCCGGTGTGCGCGCTCCGCTCGGCGGCCGCCACGGGCTCCGCACCGCCAGCGCCATCGGTGGCTTCACCGCTGGAGCCGGCAGCGCCGTCAGCGCCGTCGGCAGCGCTGCCGGTGCTGTCCCCGCCGGGGAAGTTTCCGCCGCCGGGACGTGACGTCATGCCGGCGGAGATACCCGCGATCAGTTTTTCGGCATCCGCCACGGCCCGGACCGGGCCTGCGATGGCGGTGTCCCTGATGAGGTTGCTGAGCTTCTGCGCGCTCGGCGTCTCGGCCGCGGGTGCGGAAGGTGATCCGGTACCGTCCGGTGTCTGGCCGTCGGACCCACCGCTGCCGCCCGAGCTGTCGCCATCCGAGTCGCTGCCACCCGTCTCTCCGGGGGCCGAGCCGTCCGGGTCGGTGCCGTTGCCGCCGTCTCCGTTGCCGGACGTCCCGGTGGGCGCGCCGCTGGTCGGGGTCGAGTCGCCTGGCGTGGTCGGGTTCTGGCTCGGGCCCGCCGTGGGGGTCGACGTCGGAGCCTGGGTCGGGGTGCCCGACCCGCGGGTCGGCTCGGGGTTGGGCTCCGGGGCGGAACTCGTGGGATTCGGGGTGGGGTCCGGACTCGTCGGCGTGGGCGTCGGAGTGGGGGTTGGTGTGGGAGTCGGGGTGGGAGTGGGGCTTGGCCCGGTCTGCACCAGGATCGAGATCTCGCACTCGGACGTTCCGCCCCGTCCATCATCCGCGGTGACGATGACGCCGTCGGTGCCGTCGGCGTCGGTGGGCGCCGTGTACGTCACCACGTGTCCCTCCACCGTGGCCTGGCCGCCGAGCCAGGACGTCCCCGCGCTCAGGGTGATGGTGTCCCCGTCCGGATCGAGGACATGGATACGCACGGATTCCGTGTCTCCGGCCTCGGTGACGAGACCGGGGCAGACGATCTGCGGAGGCTGGTTGGCGCCGGAGGGGGGCGAGGACGAGGGGGAGGGCGATGGGGGCGCGGGAGCCGCAGACTGCGTGGGATCCACGGAGTCGCTGGGGGAGGGCGTCGGGGTGGCGAGAGCGGTGCCGGCCAGTCCGACCAGTAACACCAGGGTGCCGGCGGTGGTGGCCACGGAGCGTCCGAGGAGTGGGAAAGATCGGCTCAGGGAGGCGTGGCCAGGAGAGCGTCCTGCCGTGGTGGTCATGCTCCGCCCCCCGTTGGTTGGCACTTGACCCCGTGTTGCCCGCCCCGTCCAGCAGAACGGGCAACACCGGCTAACTGTGATCATACCGTGATCTACTGGGATGTCCACATCACGGAATCGTCACGGTTAGTGGAGTCGTGCCCCCGCCACGTCAGACGGCGCGGCCCTCGGGGACGGACACGAGCGAGGGGTCATCAGTGACGACGTGGCCGATGGCCGCGTCAATGGCACCGAGGGTCGCCTGGTCCAGGGTGAGGTCCAGGGCCTTGACGTTCTCGGCGATCTGCTCGGGGCGGGACGCTCCGACCAGGGCGCCGACCACGTTGGGGTTGGACAGGACCCAGGCGATGGCGAGCTGTCCCATGGTGGCGTCGAGGCCGTCCGCGATGGGGCGCAGTTTCTGGACGGCGGTGAGGACCTCGTCCGTCATCTTGCTGGCCATCGAACGCGCTCCGCCCTTCTCGTCCGCTCCGCGGGAGCCCTCCGGAGCCTGCTGGCCGGGCAGGTACTTGCCGGTGAGGATCCCCCCGGCCATGGGAGACCAGACGATCTGGGAGAGTCCGAGGTCCTCGCAGGCCGGGACGACCTCCGACTCGATGACGCGCCACAGCATGGAGTACTGGGGCTGACTGGAGATGAGCTGGAATCCGAGCTGCGCGGCCATGGCATGGGCCTCGCGGATCTTGTCCGCCGGCCATTCGGAGACGCCGATGTAGAGGGCCTTGCCGGCGCGGACGATGTCCGCGAACGCCTGCATGGTCTCCTCCAGCGGGGTCTCCACGTCGAAGCGGTGGGCCTGATAGAGGTCCACGTAGTCCATCTCCAGGCGCCGCAGGGAGCCGTTGATGGACTCCATGATGTGCTTGCGGGAGAGGCCGGTGTCATTGGGGCCCTTGGGACCGGTGGGCCAGTAGACCTTGGTGAACACCTCGAGGGACTCCCGGCGTTCGTTCTTCAGGGCCTTACCGAGGACGCTCTCCGCCTTGGTGTTCGCGTAGGTATCCGCTGTGTCGAAACTGGTGATGCCCTGTGCCAGGGCCTCCTTCACACAGGCGTGGGCCGTCTCGTTCTCGACCTGGGAGCCGTGGGTGAGCCAATTGCCGTAGATGATCTCTGAGATCTTGAGGCCGCTGTGGCCCAGGTAGCGAAATTTCATGGTTGTACCCTAAACCGGATTTCACCGGATCTCGCCATCGTGGTGCGCTGACATGGCGCGTTGGTCACAGCAGAACGGCCACCGTCCCCGGGGGGAGGGTGGCCGTTCTGGAGCCTGAAGGGTTCAGGCGAGCTCGGTCAGAGCGGGCGGACTGCAGCGGCCTGCATGCCCTTGGGGCCCTGCTGGGACTCGAACTCGACCTTCTGGTCTTCCTGCAGTTCGCGGAAGCCGTTGCCTTCGATGGCGGAGAAGTGAACGAAGATGTCAGCGGACTGATCGTCCGGGGAGATGAAGCCGTAGCCCTTCTCTGCGTTGAACCACTTGACGGTACCGGTAGCCATGATGGGCCCTTTCCTGAGGTTGTAAACCCGTCGGTCTTCCAACGGGGGCGAAGCGGCGTGTGCGAAACCGCTTCCTACAACGCCCCGAGCGGCCCGAGGGCCAACCGGTCCGCAGTGGTGACGGACTTACTGCTACTACTACTTCTGTGACACATAATACGGGAGATGACGCGGAACAGAAGCCCCAAATTTTCCTGGGTGCGCATTCTTTTCCCGGTGTTCATCTGGGTCCGTCACCGGTCCGGGGCATCACCCGGGATCGAGGCGGTGATCGAGACGTGAGTCAGGGTCCTGCTCTGGGGCGGCACGGTTGCGGAGCCGGTCCAGCTGGCGCCGGTCTCGCTTGGTGGGCCGGCCTGTGCCGCGGTCTCGGCGGGGCACGGCCAACAGTTCCCGGGGTACGGGTTCCGGGGAATGATCGAGGTAGTGCCGGACCGCCTCGGGAGCGCCGACCCGCTTGGCCACCAATCCGGTGACCTCAAGGATCCGCTCGCGGCCCGGGAGGCGCAACCGGATGGTGTCGCCCGGCTTGACCGGCTGGGCGGCCTTGGCCGGCTGCCCGTTGAGGCGGACGTGACCGGCCCGGCACGCCGTGGTGGCGGCCGACCGGGTCTTGTACATGCGCACGCCCCAGAGCCAGGCATCCAACCGGACCGGACCGGCCGGCGTCGCGCCCGGGCCTGAACCTGGACGCCGCGCGGACGGGGTGGCGGAAGGCATGCCGGACATCTTACCTCCGCGCCCAGCGCCGTCCCCGGGATCGCTATGCGGGCAGAAAACAGTACTCTTCTCTGCCCGCAAAAGGAGGGGCTACTGGTTGCCCTCGGCAGTGCGCAGGTTGCGGAAGGCCGAGCGGTGGAACACGATCGGCTCGTGCTCCGCGGAGTGGTCGTGCACCCCGTGCACCTCGAGCAGCACCATGGTGTGGTCACCGGCCGGCAGCTCGGAGTAGACGGTGGTGTCCAGCCACAGGGCGGCGCCGTGCAGGAAGATCGCTCCCTCGTCCGTGGTCCGGAGGTCCAGGCCGGCGAAGCGGTCCCCCTCCTTGGAGGCCAGCTGACGGCAGACGCTGGTGTGGCCCTCACCGAGGATGGAGATCCCGATCCGCTCGGCCCGCTTCAGCCGGGGCCAGGTGCGGGAGGTGTTCTGCACGGCGAAGGAGACCAGGGCCGGTTCCAGGGAGACTCCGACGGTGAAGGACGAGGCCACGAGGCCCTCCTTCTCCCCGTTGGCGACGCCGGCGAGCGCGGCCACGCCGGAGGGGAAGTGGGAGAAGGCCGAGCGAAGAGTCGGGGTGTTCAGCTCGCGATCGAGGTCGGCGGTCTGCTGCAGGTCGTGGGTAGCCAGGGCGGTCATGGTGGGTCCTCCGTCCGAAGGCGCATCTGCACGGCGGTACGCCACGGGAACGTCCCGATCGGCACCAGCAGAAACGCGGTACTTGCCTGCCGGGGCATCCGGTAGGCCGAATCCTCACCTGGAGCACCCCACTACTGCGTGAAGAGGGTTGCCGTCCCGCAAGCCAGGGCTGTAACAGCGGGAACTCGTGATTCTGGGTCCACACTAACGATGGACTTCCGGAGCGGTCAAAGGATTTCTCGGACTATGAACCCGCGTGACCGTCGCCGCGGGAGCCGCGGGTCAGCGGAAGCGCAGGGAGACGGCTTCACCGTGGGCCGGCAGCCCCTCGGCCGTGGACAGGGCGGCGATCTTGGTGTCCAGTTCCTTCAGGCCCGTCTCCGTGTAGCGGATGAGCTGCTGCAGGCGCAGGAAGCTCACGGTGTTCAGCCCGGAGGAGTAGCGGGCGGAGCCGCCGGTGGGCAGCACGTGGTTGGAGCCGGAGGAGTAGTCACCCAGCGGCACAGGCGAGTGCGGGCCCACGAACACGGCGCCGGCATTGGTCACCCGGCGGGCCGTCTCCAAGGGGTGTGCCGTGTGGATCTCAAGGTGTTCGGCGGCGTAGGCATCGGCCACGGCCAGTGCCTCGTCCATGGTCCCCACCAGCAGGATCCCGGATTGCGGGCCGCCCAGGGCCTGGCGGATCTGCTCCTCGTGGAGGCTGCCCGGCACCTGCCGCTCGATCTCGGCCGCCACGTCGCGGGCCAGCTCGGGCGAGGTGGTGATGAGCACGGAGCCGGCCATGGGGTCGTGCTCGGCCTGGCTGATGAGGTCGGCGGCCACCCACCGCGCATCGGCGGTGCCGTCGGCCAACACGGCGATCTCGGTCGGCCCGGCCTCCGCATCGATGCCGATGGTGCCGAGCAGGGCGCGCTTGGCGGCGGCCACGAAGATGTTGCCCGGCCCCGTGACCATGTCCACGGGAGCACACAGGCGGGTGCCGTCGTCGTCCGCCACGCCGTAGGCGAACATGGCCACCGCCTGGGCGCCGCCCGCGGCGTAGACCTCATCCACGCCGAGCAGCGCGCACGCCGCGAGGATCACGGGGTGCGGCAGGCCGCCGAAGTCCTTCTGGGGCGGGGAGGCGACCGCGAGCGAGGCGACCCCGGCGGCCTGGGCCGGGACCACGTTCATCACCACGGAGGAGGGGTAGACGGCGCGGCCGCCGGGAACGTAGAGGCCCACGCGGTTCACCGGGACCCAGCGGTTCTCGACGACGGCGCCCTCCCCGAGCTCCACCGTGGACCCCGCGGGAATCTGGGCGGCGTGCACCTTGCGGGCGCGGTCGATGGACTCCTCGAGGGCGGAACGGATCTCGGGGTCCAGCGACTCGAGCGCCTCGGAGAGCTTCTCGGCCGGCACGGCCAACGACGGCGGCCGGACGCCGTCGAACTGCTCGCCGAGATCCAGCACGGCCCGGACCCCCTCGGTGCGCACCCGGTCCAGGATCGGCATGACCTTGGGCACGGCGGCGGCCACGTCGGTCTCGGCGCGGGGGAGCACCGTGGCGGGATCGTAGGTGCGGCCGCGCAGGTCCGTGGTGGCAAGCATGGGGTGGCTCCTGTGATTCCGAGGGTTCGGCTGGTTCCGGTGGTCCAGCGTCCATTCTCCCCCCGTTCAGGAACGACGGAGAACCAGATGACAGACTGGGGCCATGCCGAGTTCGTCCTTCTTCACCGATCTGTTCACCGCGCCTCCCTCCAGTCCGTTCGCCTCGCTTCTCGCCTCCGGGACGGGAACGGACTCCGCATCGACACCCGATCCGAGCGGAACCCCGGAGAACATGCCGGACACCGTCCGCGAAGGGGCCGAAGGGGCCGTGGACTCGCTCGGACCGTTCTGGGGGATGCTCTCCACGGTGGCGATCTCCGTGGCGTTCGCGCTGGCCGTGCTGGTGGTCGCCTGGCTGCTGGTCAACGCGCTGCTGCGCCGCAAGCCGCAGCTGCGCAGCCAGGTCGCCCGGTGCCGGGTCCCGGTGGCGCTCGCCGCGGTGCTGCTGGCGGTGCGGATCGCCCTCGGGCTGACCGCCGCCACCTATGCCTGGTTCAACGGCGTGAACTTCCTGCTGATGGCCGGCATCATCGGCTCGCTCGCCTGGCTGGCGCTGCGAGTGGTGCGGATCGTCGAGGAGCGATTGCTCGGCAAGTACGCCTCGGAGGGGGTGGACGACCGCCGGGACCGCAAGATCCGCACCCAGACCGTGCTGCTGCGGCGCGTGATCCAGGCCGCCGTCATCGTCATCGCCGTGTCCATCGTCCTGCTGACCATCCCGCAGGTCCGCGCCGTGGGCGCCGGCCTGCTGGCCTCGGCCGGCGTGATCTCCGTGGTGGCCGGCCTCGCCGTGCAGTCCACCCTGACCAACGTGTTCGCCGGCATCCAGCTGGCGTTCACCGATGCGATCCGTGTGGGGGACGTGGTGACCGCGGACGGGGTCTACGGCACCATCGAGGACATCACGCTGTCCTACGTGGTGGTCAAGATCTGGGACGGCCGCCGGGTGATCTACCCCTCCAGCCACTTCACCACCACGCCGTTCGAGAATTGGACCCGCACCGGTTCCGCCCTGTCCGGGACCGTGGAGATCGACGTGGACTGGCGGGTGCCGGTGGACGCCACCCGCGAACGCCTCAAGGCCTTGCTCGCCTCCACCGAGCTCTGGGACGGCAAGGACAGCACCATCCAGGTGAGTGAGGCCCTGGGCGGCACCGTGAAACTGTGGGTGGCGGTCTCCGCCCGCAATGCCGGCGACCTGTGGGATTTGCGCTGCCTCGTGCGGGAGGACCTCGTCAACTTCCTGCGCAGCGAGCATCCGGAGGCGATCTACGCGCAGCGCTTCGCCGAGACGCCCGTGCACGCGCCGTCCCTGGCGCCCGTCGGCGCCGAGTCCGGTACAGGCGAGTTCCGTGCCGTCGAGCCCGGCACGGAGGTGCCGGTGGGGCAGGATCACGACGGCGGCGCGTCCGGTGGCGTGTCCGGTGGCGCGAGCGGATCCCAGCCGCGGACCCCCACCAGCCCCCTGCCGCAGGTCCATCCCGCGACGGGCCAACAGCCGACCACCGGCGCCACCGCGGCCGTCACCGGCTCCACGCCCCTGACCCGGTCCAGCGACGACTCCACGGTGTTCACCGGCTCCATCACCGCGGTGGAGCGCAATCGCGAGTTCGCCGGCCCGGGCGAGGCGGCCTTCGCCGAACGCAAGGAGAAGGCCGCCGAAGCCGCTGACTCGGAGGGTGTGGATCCCGAGACGGCTGACGCCGAGGGTGCGGAGCCCGAGGAGGGCAACCGGCGGCTCTAGCCAGGGGAGGACGCCCTCGCGGCTAGAGGGTCACCACAGTGCGCAGGCGCTGCACGTCGGTCCTGCGGAACTCGGCCGCCAGCTGGTCTGCGCAGATGGGCCCGTCCAGAAGGTCGTCCCAGGGCAGGGTACGCCCGGCCGACCCCAGGAAGTCGACCGCCTCCTGCAGGTGGCGTGGCTCGTAGTTGTGGACTCCGGTGATGGTGCGCCATCCACGCACCATCCATTCAGGATCCACCTCGACCGCGTTCACGGGGGCAACACTTCCGGCCAGCACGGCGGTGCCGCCGATGCCCAAGGCCTCGATACAGGTCTGGATGCCGGCACGTGCCCCCGAGAGTTCGAGGGACACGTCCACGGTGCCTCGATTCCCGGGCTCGGACCCGGGAGGTCGGGCCACGGCACCGAGACCCTCGGCCAGCCGGCGGCGGTCTGCGTTCGGATCCACGGCCATGACCTCGGAGGCACCGCGGTCGACGGCCGCGGCGACCGCCACCAGGCCCAGCATGCCGACCCCGTTGACCAGGACCCGGCGGCCGCGCAACTCACCGGCACGCTCGAGGACCGCCATCACGGTGGCCACCGCGCACCCCGCGGTCGCGGCCACGCCGTCCTGGAGGATGGCGGGTGCCTTGACCACGGCCTGGCCGCTACGCAGGAGGATGTGGCTGGCGTAGGTTCCGGACAACGGCCACTCGCCCTCGAACGGCTCATGACCGGCCTTCTGCACGCTGGTGCACTTGGCCGTGAGGCCTCGGAGACACGGCTCGCACTGCCCGCAGGAACTCGTGACGCCGAAGACCACACGGTCACCCTGACGCAGGGGTGAGCCCTGGACGGTGTGACCACCTCGCGTGGAGAGGACCACTCCCACGCCCTCGTGCCCCAGCACAGAGGGGCAGGCCGAGGAACGGCGCCCGCTGACGGTGTGCCGGTCCGAGCCGCAGACGGTGGCAGCCGTGAGCCGCACCAGGGTCTCTCCGGGGCCAGGCTGGGGCATCGGCACCTGGACGGACTGGAATTCCGCGCCGCCGCGCCAGAGGACGGCCGTGGCCGCCTCCCTCACCGAGAGGCTCCGGACATCACGATATGCGCGGGCAGGTCCGCCACGGATGCGAGGATGAGGTCGGCTCCCAGCGCTTCGAAGTCGGCGCGGGACAGGTGCCCGGTGAGCACGCCGATGGAGGTGACGCCCGCGCGTCGGGCCGATTCCACGTCCGCGGCGGTGTCACCGGCGCTGATCACGGCCGCGGCCTCGGACACCCCGAGGCGTTCCATCACGGCCTGGATCAGGAACGGCTCGGGACGGCCGGCCGGGACCTCGTCACCGGCGACGGACAGATCGATGATTCCGGACCCGCTCCAGCCGATCGCGTCCAGGACCAGATCGGTGATCTCGCGGGAGAAGCCGGTGGTCAGGCCGATCTTGACGCCGCGCTCCTTGAGGTCTCGCAAGGCCTGCTCGACTCCGGCCAGCGCCACCGGGGGCTGCTCGGTGTAGGTTCGGCGCAGTTCGGCACGGAACCACATCCAGGCCTCCTCGACGAGGGACTCGTGGGCTTCCAGCCCGCCGAGCTGCAACAGGTTCCTGATGGCCCAGCGTTTCTCGGTGCCCATCCACTGCTGGAATTCCTCATCCGAGTACTGCGCGCCGAAACGCTCGGTCGATGCGCGCAGGACTCGATAGACCTCGTCTCGGTCGTTGACGGTGGTGCCGGCCATGTCGAAGATGGCGAGTTCAATCATGGTGTTCTCACTTTCTGGTGGGGGTGGATTCGGGGTGTCTGCAGGGGTCATCAGCGGACGGCCCGGCGCAACCACATGGACAGGGCCTCGACCGCCAGGACCACCACGACCATGAGGATCAGGATCAGGGTCACCACGTCGAACTGATTCACGCGGGAGGCATTCAGGAGCAGGAAACCGATGCCGCCGGCGCCGACGACACCGAGGAGGGTGGCGGCGCGGATATTGGAGTCCAGCAGGTACATCGTGTGGGCGATGAACGCCGGAGCGGCCTGCCGGAGCGTCGCGGCGAAGAAGACCTGCGCCTCAGAGGCCCCGGCGGTGCGCATGGCGTCCTGGACCTCGGTATCGGTCTCCTCCAGGGAGTCGGCCACGAGCTTGGAGAGCAGACCCACCGCGCCCACGGCCAGGGCCAGGGTGCCAGCCACGCCGCCGAGTCCGGAGATGACCACGAAGATGATGGCCAGGATCAGCTCCGGGATGCCCCGCACCACCACGATCAGGACGCGGAAGAAGGTCCTGACGGCCTGATTGGCGACCACGTTGTTGGCGGCCAGGATGCCGATCGGCACAGCCAGTACCGCACCGATCAGGGTGGAGGCCAACGCGATCTGGACGGTGAGCAGCAACTGCTCCATCAGGCTGTCCCACGTGCCACCGGCGGAGGGCGGCAGGAACAGGCCGAGGGTCTCGGGCAGGGACAGCAGCCCCTGCCACAGGGTTTCCGGGGAGATGTCGACCCGCCAGAGGGAGGCGGCCAACAGAACGAGGATGAGCGCACCGGAGAGGAACCGCTGGGCGCGTGCGGCCGTCCAGGGGGGAGTCAGCCGCACCGTGGCACGCGCGCCGGCCGCACGATCAGCACCGGTGGCGCCGGCGGCGAAGAGCTTGTCAGACCAGGTGCCCCCAGTCACCGCGCGACCGGATCGTTTCATGATCGCGGCCCGGATGGCACCGGAGAGCAGTTCGATGGCGATGCACAGGCCGAGCACGAGCAAGGCCAGTGCCATTCCCCGCTGGTAGTCCAGAGTCCGCAGCGCGTCCGCGATGGCGAGGCCGATGCCGCCCACACCGACGTAGCCGAGCAGCACGGAGGTCCGCAGGTTGATGTCGAAGCGGTGCAGTGCCGTGGCCACCATCTGCGGCAGGAGCACCTGCGGGATGGCCGCGGCGATCTGCTGGCGGCGATGCCCGCCGGCAGCTTCGATCGATTCCCGCGGGCCGTCGTCGAGCTCCTCGATGGCGTCGGCGTACAACTTGGCGATCATGCCCACCGAATGGATGCCCATGGCGAGGATTCCTGCGGTGGCGCCCAGACCGAACAGGCGCAGGAACACGATCGCCAACACCAGGTCGGGGACGGCCCGGGCCAGGACGATCAGCGTGCGTGCGATCCCCTGGGAGAGGCGTCCCGTGGCAGTGGCCCGGGCCGCGGCCAGGGCCAGCGGAACGGACAGGACGACGGAGAGGAAGGTCGCCAGGAACACGATGGCGAGGGTCTCGAGGACCATCCCCATGGTCTCCGCCAGCGGAGGGAAGTCCAGCGGGAACATCCGCTGAGTGAAGGCCACGGCATTGTCCAGGGAGCTGGCGATGGCCTGGACATTGATGCCCACCGCGTCCACCGACCAGATCCCGGCCGCCAGCAGCGCTATCAGGACCACGGCGGGGGCTACATTCTTCGGCTTCGGTGCGGGCCGGCGAGGGAGGTCGACGGGAGGTGCCGGTGCGGTCACGGTGTTCATGCGTGGCCTCCGTGCGCAGGGCCGCCCGGTCCGACGCCGGACACGCTGGAGTAGATCTGTGAGACCTCCGCGGCGTCCAACCCCTCGGTGGACTGATCCAGCACGACCCTGCCGCTGCGCAGCCCGACGATGCGCTCGGCGACATCGACGGCGAGCTGGACCTGGTGCAGTGAGGTGATGACCGTCAGGCGGTTCTCGGCCGAGATCTCCTGGAGCAGGGACATGACCTCGCGGGCCGAGACCGGGTCCAGCGAGGCCACCGGCTCGTCGGCGAGGAGGATCCGGGGGTGCTGCATCAGTGCCCGGGCGATGGCCACACGCTGCTGCTGCCCGCCGGACAAGGTGTCGGCACGCTGGAAGGCACGATCGGCCAGGCCCACGCGATCCAACTTGTCCAGAGCCTCATGACGCACCGCCTTCGGGTACATCATCAAGGACAGCCGGGGGCCCTTCAGAGACCCCAGACGTCCGGTGCACACATTCTCCAGCACGGACATGGGCCCGATGAGGTTGAAGTGCTGAAAGATCACCCCGACCTCGCGGCGGAGTGACCGCAGGGAGTCGCCGCGCAGGGAGGCCACATCCTGGTCGAGGACGCAGACGGTGCCGGCGGAAGGCCGCTGCAGTCCGTTGAGATGCCGGAGCAGGGTGGACTTGCCGGAACCGGACAAGCCCAGCAGTGCGGTGATGGCCCCGGTGTTGAACTCAAGGGAGACATCGTCGAGGCCGAGCACCCCGCCTCCGAAGTCCTTGGTCACGTTCTGCAGACGGACGGCGGTGCCTGGGGCCGAGTCGAGATGGCGGGCGGCGCGGTCCAGGGTGGTGTTCTGGGCAAGCATGGCCGGGATCCTGTCAGTTGACGCTGTGGCAGGCGTCTGCGTCGGTGGCGGCGCAGATCTCGCGGATGGCATCGAAATCGGAGTCATCGACGGGCAGGTAGCCGTACTCGATCTCCTCGGGCAACTCGCACTCGTCTTCCGAGGTGCAGATGCCGGCCTCCACCAGTGCCGGCTTGTTGCCCATATCGCGGATGGCGGTGGTGATCTGCTCGGCCACGTCGGGTTCGATCGTGTCGAGGTTCAGGGCGATCGGATCCTCGGTGATCGGCTCCGACTCCCACACGGGGCGCACGGCGCCCTCCTCGACCTGACCGGAGGTGACCAGCGTGTTCAGCATGGTGTCGTGGGCGAAGGCGGCCTCGCAGGCACCCGAATCCAAGGACAACAGGGAGGCATCGTGTCCGCCGGCCAGGACTGCTTCGAGATCGGCGTCGAGGTCGATGCCCTCGTCCAGCAGCCCCTTCATGGGCACCAGATACCCCGAGGTGGAGGCGACGTCCACGAAGCAGACCTTCTTGCCCTGCAGATCCGCCAGGTCCTGGATGTCCGAGTCCGCGGCCACGTAGGCCAGTGAGGTGTAGGCCGGTGCCTGGTCCTGGTCGCTGGTGGGGGCGGCGACCGGACTGAGGTTCACGCCGGAATCCTTGGCGATCACGTAGGAGAAGGGGCCATAGGAGGCGATGTCGATCTGGCCCGCGCGCTGGCCCTCGATGACGGCCGCGTAGTCGGAGGCGTTCTGGAACTCGACGTTGATCCCGGTCTCCTGTTCGATCAGCTGAGCGATGTTGGAATAGTCGCTCTCCAGCGAGGCGGAGGATTCGGCCGGTATGGCGGCGAAGGTCAGGGTCTCGGTGGGCCCTGATGAGCCACAGGCGGCGAGAACGGGAAGGGAGGCCGCCGCAGTGGCGGCGATCACGGCGGTGCGGAGGGTGCGGGAGCTACGGCGGGCGTTCTTCATGGGGTGCCTTTCGGGGTCGGAAACAGTCGGAAAACTGGGGGATGGAACCGTCAGAATCCGGGGACGGACTCTCCGGAGAGGATGAGGTCGGCGATGCCGAAGGAGAGGGTCATACCGATGCCGGACGTCACCACGGCAACGGTGGTGCGATCGTCGGGACGCTCGAGGATGAGGTTGGTCGAGGCGCTGTCGGCATACCGTCCGAGCCACCGCTGCCGGACCACCGGCGTCTCGATGCCCAGGATCGCGCCGGCACGGTCGAGGAGGAGGCGGGCCACGTCCTCGTCGATGAAGGGCTCCGGACTGTGCGCATAGGCATGGCTGTCCCCGATGAGGAGGCCGTCCGGGATGCCGGTGACCATGAGGTTGGCGATGCACCCCACGAGGTCGGGCTCCCGCTCGACGAGTTCACGGCGCAAGGCGCCGCTGGAGGGCATGGCGCCGAAGCCGTCGTACCGGGCCAGTGAGGTACCCGTGAGCAACGCCAGGTCCGCCGGAACGGCCGCGGGCCGCTCGATGAGGGACATGACCAGGGTGCACACGCGTACTCCATGGCGTGCTGCCACCTCGGGGAAGAGCTGCCCGAGCTGGTCTCCGGGGCACGCCACGACCTGCCGGGCCGTGTAGTCGCCGCGGCTGGTCTGCACGCTCCCGTCCGCGAGGGCGGTGACCCGGGTCTCCCAGACGAAGTCGACGCCCCGGGCGGACAACCAGCGGGCCACGGCAGGAGCCACCTCGCGGGGATTCACCCGCAGGTCCAGGGGGAGGTGGGCGCCCCCGATCGCCGGTAGGCCAGGATGTCCGATGCGTCCGGCCACGTCGTCACGCGCGAGGAGACGGACCTGTTCCGGGCCGCGGTGCTCGGCGAACTCGCGGAGCACCTGATGCTCGAGCTCGGTCATGGCCGGGACATGGGTGCCGGATTCAGCGGCCCAGAACCCGACCTCGCGGGCGGCCTCGAGCCAGCCGGACCGCGCTCGCTCGGCGACGGGCTGGATGAGGTCGTCCTGGCCGGTGAAGCAGGCATGGCCGAAGTTCTGAATCGAGGCCCCGACGGGACGGTCGTTGCTGTCGATCACGCGGACGATCTGGCCCTGTTGGTGCGCGCGGTATGCCGTGGCGAGACCGATGATCCCGGAGCCGATCACGAGGAGGTCGGAGGAGTTGTCCATACAAATGATCGTAGGGACGCTGGGACGCCAGAATGACCATATATAGACAAGTTTGACGACTGTTCACCGGATGGACACCCTCGAGAAAACCCCAGTCTGAAGGCCGTTTCAGCCTCGCCGGTGGACACTCGGTGATCGGGATATGATGGCCCTATAGCGCGTTTCGATGATGTATAGATAGGCTTCATTCGTGGGCCAGCCTCCTGGACGGCGAGACAACGCCACTCGAGGAACCCACGTGACCACCGCACCCGGGGCCGCCGGCATCTTCGCCGGACCCTGCTGAGCTCGAGGGGGAGCCCGAAGTGACGACGACTGCCGCACGTCAGCAACATGAGGAGATCGCCGCCTATCTCCGGAGTGCCATCCACCGCAAGGAGTTCGTTCCGGGAGACCCGCTGCCCTCGGAATCCGAGCTCTGCGAACGGTTCAATTCCTCCCGCGGGCCGGTCCGCCAGGCCATGGCCACGCTGCGCACCGAGGGGCTGATCACCTCCGGCCGGGGACGGAGGTCGACTGTTCTGGACGATGTCCCCACCCAATCCTTCGACGGGGTGATCTCCTACTCCGAGTGGTGCCGTCAATCGGGCTTCGAGCCGGGGCAGGCCACCCAGACCGTCACCCGCGGCCCGGCGTGGCCCGCTCTCGCCGCGTCGCTGGAACTGGACGTCGGCGCCCCGGTGGTCTCGGTCTTCCGCCTGCGACTCCTGGACGGGGCGCCGGCCATGGTCGAGCGCCTCAATTACCCCCTCGAGGTGGGGCAGCATGTCCTGTCCTTCGACACGGACTCCGGGTCCATCTATCAGCGGCTGATCGAATCCGGGGTGGACATCCACCATGCCACCCGGACCATCGACGCCATCGGCGCTGACCAGGATGATGCCGGCCTGCTTCAGGTCCCGGTGGGGACGCCGCTGCTCCGGGTGCGCCGCCGGGCCTTCACCCGCACGGGCGCCCCGGTCGAGGCCTCCGATGACAGGTATCTGCCCGGGACCGCCAGCTTCACCCTCACCGCCACCCGCGGCAATCCCTCGCCGCTGACCATGGTGTCCGCCCGATAGCGCGAGGCCTGGTGCCCGGGGACGCGGTCTGCCGGTCTTCGGGCCTGCTGGACAGCCGGCCCATGCGACCCGTCCGGACCGGCCGGATCAGCCGGGCCGTCAGGTTAACGCCGAGGGCCGGTGTCGGTACTGGCCGAGTCAGTGACGTCCGTGGCATCGGAGTTGTCCGGGATTTCCTCCAGAGGCCGCGGCTCCGGGACGGCGGTGATGTCCTTGGACGGTGCATCGCGGACCACGCCGGAGGGCTTGGCGGGATTCTCCTTCACACAGAGCACGGGTTGGTCGAGCTCCTTGAGCAGCCCGTCCGAGACGGAACCCATGACGAAGCGGCCGAAGGTGCCGCGGCGCTTGAGGCCGATGACCACGACGGAGGGCTGGACCTCGTCCGCCACGTCTTTGAGCTCATCCACCGTCGAGCGGCCACGGGCGTACTGGCGGAACTCGGCGGACAGGCCGGTGGAGTCCAGGAGGCTCTGGAGTTCCAGCTGCTGGTCCTCGGTGACCATGGAGCCGTGCTGGTGCTCCCCGCCGGGACCCGCGTTGACCACCAGCAGGCCCTCATGGGTCAACCGGGCGATGCGGATGGCCTCCTCGAGTGCGGCCCTGGATTCCTTGCTGGCCGTGTAACCGACGAGAATGGTCATGGTCAGTCCTTCTCTCGTCGTCAGGGGCTAGGTGGCCTTGGGCTCGATCCGGCTGAACCGCTCCACCACGGCATCCGGGCTGAACCGGGCGGCCGTCATGAGGGAACGATACCGGCGGGAGGGGATGCACACACTCCGGCCCTCGGCGGCGGCGGTCAGGCCCTCGCGCACCACGTCCTCGGCGTCCATCCAGGCCCATTTGGGCCTCTTGGAGGTGTCGATGCCGGCCCGGGTGTGGAACTCGGTCCGCACCGGTCCCGGGCAGAGGGCCGTGATGGTGACTCCGTCCGGCTTGTACCGGGTGTTGGCCCATCGGCTGAAGCTGATGGACCAGGCCTTCGCGGCGCCGTAGCTGCCCTCGGGGAGGAAGCCGGCCACGGAGGAGACGTTGATGACCCGGCCGCCACCGCGGGCCAGGAAGGCCTGGATGGCGGCGTGGGAGAGCAGCATCGGTGCCTCGACGAGCAGCTTGAGCATGGCCAGTTCGTCTTCCGCCTCACTGGCGTGGAACTCGGTGGCCAGTCCGGAGCCGGCGTTGTTCACCAGCATGGTGATGGGCTGCTCGCGTTGGCGCAACCGCGCGGCCACCACCTCAACGCCCTCCGCGGTGGACAGGTCCGTGGTGAGGGTCTCCACGCTGATGCCGTACTGGGCCTCGAGACCTCGTGCCTTGGCGACCAGCTGGTGGGGGTTGCGGGAGGTGATCACGAGGTGGTGGCCCTGACCGGCGAGCTGGCGGGCGAATTCCGCACCCAGCCCGGCGGTGGCACCGGTGATCAGGATCGTCTGGCCGGTGCCCCGGGGTGAGGCGCCGACCGGGACGAACTCGTCCTGCTGGAGTGAGCGTTCATCGAGTTGTTCTGCCACGTGGTCCGCCTTGCTTCAGGACTGTCGTCCGACTGCCGAAAAGTACTCGGGAGGTGGGGGTGGAGGTGGTGGGCCCTCCGCATCCCATGATATTCGCGCACACGCCGTGAATGACGGCAGATCGGCGGCGCGGGAGATCACAGTCTGGACACTCTCGGCAGCGGCCGATGTCAGTCCTCGTCAGACCTCGGTCTCCAGGTAGGCCAACTGGGCGGACAGGGACTTGACGGCGGCGGGTCGCACCCGTTCGTCGATGTCCGGGTACACGGTGTGGGAGAGCAGCCGGGCGAGCTCGTCGATCGAGGACGTGTGCCGCTGCCCCTCCTCCAGGCCCGCCAGCGCCTGGCGTGCCTGATCCAGGCGCTGCCGCCGGTGGTTGCGGTAGATCGCCCCGACCTGCGCCATGGACGGCAGGACGGGACCGTGGGCCGGCAGCACCGTGGCGTCCCCGAGGGCGATGAGGGTCTCCAGCGAGTGGAGGTAGTCCGCGAGCGTGCCGTCCGGGTGGTCGATCACCGTCGTCCCCCGGCCCAGCACCGTGTCCCCGGTCAGCACCGAGCCGGCCGCGCCGTCGTCGGGCAGGGCGAAGGAGTAGGAATCCGCGGTGTGGCCGGGCGTGTGCCAGGCGGTGATCACGACGCCGGCCGCCGGGATCCGCTCGCCCGGCACCAGGGGTGCCCCGCCGCGCGCCCAGTCCGGGGAGCCGCCGCGCACCGGCGCCCCGGTGTGCGCGGCGAAGAGGTCCACGGCGCCGGTGTGGTCCCCGTGGTGATGGGTCACGAGGATCAGCTCGACCCGGCGGCCACCGGCGGCCTCGAGCACGGCCTCGAGGTGCTGCTCGGCACCCTCCGCGGGACCCGGGTCCACCAGGACCACGGTCTCGGCGTCAGGATCCCCGACCAGATAGGTGTTGGTGCCCTCCAGTGTCATGCCCGAGGGGTTGTCCGCCAGGACGGACGTCGTCAGGTGCGAGTCCGCCTGTGGTGCGGGCGCGGAGGCCGGCGACTGCTCCGGCAGAGGTGCTGGGAGGGGTGAGGTGGAGGCCATAGGCTCAGTGTATGGACCAGAACGAGAACCGACAGGGCAGCTACGTGATGGCCGGGCAGGAATTCACCCGGGACACCAATTACATCCAGGACCGGATCGTCGCTGACCCGGCCGCCGCACTGGCCGCTCCGCGGGTCGCCGGTGACCAGATCGGCCGGGCGCGGGGCGGGCTGACGGACGGCGCAGAGGCCTGGCCGGTGGAACCCGGCCGCTACCGTCTGGTGGCCGCCCGGGCCTGTCCCTGGGCCAACCGCACCATCATCGTGCGCCGGCTCCTGGGCCTGGAGGACGTCCTCTCCCTCGGCACCCCGGGCCCCACCCATGATGAGCGGTCCTGGACCTTCGATCTGGATCCCGGCGGCAAGGACCCCGTCCTGGGCACCGAGCGCCTCCAGGAGAATTACTACCGGCGCTTCCCCGGTTACCCTCGCGGCATCACCGTCCCGGCGATCGTGGACATCCCCACGGGCGCCGTGGTGACCAACGACTACCCGCAGATGACCCTCGACTTCTCCACCCAGTGGAAGGAACACCACCGTGAGGGCGCACCGGACCTGGTGCCGAAGGAGCAGCTGCCGGAAATGCGCGAGGTGGTCACCCGCATCTTCACCGAGGTCAACAACGGCGTGTACCGCTGCGGCTTCGCCGGTTCCCAGGACGCCTACGACTCCGCCTATGAGCGTCTCTGGACGGCCATGGACTGGCTCGAGGAGCGGCTGAGGGACCGACGGTACCTGATGGGGGACACCATCACCGAGGCCGACGTGCGGCTCTTCACCACCCTGGCCCGCTTCGACCCCGTCTACCACGGTCACTTCAAGTGCAACCGCAACAAACTGGACGAGATGCCGGCGCTGTGGGGGTACGCCCGGGACCTGTTCCAGACGCCCGGCTTCGGGGACACGATCGACTTCACGCAGATCAAGAGCCACTACTACGAGGTGCACCGGGACATCAACCCGACCGGGATCGTGCCGCGGGGCCCCGATCTGGGCGGCTGGCTCACCGAGCACGGGCGCGAGGAGCTCGGCGGCTCGCCCTTCGGGCAGGGGACCGCCCCGGGGCCGGTGCGCGAGTCCGAGCGGGTGGCCGACGGCCACAATCCCCTCTACCCGGCCTGAGTAACCGGCCTGAGTACCCAGCCTGAACGGAAGGACCTGATGAGACGGCAGTTCCCCCGGATCTCCGAGTTGCGGCCCTTGATGCAGTTCGGCCGCCCCGGACTGGACCGCCGGGCCGCCCGGCTGGCCCGCGCCGCGGACATCGACGATCTGCGGACCATCGCGCAGCGGCGCACCCCGCGCCCGGCCTTCGACTACGTGGACGGTGCTGCCGGTCAGGAGCTGACGGCCCGGCGCACGCGGGAGGCCTTCGCCGCCACGGAACTGCTGCCGCGGATCCTGCACGGCACCGCCGCGGCGGACCTGAGCACGCCCATCGCCGGAGCCACCTCGGCGCTGCCCTTCGGCATCGCCCCCACGGGCTTCACCCGGTTCATGCACGCTGAGGGTGAGGACGCGGCCGCGGCGGCCGCCGCGGGGATCCCTTTTACGCTCTCCACCATGGGCACCCGCTCACTGGAGCAGGTCGCCGAGGTGAGCGACGCCGTCGGGACCCGACTGCACGGAACCCCGGGCACCCGGTGGTTCCAGCTGTACCTCTGGAAGGACCGGCAGCGGTCGCTGGACCTGATCGAGCGCGCGACGGCGGCCGGTTTCGGAACGCTGCTGGTCACGGTGGACACCCCGGTGGCGGGGAACCGGCTGCGGGACGTGCGCAACGGCATGACCATCCCGCCCCGGCTGAGCCTCAAGACGGTGCTGGATGCCAGCCACCGGCCCGAGTGGTGGTTCAACTTCCTGACCACCGACCCGCTGTCCTTCGCCTCGCTCAGCACCTCGGCGCAGGACCTGCCCGCGATCATCAGCAGCATGTTCGACCCCACCCTGTCCATCCAGGACCTGGAGTGGATCCGCAGCGTGTGGCCCGGCCGGCTGTTCGTCAAGGGCGTGCTGACCGCGGAGGACACCCGGCGCTCGCTGGACGCCGGAGCCGATGGGCTCGTGGTCTCCAATCACGGCGGCCGCCAGCTTGACCGGGCTCCCGTGTCCCTCAAGGCCTTGTCCGAGGTGCGCGCCGAGGCCGGACCGGACGTGGAGATCATCCTGGACTCCGGCATCCTCACCGGATCGGACATCGTGGCGGCACTGGCACTGGGGGCGGACTTCACCCTCATCGGCCGGGCCTACCTGTACGGCCTCATGGCCGGCGGGCGGCAGGGCGTAGAACGGGCCATCGAGCTGCTCGCCGAGGAGACCCGGGTGGCGATGATGCTCATGGGAGCGGCATCGGTGGCGGACCTGCGGCGCGAGGGCAGGGCCCGCGCCCCCTGGCTCTGACGGGCACGGCCTCCACGGCTGGTATCGCGGAGTGAGAGGAACCCTTGCGCCGTGCTGTCGGCGGCGTGTAGGACTCGGATAGTGGTCACCGGACCATGCCAAGCCCGCTTTCCAGGAGGACCCGTGCGTGCCGTCGTGTTTGAGAACTACCAGACCTTCCCCGAGCTCAAGGACGTGGAGAAGCCGGTTCCCGGTCCCGGCGAGGTCCTGCTCAAGGTGGCCGGAGCCGGAGCCTGTCACTCCGACGTGGCGATCTTCCAGGACTTCACCGAGGGAGCCCCGGGCGCCGTTCCCCCGGCTTTCACCCTGGGCCACGAGAACTCCGGCTGGATCGAGGAACTCGGCCCTGGCGTGGACGGCCTGAACAAGGGAGACGCCTACCTCGTCTACGGGCCCATCGGGTGCCAGCACTGCCGGGCGTGCTCGCGCGGCCAGGACACCTACTGCGAGAACGCGGCCACGATGCCATACCTGGGCGTCGGCCTGGGGCGCGACGGCGGCATGGCCGAGTACGTGCGCGTACCCGCCCGCAACCTGGTCCCGTTGGGGGACGCCGATCCTGTCGCGGCCGCCTCCCTCTCCGACGCCGCGCTGACTCCGTACCACGCGATCAAGCTGGCTCTGCCGCACCTCAACGGTGGCGGCAAGTACGCCCTGGTCATCGGCCTGGGGGGCCTCGGTCTGCTCGGCGTGCAGATCCTCAAGGCCCTCACGGGTGCCACCATCATCGCCACGGACATGAAGCCGGAGGCCATGGCCGAGGCGGAGAAGCTGGGGGCTGTCACCGTGCCGGGTGGCGAGGGCCAGGTCGAGCGCATCCGCGAGCTCACCGGGGGCAAGGGCGTGGACGCCGCGTTCGATTTCGTGGGCGTCGGGCCGACCGTGAGGACCGCGATGGGCTCCACGGCACGTCAGGGCCGCTGCACGATCGTCGGGATCGCCGGAGGCTCCTATGACTGGTCCTTCTTCACGGCCCCCTACGAGGTGGAGCTGACCAGCACCTACTGGGGCACCATCGAGGAGCTCTACGAGGTGGTCGACCTGTTCAAGGCCGGGCAGGTGAAGCCGATGTACACGACCTACCCCATGGACCGGGCCCTCGAGGCCTACCGGGCCCTGGTGGACGGGAAGGTCTCCGGCCGCGCCGTCGTCGTGCCGCATTCCTGAGGACGGCCCCGGCGTTCACTGACGAGTTCACGGCGCCGATCGGTGGATCCTGAGCTGCCCCACAGGGTCGGATTGTTGAACAATCGGTGGCTGTGGGGCATGCTGGGGTGACCATGAAGAGAGACGGAGGTCACCACCGTGAACGCACAGGGCAGCACAGCACAGATCGACCTGAACAGTGACGTCGGCGAGTCCTTCGGCTCGTACACCCTGGGCGACGACGCCGCGATCTTCCGCTCGGTGTCCTCCGCGAACGTCGCCTGTGGCTTCCACGGCGGCGACCCGTCGGTCATAGCGCAGACCTGCCGGGATGCCGCGGCGGCGGGGATCACGGTCGGCGCGCATGTGGCCTACCGGGATCTGGCCGGCTTCGGCCGCCGGTTCCTGGACTGCTCGCCCACTGAACTGGCCGACGACGTCCTGTACCAGATCGGTGCCCTGGAGGCGATGGCCCGTGCGGCCGGGGCCGCCGTCCGGTACGTCAAGCCCCACGGCGCCCTGTACAACACGATCGTCCACCACACGGTGCATGCCCGCGCCGTGGTGGACGCCGTCAAGGCCTACGATCCCGAGCTGCCGCTCCTCCTGCTGCCCGGGGCGGTGGCCGCCGAGATGGCCTCGGCCGAGGGGATGCGCGTGGTGACGGAGGCTTTCGCCGACCGGGCCTACACCCCGGAGGGGACCCTGGTCTCCCGCCGTGAGCCCGGCGCCGTCCTCCAGGACGAGCAGCTGATCACCGAACGCATGGTCCGGCTCGCCACCGAGGGAACACTGACCGCGGTGGACGGCACGGAGATCCGGGTGGAGGCGGCCAGCATCTGCGTCCACAGTGACACCCCCGGGGCGGTGGCCATGGCGGCCGCCGTCCGGGCCGGCCTCGAGGGGGCCGGGGTGCGGATCGGTTCCTTCGCGTGAGCGGAACCGCACCCGGCACCCACCGCGCGGTGGCAGACGCAACCCCGCGCGGTGTCCGCTGGTCCGGCACCCGGGCCTTCCTCCTCGAATGCGGGTCCCTGGCCGACGTGGTGGCGATGCGCGCCCGTCTCGCCTCCGATCCCTTGCCAGGCCAGGTCGAGGTCTTGGCCGCCGCCGAGACCCTGGCGCTGTCCTTCTCCCATCGCGGGGCGGCCCTGTCTGCCGTGGAGGTCCTGCGCACGTGGGGCCCGGTGGAGGGTGATCTGCAGGCGGGCGGTCTGGTGGAGATCGAGGTCGTCTACGACGGCGAGGACCTGGACGAGGTCGGCAACCTGACCGGCCTGGGCCGGGACGGACTCATCTGCTGGCACACCGGGACCGACTGGATCGGAGCCTTCGGCGGCTTCGCTCCCGGATTCACCTACCTGGTGCCGGCGGACGGGCCGGCGGACCAGCCGGCGGCCAGCCGAGCGGACCACCTGGTCGACCACCCAGCGGATGGCCGCGTCCTGGACATCCCCCGCCGCGACAGCCCCCGCACCACGGTCCCGGCCGGTTCGGTGGCCCTGGCCGGACGCTTCTCCGCCGTCTACCCCCGGTCCTCCCCGGGCGGCTGGCAACTGATCGGCCGCACCAACGCCATCCTGTGGGACCTGGACCGTCCGGCGCCCGCGCTGGTGGCCCCGGGGGACCGCGTCCGCTACCGGGCGGTCCGGGAGCAGGCGCGCATCGGACCGGCGGGAAACAGTGACCCCGGTACGACGCCGGCCGGCACCGCGGCGACCGGCACCGGCCCAGCGGTGGTCATCGAACACCCCGGGCTGCAGTCGCTCATCCAAGACCAGGGCCGTCCGGGACAGGGCGACCTCGGGGTCTCCGCCGCCGGTGCCGCAGACGCAGACTCGGCCCGACAGGCGAACCGAGTCGTGGGCAACGCCCCGGGAGCGGCCGTGATCGAGACGCTGCTCGGCGGACTGCGGTTGCGCGCACGCGGACACCAGGTCCTGGCGCTGACCGGTGCCGAGACCCCGGCGGTCATCACGGCCGTCGCAGGCGGGCTGCCGTCCGACCGGGCCGTGGCCCATCGGGCGCCCTTCGCCCTCTATGACGGAGAGACCCTCGAGATCGGCGAGCCCACGGCCGGGCTGCGCACCTACGTGGCCGTGCGCGGAGGACTGGAGGCCGACGTCGTGCTCGGCAGCCGCTCGACGGACTCCCTGTCCGGGCTCGGGCCCGCACCGCTGGTCGCCGGCACCGAGGTCCCGGCGGGCGCGGGCCCGCGCTATGCCGCCGTCGGGAACGCTGAAGCGCCGTTGCGCCCGATGCCGCGGGCCGAGGCGACGACCGTGTTGCGGGTGGTCCCCGGACCCCGCGACGACTGGTTCGGCCCGGCAGGGCTGGACCGGCTGGCCGGCCAGGACTGGCTCGTGACGGACCAATCCAACCGCATCGGCGTGCGGCTCGCCGTGTCCGAGGGCGGGACGGCGCAGGCCGGCAAACCCCTGGAACGGAGGCGGGATGGCGAATTGGCCAGCGAGGGAGCCGTGACCGGTGCGCTGCAGGTGCCACCGTCCGGGCTGCCCGTGCTGTTCCTGGCCGATCACCCCGTCACCGGCGGCTACCCCGTGATCGGGGTCGTGCTCCCGGAGGACCTGACCCTGGCCGCGCAGCTGCCCCCCGGGGCGCACGTCCGGTTCGTGCTGACCACCCCGACCCAGGCCGCCCCGCCCCAGACCACCCCGCCCGCGACCGTCTCCTCGGAGACCGTCCCCGAGAGGATTGATCCATGAGCCCACACGCAACCCTGACCAAGGTCCTGATCGCCAACCGCGGGGAGATCGCCGTGCGCGTGGCCCGCGCCTGCACGGATGCCGGCCTCACCTCCGTGGCCGTGTACTCGGATCCGGATGCGGACGCGCTGCACGTGCACCTCGCTGACGAGGCCTATGCGCTGGAGGGCACCTCTGCCGCGGACACCTACCTGGACATCGGCAGGCTGCTGGAGATCGCCCGGCGCTCCGGGGCCGACGCCGTGCACCCGGGCTACGGCTTCCTGTCCGAGAACGCGGACTTCGCCGAGGCCGTGATGGAGGCCGGGTTGACCTGGATCGGTCCGTCCCCGGCGGCGATCCGTGCTCTCGGGGACAAGGTCTCGGCCCGGAGGATCGCCGTGGCCGCCGGGGCACCCCTGGTCCCGGGAACCGATGGGCCGGCAGAGGACGCCGCCCAGGTGCGGGCCTTCGCCGAGGAGCACGGCCTGCCCGTGGCCATCAAGGCCGCCTTCGGTGGTGGGGGCCGCGGTCTGAAGATCGTGCGCCGGATGGAGGAGGTGGAGTCCGCCTTCGACTCCGCCGTGCGGGAGGCCGTGGCGGCCTTCGGTCGCGGCGAGTGCTTCGTGGAACGGTTTCTGGAGAAGCCGCGGCACGTGGAGGCGCAGGTGCTGGCGGACACCCATGGCACCGTGGTGGTGGCCGGTACCCGGGACTGCTCCCTGCAACGCAGGAACCAGAAGCTCGTGGAGGAGGCCCCGGCCCCGTTCCTGACTACGGAGCAGCTCGAGCGCATCCATGCCTCCGCGAAGGCCATCTGCCGCGAGGCCGGGTACACCGGCGCCGGGACCGTCGAGTACCTGGTGGCCCCGGACGGACTGATCTCCTTCCTCGAGGTCAACACCCGCCTCCAGGTGGAGCACCCCGTCACCGAGGCGACCACCGGCGTGGACCTGGTCCGTGAACAGTTCCGGATCGCCGCGGGGGAGCGGCTCTCTCTGAGCGAGGACCCGGCCCCGCGCGGCCATGCCCTCGAGTTCCGGCTCAACGCCGAGGACCCGGCCCTGGGCTTTTTGCCCTGCCCGGGAACGGTCGAGGCCTTCGAGGCGCCCACCGGTGCAGGGATCCGCGTGGACACCGGAGTGCGCTCGGGATCCACCGTTCCGGCCGAGTACGACTCGCTGCTGGCCAAGCTCATCGTCTGGGGGGAGGACCGCCAGCAGGCCCTCCGGCGGGCGCGGACGGCTCTGCGCGAACTGGCCGTCCGTGGCCTGCCGACGGTGGTCCCGTTCCACCAGGCCGTTCTGGACCACCCGGATTTCACCTCGCAGGACAGTCTCGGCGTCCACACGACCTGGATCGAGTCCACCTTCGCCGCCGAGCTGGAGGCCTCGCCCTATCTGGCCGCCGCCGCCCCCGGAGCCGAACGCACCGAGATGACCGTGACCGTGGACGGCAAGGCCGTCAGCCTCGGCCTGCCCGCCGAACTGGTGCGTGCCCTGCGCAGTGGCGGCAACAGCAGCGGCAACGGTGACGCCACGGGGACCGACGGCGGGCCGGGACCCGCCCCCTCAGGGGAACGGGCCGGCGTCGTCCCCGCCCCGATGAACGGCACCGTGGTGACGTGGCTCGTGGAGGACGGGGCCGAGGTGGCCGCCGGGGAGGATCTGGTGGTGCTGGAGGCGATGAAGATGGAGACGGCCGTGCCCGCGCCGGCGGCCGGTGTCTTCGCCCGTGCCGGACTCACGCCGGGTGATCCGGTGGAACGTGGGCAGGAGCTGGGTCGCCTTGACTGAGCCGTCAGCCCCAGCCCCAGCCCCAGCCCCGGCACCCACGGCGCGGGCCGCGCACGCGCACACGGGGGCGTGGGCCGCGCACCTCCTGCGGGCCAGGATCTCCCGCGGTGAGTTGTTGCCCGGGGCCAAGCTGGCGGAGCAGGCCCTCGCCACCGAGCTGGCCGTCTCCCGGAACACCCTGCGCGAGGCCTTCGGGACGCTCGCGGAGGAGCTGATCGTCGAACGCGTGCCCAACCGCGGGGTCTTCGTGGCCAAGCCGGATGCGGAGGACATCCGCGAGATCTATCGGATCCGCCGGATGATCGAGCCGGCCGCCCTGCTCTGGGGAGAGCTGACCGCTCCGGCGCTGGCCGAGCTGGACGAGATCGTCGGGCGCGCGCTCGACGCGCTCGCGGCCGGTGACGTCCCCGGCATGGCGGACGCGAATCAGCAGCTGCACGGGGTGATCGTGGCGATGGCCGGCTCGCCGACCCTGTCCACGGTCATGGACCGGACGCTGGCCCGGATGCGGCTGGTGTTCTACCGGATGTCCGATGCCCCCGATTTCCATTCGGGGTACGCCGAGCACAACCGTGACCTGGTCCGGATGCTGCGGGACGGCCGCCGCGAGGAGGCAGCCGCCGCCCTGCGGACGTATCTGGACACCGCCGAGGCAGAACTGTTGGGCCACCTGGACCGCTGGGGGCGCTGACCCGGGTCAGGGCACCAGGTAGTCGGAGTCCCGCGCATCGGTGATGAGCATGTGGCCGGGCGCGTGGCCGATCGCCAGCGGGGGCCGCGACTCCATGACGGCCGCCTGCGGGGTCACCCCGCAGGCCCAGAAGACCGGGATATGCCCGGCCGGGATCTGAACAGGATCGCCGAAGTCCGGCCGGGACAGGTCCGTGATCCCGAGTTCGTGCGGCGACCCCACGTGCACGGGTGCCCCATGGACCGCGGGATAGCGGGAGGTGATCCGGACGGCGTCGGCCACCTGGGACGCCGGGACCGGCCGCATCGAGACGACCAGGGGCCCGGCCAGGTTCCCGGCCGGGGCGCACCGGGTCGAGGTGCGGTACATCGGCACGTTCACCCCCTGCTGTTGGTGGGCCACCGGCACGCCGCCGGCCACCAGTGCCGCCTCGAAGGTGAAGGAGCAGCCGACGATGAACGTCACGAGGTCGTCCCGCCACCAGTCGGTGATCTCGGTGGGTTCCGCCACCGGCACCCCGTCCTCGTAGACCACGTACCGCGGGACGTCCGTGCGGATGTCACCGCCGGCCAGCAGGCCCGAGGTGACCTGGCCGGCGTCGAGCACGCCGAGCAGGGGCATGGGCTTGGGATTGCGCTGGGCGAACAGCAGCAGGTCGAAGGCGTGGGACGCCGGAACGATGATCAGGTTGGCCTGGGCATACCCGGCGGAGATGCCCGACGTCGGCCGCACCAGCCCGGCGCGGAAGCGCGCCCGGGCCTCGGCGGGGGAGAGGGTGGACAGGTTCTCGCTCATGCGGTTCAGGCCCCGGTCAGCAGGTCGATGGCGGGGGCGAAGGAGTAGACGGCGAGGAACACGGTCACCAGCCAGGCCATCACCCCGATGACGATGAGCCAGACGGGGTAGCGGTAGCCGCCCAGCAGGTCCCGGCGGCGCAGGGCGACCCACAGCAGCACGGCGAAGCCGATGGGCAGGATGAGGCCGTTGAACGCCCCCGCGAACACCAGCAGGGTCTGGGGCGCCTGGCCCAGGAAGGCGTAGATCACGGCGCAGACGGCGATGAAGGCCACGGTGAGCAGGTTGCGGCGGCGGGGGCTGCCGTCCGTCCTGGTGATGAAGGAGACCGAGGTGTAGGAGGCGCCGATCACCGAGGTCACCGAGGCGGCCCACAGGATCACGCCGAACATCCGCAGCCCGATCTCGCCGGCGGCGTGCTGGAAGGCCTCAGCCGCCTGGTTGTCACTCGTCAGGGCCACGCCGCCGGCCACCACACCGAGGATCGCCAGGAACAGCAGCACCCGCATGACGCCGGTGACGATGATGCCGAGGACGGAGGTGCGGGTGATCTCCTTCACGGCGCCCGGGCCGCGGATGCCCGAATCGATCATGCGGTGAGCACCGGCGTAGGTGATGTAGCCGCCCACGGTGCCGCCCACCAGGGTGGTGATGACCAGGATGTCCACGGTCTCCGGCATGACCGTGTTCTTCAGGGCCTCGCCGACGGGTGGCGCGGCGACGACGGCCACGTAGAGCATGAGCAGGATCATCACGGCACCGAGCATCACGACGATCCGGTCCAGGGCCATGCCGGCCCGCTTGGACAGGAAGATCAGGATGGCGACCACCGCGGAGACCAGGCCGCCGATCTTCGGGTCCACGCCGAGCATGGCATTGGCGCCCAGGCCGGTTCCGGCGATGTTGCCGATGTTGAAGACCAGACCACCCGCGAAGACCAGGACCGCGAGCACCCAGCCGATGCCCGGCAGGACCTTGTTGCCGAGTTCCTGGGCGCGCAGTCCGGAGATGCCGATGATGCGCCAGACGTTCAGCTGGACGGCGATGTCCACGAGGATCGAGATCAGGATGGCGAAGGCGAAGGCAGCGCCGAGCTGGACGGTGAACGTGGTGGTCTGGGTGATGAAGCCCGGACCGATGGCGCTGGTCGCCATGAGGAACAGGGCACCGAGCAGGGCCGTGCGTTGGGCGTTCCTCGGCCGCCGTTTCCGCGCGGTGGGGGCGTTCGCGAGGGCGGGGTCCTGCATGGGTTCCTTCATGTGGTCCTTCCAGGGGGCGCGTGATGCCGGTCACCGATCGAATCTGTGGGAACACTACAGGTTGTTCAACAATCATGGCAATGCATTGTTCAACAATCAGCGAGCTGTTGAAACGGACCGCTCGCCGGGAGCAGACTGGCCGCATGGCCAAGAAGAATGCATCCAAGGAATCCGACGCCCCGCAGATCAAGGACGAGGAGATGTACGAATCCCTCCGCGAGGACGGGGCCAGCAAGGAGAAGGCGGCCCGGATCTCGAATGCCGCCGCCCGGGACAGCCGGTCCGAGGTGGGTGAGCGCGGCGGCGAGTCCGGCTCCTATGACGACTGGACCGTCGAGGAGCTGAAGGACCGCGCCAAGGAACTCGACCTCTCCGGCTACTCCGATCTCCGCAAAGACGAGCTGATCGAGAAGCTGCGCAACCACTAGTCACCGCCGGTGAGCAGTTGCAGCAGCGCCCGGTCCGGCTGACGGTCCAGGTCCATTACCCGTCCGCGCTCGAACAGGTCCACCACCCGGGGGTCCACGTAGGACTCCCGGGCGACGGTGGGCGTGTTGTGGAGCAGTTCGGCCGCGGCCTGCACGGCGATCTTGACCGCCTCCGGGCCGCTCACTCCGGCCCGGTGGGACCGGGCCAGGGATCGCGCCGCCGCCACGGTCCCCTGCCACGTGCGGAAGTCCTTGGCGGTGAACTCCAGCCCGGCCAGGTCCTTGAGGTAGTCATTCACCTCCGCCGCCGTCACGCCCTTCCACTGGCGGCGCCGGCCGGCTCTGACGGGGTACGCCACCGCCGGCGCGGTGCGCGGGGTGGCTGGGATGCCGTCAAAGAAGTCCGCCAGGTCCGGGTCCTTGACCGTCACGTCCCACGCACTGCCGGACTTGCCGCGGAACACCAGGTGCACGTGGGGAACATGGACGTCCACATGCCGGCGCTGCAGGGTGGTGGCCCCGAAGGCCTCCAGCTGTCCCGTGTGTTCGGAGCCGCCGATCCGCAAGGCTGTCCGGTCCATCAGCCGCACGGCGGCCGCCAGCGTCCGACGCCGGCCCGCCGCGTCCCCGTTCGCGCCGGCCGCAGCGGCAGGGCGAAGGTCCCGGGTCACCTGGCGGCGGAGCGCGGGCAGGGCCTCGGCGAAGGACAGCGCCCGCTCGTACTTCTCGGCATCGCGCCGGGCACGCCACTGGGGATGGTAGAGGTACTGGGTCCGGCCGGCGTCGTCCACCCCGGTGGCCTGGATGTGCGCCTGGGGATCCGCGGCCAACCAGACGTCCGTCCACGCGGGCGGGACGGCCAGGGCCCGGAGGCGTTCGAGGGTGGCGGCGTTGGTGATCCGGTGCCCGTTGGCACCACGGTAACTGAACCCCGTGCCCGCCCGGCGCCGGGTGTAGCCCCCGGTGCCCGGCGTCGACCTCCGCAGCCGGGCCATCTCAGGCGCTCTTGCGGCGGCGGGAGCCGGACTTCTCTTCGGACGTCGCGCTGGACTTCGTCGGCTTCTTGCCGGCCGAGCCGGACTTCTTCGCACCTGTCTTCCGGCCTCCGGACGTCTTCGAACTCGACGCCTTCGAGTCGGGCTTCTCCGTTCCCGACGCCTTGGTCCCGGACGTGGATCGGGACTTCTTCGCTGCGGTCTTGCGGCCACCCCGCTTCTTGTCCAGGGAGGCCTTCAGGGCCTGCATCAGGTCGATGACCTCGGCGTCCTCGCCGGTGTCCCCGCCGTCCGACTCGTCCGGACGCTCGCCGAACGTGGCCTCGGTGTCCAGGGCCTCGCCCTGCTCGAGCTTCGCGTCGATGAGCTGGCGCAACTCGACCTGATAGGAGTCCACGAAGTCCTCCGGCGTGAAGTCGGAGGCGAACTGGTCCACCAGCGCCGACGCCAGCTTCTTCTCCTTGGCGCCGATCTTGGCGCGGGACCGGACGGCGGGAAAGTCCACCTCGCGGACCTCATCGGCCCAGTGCATGGACTGCAGCACCAGGATCCGGTCCTGGACCCGCAGCACCCCCAGGCGGGTCTTCTGCCGCAGGGAGAACGTCACCACGGCGGTGCGGTCGGTGTCCTCCAGGGCCTGCCGCAGCAACAGATAGGACTTGGGGGACTTGCCCTGGGGTTCCAGGAAGTAGCTCTTGCCGAGCGTGAGGGGATCGATCTGGTCCGAGGGGACGAACTGCACCACCTCGATCTCGTCGTTCTGGGTCTCCGGCAGGGACTCGAAGTCCTCGTCCGTCAGCACCACCGTCTGCTCGCCGTCCTCATAGGCCTTGTCGATGTGTTCGTAGTCGATCTTCTTCCCGCACACCTCGCATCGCCGCTGGTAGCGGATCCGCCCGCCATCGGCATCGTGGACCTGGTGCAGGGCGACATCATGTCTCTTCGTCGCCGAATACGCCTTGACAGGGACGTTCACCAGTCCGAAGGTAATAGATCCAGACCAAACGGCTCGCATGGAGGCCAGCCTAGGCCCCGATCGACCGTTGCGGGAGGGTTCACATGGCACGATCCGCGCGGCAGACCTACACCGTCGGTGAACACCAGCTCTCCGTCTCCAGCCTCGACAAGGTGCTCTACCCGGCCACCGGCACCACCAAGGCCGAGATCATGCAGTACTTCCTCGCGGTGGCGGACGTGCTCATACCGCAGGTGGCCCATCGCCCGGTCACCCGCAAGCGGTGGGTGGACGGCGTGGGGACGGCGGAGCAGCCCGGACAGGTGTTCTTCCGCAAGGACCTGGAGGACTCGGCGCCGTCCTGGATCCCGACCGGCAGGATCGAGCACTCCGATCACACCAACACCTATCCGCTGGCCAACGAGCCGGCCGTGCTGGCCTGGTTCGCCCAGGTCGCCGCCCTGGAACTGCACACCCCCCAGTGGCGCTTCGGGCGGAACGGACAGCCTCGCAATCCGGACCGCCTGGTGCTGGACCTGGATCCGGGGGAGGGGGTGGGCCTGGCCGACTGTGCCGAGGTGGCGCGCTGGTGCCGGGACATCCTCGCGGACATGGGCATGGAGTCCTTCCCCGTGACCTCGGGATCCAAGGGAATCCACCTCTACGCCGCTCTGGACGGCCAGCACAACGCGGACGCCATCAGCGCCGTGGCCCACGAGCTGGCTCGGGCGCTCGAGGCCGATCACCCGGACGAGGTCATCTCGAGCATGCGCAAGGCCAGCCGCGCCGGCAAGGTGTTCGTGGACTGGAGCCAGAACTACCGGTCCAAGACCACCGTGGCTCCCTACTCGCTGCGGGGGCGGGACCGGCCCCGGGTGGCCGCGCCGCGCAGCTGGGCGGAATTGGACGACCCAGACCTCAAGCACCTGGAGCTCGGGGAGGTGCTGGAGCGGGTCGCCGACGGCCAGGACCCCCTGGCTCCCCTCGGCTGGGTGCCGGACGGCACAGACGCCCGCAGCGCAGGCACCGGCGCCGCGATCGACCGCCTGGCGAAGTACCGGTCCATGCGGGATGCGACCAAGACGGCCGAGCCGGTGCCGGAGGAGGCGCCGGCGGAGCGGCAGCTCGGGAAAGACGAGCGGCCGACCTTCGTCATCCAGGAACACCACGCCCGGCGCCTGCACTGGGACTTCCGGCTCGAGCACTCCGGGGTGCTCGTGTCCTGGGCGGTGCCCAAGGGGCCACCCCTGGACACCGAGACCAACCGGCTGGCCGTCCAGACCGAGGACCACCCCCTGGAGTACGGCACCTTCGAGGGCACCATCGCGAAGGGCGAGTATGGCGCCGGGGAGGTCACCATCTGGGACGCCGGGACCATCGAGATCGAGAAGTGGCGGGAGGGCAAGGAGGTCATCGCGGTGCTGTCCGGGCGGCCGGACGGCGGCCTCGGCGGGGTGCAGCGGCGCTACGCCCTCATCAACGCCCTCGGCATGGGCGGGGAGGACAACTGGCTGCTCCACCTCATGCAGGACCAGCCGGAGGCGAACCCCACACCACCCGCATCGGAGGCCACCGGGGAACCTGCGGGGAAACCTGCTGCGAAACCAGCCAGGAAACCCGCGGAGGAGGCCACCGGGAAACCTGCGGCGAAAGGTTCAGAGGACTCCGCTTTCACGGTGGCAGACCTGCCCGCTCCGATGCTGGCTACCGCCGGTCAGCCCTCCGACCTCACGGCGGACGAGGACTGGTCCTACGAGATGAAGTGGGACGGCTACCGCCTCCTGGCCGGGGTGTCGCCCGGACAGGTCGTCCTGGCCAGCCGCAACGGCAAGGATCTGACGGCCGACTACCCCTCCCTGCAGGAACTCACCGAGCTGCTCACCGGACCGGCGGAGGAGTACGGCGGGGCGGTACTCGACGGGGAGGTGGTGGCCCTGGACGGCCAGGGCCGGCCGGACTTCGGACTGCTCCAGGAGGTCAGCGGCCGCACCAGCCGGGGAATGCGGCGTCAGGACCGGTCCAGCCGGACCGGACGGACCCGTCAGACCGACGGGGCCACCGTCGATGCGGAGGACATCGAACTGCGGTATCTGGTGTTCGACGTCCTCCAGTTGGGGCCGCCGGGCGGCTCGGGACGGCACATCCGTTCCCTCTTACGCACCCCCTACGGTGAGCGTCGAGAGATCCTGGAGGCCGGCGTCGGCAACGGAGACGTGGTGTCCGTGCCTCCGGGATACCGCGGGACGCTCGCCCGGGCCCAGCGGGCCAGCCGCGATCTCGGGCTCGAGGGCGTGGTCGCCAAGAGGACGGACTCGCTGTACCTGCCGGGGCGGCGCGGCTCCGCCTGGATCAAGCTGAAGCTGCAACAGCACCAGGAGGTCGTGGTCATCGGGGCCCGGGAGGGCAGGGGAGGACGGTCGGGCGGGATCGGCTCCCTGCTGGTGGCCGTCCCGGACGAGGAGGGTGAGCTGCGCTACGCCGGGCGCGTGGGGACCGGATTCTCGGCGACCCAGCTGGCAGAGGCCGAGTCCCGGTTGCGGCGCCTGCACCGCAAGACCCCGCCGGTGCCGGACGTGCCCGCCGGGGACCGGTCCGACGCCTGGTGGGTCACCCCGTCCCTGGTGGGTGAGGTGTCGCTGGCCGGCCGGACCCGTTCCGGCCGGGTCCGCCAGGCCTCGTGGCGTGGCTGGCGCGAGGACAAGTCCCCTGACGAGGTGCGCTGGGAGATTCCGTGAGCCGCGCGGAACTCGGCCCCGAGCCAGCCGGAGAGAGGGAATCCCCGGCGCAGGCCGATGAGAACGGCTCCCCGGAGACGGCCTTCCGGCATGAGACGCCGGGGGAGAAGCTGGACCGCAACTGGAGTGACCTGCTCCAGGAGTTGCGGGTGATGCAGACCGGGACGCAGATCGTCACGGCGTTCCTGATGACGCTGCCGTTCCAGGCCCGGTTCGCGGAGGTCGCCAGCCACCTCCAGGGGTGGTACCTGGCGCTGCTCGTGACGGCGGTGCTGTTGACCGTCCTGATGCTGCTGCCCGTGGTGATCCACCGGCGCTTCTTCGGCCGGCTCGTCAAGAACCGCACCGTGGCGCTCGGGGACCGCGTGGTGCGGATCTGCCTGGCCGGGATGGGGCTGTTGCTGGCCGGCTGCGTGGCGTTCATCGCCCACGTCCTGGTGGCCACGGACGTGGCCTGGTGGATCACCGGTGCCACCGCCCTCGTGATCGCGGTGCTGATGGGGGTACTGCCGCCGCTGCTGCGCCCCGGCCCGTCGGCCGGTCGCCGGATCAGCCGGTGACGTACCGGTCGGTGACGGCCAGCGCCTGGTCCAGGATGTCCAGTCCGTGGCGCACCACCTCGTCCGGGGCATTCAGCGGAGGCGCCACGTGGATGCGGTTCATGTTCTGGAACGGCAGAAGACCGAGCTTCTTGCACTCGGCCACGAGCTCATTCATCTCGGGCGAGGAACCGCCATAGGTAGCCATGGGCTCCTTGGTCTCCCGATTCTTCACCAGCTCCACGGCCCAGAAGGCGCCGAGACCGCGGACGTCTCCCACGCAGGGGTGCGCCTCGAAGATCTCCCGCAGGCGCGGTCCGATGATCTCCTCACCCAGCCGTGCCGCGTTGGCCACCATGCCCTCGTCCTGCATCGCGGTCAACGTGGCCACAGCCGCGGCACAGGCCAGCGGGTGGCCGGAGTACGTCAGTCCGCCGGGGTAGGGGGTCTCGGCGAAGGTCTCGTAGACCGCGTCCGAGAGGGCGACCCCGCCGAGTGGCACGTAACCGGAATTCACGCCCTTGGCGAAGGTCAGCAGGTCCGGCTCCACGCCCCAGTGGTTGACCGCGAACCACTGGCCGGTGCGGCCGAAGCCCACCATGACCTCGTCCGCGATGAAGAGGATGCCGTACGTGCGTGTCAGCTCCCGCACGCCTTGCAGGTACCCCGCCGGAGGCACATAGATCCCCGCCGTGCCGGGGACGGACTCCAGGATCACCGCCGCGATCGACTGCGGCCCCTCCAGCAGGATGGTCTGCTCCAGGTGCGCCAGGGCGCGCTCGGACTCCTCCTGCTCGGTGGCCGCGTTGAAGTAGCTGCGGTACGGATAGGAGGGCATGAAATGCGCGACGCCGGCCGTCGCCGTGTCGACGGGATTCCGCCGGGGATCGGCGGTCAGGGCGAAGGCCAGGTCCGTGCCCCCGTGGTACGCGCGGTAGGCGGACAGCACCTTGGGCCGGCCCGTGTGGACCCGGGCCATCCGGACGGCGTGCTCCACGGCGTCCGCCCCGGCGTTCGTGAAGAACACATGGTTCAGGTCCCCGGGTGCCAGGTCCGCCACGAGCCGGGCCGCCTCGGACCGGGCGGCGTTGACGTGGGCAGGGTTGATGGTGGCGATGTCCGCGGCCTGCTCCTGGATGGCGGCCACGACCTTCGGATGGGAGTGGCCGATGTTCGTGTTGATCAGTTGGCAGGAGAAGTCGATGAGCTGGTGGCCCTGCCCGTCCCAGATGTACGGGCCCTCGGTCTTGACGACCGTCATCGGCGTGATGGTCCGCTGGGCGCTCCACGAGTGGAACACGTGCTCGCGGTCGAGGTCGTAGGCCTTGCGGCCGGCGGCCAGCAGGTCCTCACTGATGGACGGGTCAGGGGTCACGGGCAGAATGGTCATCGACTCTCCTGGTACTGGCCGGCGGGCGTGGTGGGGTGTCCATCGTGACGTGTCAGGGAACACTCCCGTCCACCAGCATGCCTGATGTACCGCGACGGCGGGCCTGCGCGGACGAATGCGAACACGTGCGAACCAGCGCGGACCATGGCGAACCAAGTCGAACCAGGATGTTCACGTGGCGTGATGCGTGCCGGGCACGGCCGGCGGAATGGCACCATGGCACCATGGACTCCGTGAGAGATTCTGTTCAGGCGGACCCGGGCGCGGACTCCTCCGCGGAGACCGGCCTTGACGGCGTCCGCTGGCTGTCCGCCGCGGAGCGCCGGGCCTGGCTGACCCTCGTGGCCACCCACATGCAGCTCATGCCCACGCTGGAGGCCGACCTTCAGGTGGAGGGCACCGTCAGCTTCTTCGAGTACCAGGTGCTGGCCATGCTCTCCGAGAGCGCCGAGGCGTTGCCGATGAGCGAGCTGGCCGCCCGCACGAACTCCTCCCTGTCACGGCTGTCCCATGTGGCCCGCAAGCTCGAGGGTCGTGGCCTCATGCGACGTAACCCCTCGAGCGAGGACGCCCGCGTCACCATGGCCGTCATCACGGAGGGAGGGATGGCTGAGATCGTCCGGCTGGCCCCCCACCACGTGGCCAGCGTGCGCGCGCGGTTGCTGGACAGCCTGGATGACCGCGATCTGGCCGACCTCGGTCGGATCGGCTCCAAAATTCTCGCGCACCTGGACCCGGACCACTGGGTCTTCCGGGATCCAGCCCTGGCGAATGACCAGCCCCGACCTGCCTGACCGGCCCCCGGTGCGCCCGTCTGGTCTCACCCTGGCTGACCGGCGCCCGCCCGGCTGACCAGCGCCGCTCCTCCGGTTTGAACGATGCGGGACTGTGCCCTAAGATGGAACGGCGTTAAGCCGCGTTGAGTTGTGGTGTGCCCCTGTTCGGCAGGGGTCGCCAGGACATCGGAAAACAACGTGCTTCCCGTAACCGGATCTCCGGCCAGCCTTCACCGGCGCCGGCTGGGGACTCACCGTCTTCCCCCGCGATATAGGGCACTTCGGTTGGATCTCACCCAGCCTGGTTACCCCTTCGGAAAGTCGCAGTAAGAGCGCGGTGTCACAACTGGTGGCGGGACTCGTGGAGCGCCCGGTTCGTCCGGAGGCTTCACAACGGGTTCCGCCCGTTCTTTTACTACTACTTGCAACGAGGAGTGATCATGGCAGCAAACTGCCAGGTAACCGGGGCTGGGCCAGGTTTCGGCCACAGCATTTCCCACTCGCACCGTCGCACCAAGCGCCGGTTCGACCCGAACATCCAGAAGAAGACCTACTGGGTTCCGTCCCTGCGCCGCAACGTGACGCTGACCCTGTCCGCCAAGGGCATCAAGACCATTGACGTGCGCGGTATCGACGCCGTCATCGCCGACCTGCTCGCCAAGGGAGTGAAGCTCTGACATGGCCAAGGACAAGGACGTACGTCCCATCATCAAGCTGAAGTCCACCGCCGGCACCGGGTACACCTACGTGACCCGCAAGAACCGCCGCAACACCCCGGACCGCATCGTGCTCAAGAAGTACGATCCGGTCGCACGCCAGCACGTCGAATTTCGAGAGGAGCGCTGAGGCATGGCTAAGAAGTCCATGATTGCCAAGAACGAGCAGCGTAAGGTCATCGTTGCCCGCTATGCCGAGAAGCGCCTGGAGCTGAAGAAGACCCTGGTCGACCCGAACGCTTCTGACGAAGCGCGCGAGGCCGCCCGCGTGGGCCTGCAGAAGCTGCCCCGCAACGCCTCGCCGGTCCGCGTCCGCAACCGCGATGCCATCGACGGCCGCCCGCGCGGTACCTTCCAGAAGTTCGGCATCTCCCGTGTCCGTTTCCGTGACATGGCCCACCGTGGCGAGCTGCCGGGCATCACCAAGTCGTCCTGGTGACGTCTACCCGGTGACAACCCGCCGGCCGCTGGCCCGGTGACGGTGCCTCCCGGCGCCAAACACACCATCCGAAGGGGTGGCAGACCGTTGGGTCTCCCACCCCTTCGGCCGTTCTCCGTCCCTGGTGCCGGCAACCCTCTAGATGGCCTTTCGGGGCGCACCTCCTGACCGGCCGCGACCACCGCCCGGCAGGCCTGGGCCACCGTGGCCTGGCCCCCTGGGTCGAAGGGCTCTCTCCCCTGCGGAGAGGGCCCGTTGCCGCTAGGAGGGCCCCCGAAGGCGGAAATTTGTGGAAATTCGCCCAGAATCCGCGTGTTTGCAGGCTTCCACGGCGTGTTTCCGCGCTGTCGGGTGGTAGCTTTCGAAGCACGTGCCCGGATCTGACCGGTTCGGGCCAACGGAAACCACCATCGAAGTCCAGGAGGACACATGGCTATGAACCGCAGTGAACTTGTCGCCGCCGCCGCCGAGAAGACCGGCAACTCCCAGGCCGCCGTGAACGGCGTGCTGGATGCCGTCTTCGAGATCTTCTCCGCCCAGGTCTCCAAGGGCGAGAAGGTCACCATCCCCGGCTGGCTCGCCGTCGAGCGCACCGATCGCGCCGCCCGCACCGGCCGCAACCCGCAGACCGGTGAGACCATCCAGATCCCGGCCGGCCACTCGGTCAAGATCTCCGCTGGCTCCAAGCTGAAGGCTGCTGCCACCGGCAAGTGATCCAGAACGGCCCCGGCCAGGGCCCCCACAGGTCCGGCCACCCGGCCATCGACGAAGGCGCTCCACTCGGTGGGGCGCCTTCGTCGGTTAACACCTTGGCGCCCCGGGCCCTCGTCCGCCCGGTCTCGCAGTTTTCTACAGCCGGTAGAATCTTCGTAGCATAGAGGACGGTCCAAGCGCTCGACGCCCGGGAGGTGCACGGTGGACACAGACCCTGCTCGGTACCCGGCGCCCCGCGCCACCCCGGTGCGCGGCCACGCCCGCCTACTGCGCGGCTGGGCGGCCGCCGTCGTCGCCACCCTCTGGGCCGCAGGATCCCACACCGTTGCGTCCGTTTCCACGCGCTCGGCTGATCTGCCCGCGCACGGCAATCTTCCAGCTCACCTGCACGACGCCGGTCCGGCACCGATCGTCTGGATCCTCACCCTCGCGCTGGCCGGCCCCCTCTGCACCGCGCTGGCCGGGCGCCGGCTGTCCTGGTGGCGCCTGGCCTCCGGGGTGGGCGCCAGCCAATTGCTCTTCCACTGGCTCTACTCCATCGCCGCCGTGCCCGCCGATGCCGGCGCACTCAGCAGGCTTAGGGCGGCGGCGGGCCATGCAGGACAAGTAGGCCATCCGGGGTCCGCAGACCAGGCCCACCAGTCCGGCGATCTCGGCGCCGGCTCCCTGGTCGGTGTGCCCAGCCCCGCTGTCGCCGACGACGCCCTCACTACGCTCTCCGCCGCGATGGTGCTCGCCCACGTGCTGCCCGCCGTCGGGACCGTCCTGGTCCTGCGCCGCGGGGAACTGCTCGCGGCGCGGGTGGGGGCACTCGCCGTCGGGCTCGTCCTGCGGTCCCCGGGCGCTCGGCTGGCCCGGTGGGTCCCAGACGTGCCCGTCCGCCGGGTGGCCGTCCGCGCTGTCCGGGTGGCGCGACGTCCGGATGAGGTGCTGCTGGCGTCACAGCGTCTGCGCGGTCCGCCGGAGTTCGCCCTGGCCGCCTGATCCTCCCCTGATCCTCCGCCAGGCAAGCCCCACCCTCCACCCGACAGACCCCTGCCCAGTGCCGTTCACGGCGCGGGCTGTGAAGGACACCATGACCACGCACAGAACAACCACTCCTGCACGAACCCCGCACTCCCGGCGCGCCCGCGGCATGGGGGCTGGCACGGCGGCCCACCGCCGCGCTCCTCATCCTGGCCACCGCCTCCCCGGCGGCGGCACACGATCAGCTGCTGTCCGCCACCCCGGCTGCCGGCACCGCCGTCCTCGAGACCCCGGCCGAGATCGGCCTGGAATTCTCCGGCAACCTGACCACCGGCCAGGGCATTCAGAACCTCGTGACGGTCACGGACGAGGACGGCCACCAGTGGCAGGACGGCGAAGCCGAGGTCACTGGCCCGAGTCTCACCGCCGCTTTGTGCGAGGGCCTGCCCAACGGCGAATACACGGTGGACTACCGCGTCGTGTATTCCGACGGCCACTCCGAGGAAAAAGGCTACGAGTTCACGCTGGAGGACCCGGCCGCACCCGAATCGGCAGCCCCGGAGGACTGTGGGGTGCCGAACCCGGACGCGCCGGTCTCCTCGGACGCCTCCCCGGGTGAGGACGGCACGGGCGCCGATGGCGCCGGGACCGCCACCGATGGCGCCGGCTCCCCGGCCGAGGATGGCGGCACCGCCGCCACGGATCCCGCGACTACGGCGGCAACCGCCGAACCCGGCACCGCGGCCACCGACCCGGCGTCCGGCGAGGCCACGGCCGAGAACAGCCAGGCACCCGCCGGACCTGTCGCCGGCTGGGTCTGGCCGGTGGCCATCGGCGGCGTCCTCGTCGTCGTGGTCGCCATGCTGATGGTGTTCCGCAAGGCCAGGGCCATCGACGCCGGCTCCCCGAGCCGTGGGGACGGCGCCGGCAACGCCGACGGAACCAACGGCGACGACGGTACCGACGGTACCGACGGAGGGCCGAGCGGTACGGGAACCAGCGGCCGCTGACCTGTCACGGCGCCGCTGGACGGCA
>NZ_JALDXU010000158.1:0-3505 GCF_032154715.1 Citricoccus sp. | reverse complement strand
TGGCCGTGATGGAGGCCGGCCGGCGCCGGGTGGGCACCGCCGCGGTCCGCCGCCAACTGGCCGGACTGCGGTCCGATCTCGAGCAGCTGGCCCTGGGTCTGGACCTGTCCCGGCTGGATATGGTCGCGGTGCTGGGCCTGGACTCGGCGAGCGGCGGCCGCGCCGAGCAGGCCGACCAGCGGCTCTATGAGTCCGCGCTGGTCACCGCCTGGCGCGAGGTGGACGCCCTGGAACGGTTGCCGCGCCGCGAGCAGCGCGGTGAGGCGTGGGAGGCCCGCGTCCGCCACGTGCGGCGCTTGGTGACGACCCTATCCACCCAGCAGGCCGATGTGGCCCGCCGGGCCGACGAGCTGCTGCGCAGCCAGCGGTTCGGTTAACCACTTTGCGGGCAGTAGTTGGGGGTGCGTCGCACCCCCAACTACTGCCCGCAAAGTCGGCTTGGGGATCAGTACCGGGCGGCCGTGCCCATCATGTTCCAGGGGCTGTAGTCCACGTCGGTGACGGAGACACCCTCGGTGTAGTTGCGGGCGTGGGCGATCTTTCCGTCACCCACGTAGACGGCCACGTGGTAGATGCCGGAGGCCGACCCGTTGTTGGACCAGAACACCAGGTCACCGACCTGCAGCTCGTCCAACCCCACATATTGGTTAGCCCCGGAGTACTGCGCGCCCGAGGTTCGCGGGATGTCCACGCCGGCCTGAGCGAAGGCGCTCTGGGTGAATCCGGAGCAGTCATAGGCGGACGGCCCGTTGCCGCCGTAGGTGTACCCCACAGAGGAGTCATTGGCGGTGGAGACAGCCCAGTCCGCCGCTGCGCCGAAGGAGCCGGACGACGAGGAGTAGGAGGCCAGCTGGTAGGTGGCACCCTCGCTCGAGGATCCGGCCGAGGCGCTGGAGTAGTCCGAGGCAGAGCTGGACGATGAGGACGTGGAGGAGGCCGAGCCGGTCGACTCACCCTGGTAGCTCCAGTCCTGGTAGGACGATGCCTGCTGAGAACCATCGTTGGCGGAGGCGGGGGCCACCCCGGCCAGCAGGGCGCCGGCGGCGGTGGTCACGCCGAGGGCGCCGACGGTCAGGGAGCGGCGCTGGCGGGACCGGCGGGCCTTCAGCTCGGCGGCGAGGCGGTCACGGCGGGTGGGGTAGTTCATGGATTCATACCTTGATTGACGACGGTGTACACACGGCGGTCCCCGGATCCGGACGGCGCCTGCCCCCGTGGCCTTCACAGGCTGGAGTGGGTCACCGTCCGACATCCGCTGGGGTTATCGGACCGTTACTTAAAGGTACACACTCGTTATTAAATCGCAACCTTGCGACCGCCTGAACGGCACCTGACCGCCATCTGAGTGGGATCGGAGTCCATGAGTACCCGCCGCGCGCGGCCGGCTGTTATTCAGCCGTGACCTGGCGCTCGGCCATGCCCAGAGTCCGCCAGTACTGCACACAGACATACAGGTCCCAGAAGGCGACTCCCCAGATCACCACCAGATAGAGCACGTCCACCCAGTCCGTGGCGCCCGAGTTCTGGAGGATGCCGGAGTTGATCGCCGGGTCGATGACCTGCTGCGTCAGGACCAGCATGGTGAGGAACACGCCTGCCACCACGTCGAGGGCGGCCCTGGCTGCCAGCCGAAGCCGCGTGGTCCGGCCCCGGACAATCGTCCAGATGCCCAGCACCGCCTCCATGGCGAGGAGGACGTAGTAGGCCGGCAACCAGAAGGACCACAGGTCCTGGTTGACGAACGGTCCGCCGTCGTTCAGGTGGCCCACGTAGAAGAACGTGGTCGGAATCACCGGCATCAGGGCCAGCAGCACCAGCATGACCAGACCACCGATGGCCTCGGAGCGGGCTTCCCGCGCGTGCGCCACCTCGGTCTCCAGGTCATCGACGCTCCAGTGCCGGGCACCATCCCGCGCCAAGGCGGCCTTGTCCCGGGGCTGGGCAGCGCGTTCGAAGATCCAGAAGAACACGGTGACGGATCCCAGGAGCCAGAACAGCGCGCTGATCAACGGTCCGACGATCTGACCGATCATGGCCCCGATGTTGGCCTCGGCCTCCGTTGTGGAATACACCACGATGTTGACGATCAGGGCAACCCCCAGGACCATCGGCACCAGCCACTGCAACGCGCGCACGTAGACGGGATACAACTCCGGCCCGATCAGGTAGTTCGGGGTGTTGCGGTACCGAGCCGCCAGCCGGGCCGGGTCCCCGAGTTCCTCGAGGGCGTCCCGCTCCGCGGCGGTCTCACTGGCACCGGTGGCGAGCCGCTCCTCCTCCATGTCCGAGATCAGGGCGGTCAACTCACGGGAGATGTCTTCGCGCTGTCCATCGGGCAGATGCGCGACGACCTGGTCGATGTAGCGACGGGTCAAAGCGGTCATCGTGGTGATTCCTTCCAGAGGGTGGCCATGCTGGCTGTCAGTCGTGTCCATTCATCCCGGAGCTCGTCCGCCATCCCGGCACCGTCCTCGGTGAGGCTGTAGTACTTGCGCGGGCGGGGTTCGTCCGTGTTCCACTCCGCCTTCAAGAGACCCTGGCCTTCCAGCCGGCGCAGCAGCGGATAGAGCGTGTTGGCCTCCGCATCCAGCCCCGCGGACGCGAGGTATTCCAGTAGGGCGTACCCGTAACGAGGGGTTCGGCAGGCCAGCAGGCAGGCGACCACGAGGGTGCCACGCCGCAGCTCCTGCCGGTGGGTGGCGAGGGCGGAAGCCAATTCTTCGTTCACGCCTCACACGGTAGTGTGTGCCACACACTATTGCAATAGAGCGGGGTATCTTCCGACTTCTCATCGGCTGAACCCGCCCCGCCCGCTACATCACGAGGACACCGTGGCTGACCGGCTCATCTCCTGCTCGCCGGGGGTGATGTCATAGACGAGCCGGGCCCACTCCCCGACCTTCTCGGCGGACCTCAGCCGCAGCCGATCCCAGAACACGTCGCCCGAGAACAACGGCTTCCCCCGGGCCAGGGTCACCGGAGCCACGGTGATGGCGATCCGGTCCAGAGCGTCGGCCGCCAGGAACTGGGCGGCCAGCCCCCCGCCGCCCATCATCCAGAGGTCGCCGTCGCCGGCGGCCGCCCGGATCTCGGAAAGGTGCCGGCCGACGTCGCCCTCGAGAATCCGCACGTCCGCCCCGGCCGGAACGGGCAGGTCCCGGCTGGAGAACACGAACACCGGTTTCCGCCCCATGGACGAGGCCCAGTTCTCCGGATGGGCCACAAGGTCCTCGACCGCCAGCACCCACTCATAGGTGGTGGATCCCATCACCAGGGCGGCGGCCGAGCCCATGAAGTCCGAGATATCCGGCTGCTCTCCGGGGATCTGGAAGAGCCAGTCCAGGGAGTCGTCCTCGGTCGCGAGGAATCCGTTGAGGGTGGCGGCGGTTTCGTAGATGACGGCCATGCGCGCACGCTAGCAAGGGTCCGAGCGCCGGCCGGCAGGTCGAGCACGGCCTCGACCAGGTGCTCGGTGTCGATGTCCGCTTCGGCCTCGGCTATTGCC
>NZ_JALDXU010000063.1:0-19351 GCF_032154715.1 Citricoccus sp. | reverse complement strand
AGGTGCACCTGGAGCTGGCCGGAACCGGAGGGGTCAGTCCCCGGTGATCACCGCGTCGGAACCGGCCGCGAAGGGGTCGGTGTCCGTCGGCGCCTCGGCCAGGCCTCGGCGCCCCTCCGTCTCGCCGAACAGCGTCTCGCCGAAGAGCACCTGCTCCGCGCTGTCCGCAGCGGCCCCGCCGACCTCGGGCTGAGTGCCGGCGGACGCACCGCCGGCAGCAGCGCCAGCCTCGGCGTGCGGGGCGGACGCGGCCGGCGAGGCCCCGGCGCCGACGGCCTCGATGAGCTGATCCATGGCCAGCCCGGAACCGTCCCGGGGACCGTACTCGGCCGGCAGCGCCCGGGCCACCCCCTGGGCAGAGGCCCCGAGTGCGGGCTCGGCCCCGGCCCACGCCAGGGACAGCAGGGTCTCGCCCTTGAGCAACCGGTGGGCACGGACCCCGCCGGTGGCGCGGCCCTTCGCCGGGTACTCGTCCAGCGGGGTCCTCTTCACGGACCCCGGGACGGTCCCGGGCAGCGTGTCCTCACCCGTCGCCACGGTCACGACGACGGCCCGGTGGCCCTCCGCAGCCCCCACACCGACGGTGTCAGCCGGGACAGCGGAGAAGGCGATCACGGCATCGTCCCCCGCCACCTTGAGACCGGCCATGCCCCCGGCGGTACGGCCCTGCGGCCGCACCAGCGACGCGCCATAGCGCAACAGCTGGCCCTTGCGGGTGATGAAGACCAGCTGGTCCTCGTCACGGGCGGTGCCGGCGCCGACGACCACATCGTTGCCTTTGAGCGCGATGGCGTCGAAGTCGTCGCGGTTCAGCGGCCACTCGGGGTTGACGCGCTTGACGATGCCGTTCCGGGTGCCGAGGGCGAGCACGGTGTTCAGGGGAACCAGGGCCACGAGGGATTCGCCGCGCTGCAGGGTGAGGAAGTCCTTGACCTTCACCCCGGCGGTGAGGTTCGGAGCGGGGGAGGACTCCGGCAGGGCCGGGATGTCCACGACCTGCACGCGCTGGATGCGCCCCGAGGAGGTGAGGGCGCCGATCTCACCCCGCGCCGTCGCCGGGACCACCGAACGGTAGGCGTCATGGCGCTGGCGTCGCCCGGCCGTGGCCAGCGGGGTGTCATCGGTGGTCCGGGCCAGCTGACCCGCCGTGCTGAGCACCACCCAGCACGGGGTGTCCGGGACCATGAGCCCGTCCGCGCCGCCACCCGGCAGGGCGGACCGGGAGGAGGCACCGGCACCGGCCGCCGGGGAGGCACCCGCGGTGGCGCTGACGGGAGCGAGGTTCTCGGACTCCAGCAGCACCGTGCGGCGGTCGTCGCCGTACTCCTCGGCCACGTCCGCCAGCTCACCGGAGACGAGGTCACGCAACCGTTGCTCCGAGGCGAGGATGGCCTCGAGCTCGGCGATCGCCTGCTGCAGTTCGCCCTGCTCGGTCTCGAGGTCGAGCCGGGAGTACTTCGTCAGCTGGCGCAGGCGCAGCTCGAGGATGTGGTTGGCCTGGATCTCGGTCAGGTCGAAGACGCTCATCAGCCGGGTCCGGGCCGCCGCCGTGTCATCCGAGGTGCGGATGATCTGGATGACCTCATCGATGTCCACCAGGGCCAGCAGCAACCCCTCGACCAGGTGCAGGCGATCCTGCTTCTTGCCCAATCGGTAGGCGCTGCGCCGGCGGACCACGTCGATCCGGTGGTCCACGTACACCTGCAGCAGCTCCTGCAGGCCGAGCGTGCGGGGCTGGCCGTCCACGAGTGCCACGTTGTTGATGCCGAAGGACTCCTCCAGCGGCGTCGTCTTGTACAACTGCGCCAGGACGCCCTGCGGATTGAATCCGCTCTTGAGCTCGATGACGAGCTTGAGTCCGTTCTTGCGGTCGGTCAGGTCCAGGACGTCCGCGATGCCCGTGAGCTTCTTCGCATTGACGGCGTCCTTGATCTTCTCGATCACCTTCTCCGGTCCGACGCCGTAGGGCAGCTCCGTGACCACCAGGCCCGTCTTGCGAGCGGTCACCTGCTCCACGGCGACCTTGGCGCGCATCTTGAAGGAACCGCGCCCGGCCGCGTAGGCGTCACGCACGCCGTCCAGGCCGACGATGCGGCCGCCGGAGGGCAGATCAGGCCCGGGGACGTGTTCCATGAGGTCCGCCAGGGTCGCCTCGGGGTGGGCGAGTAGGTGGCGGGCCGCGGCGATCACCTCGCGCAGGTTGTGCGGAGCCATGTTGGTGGCCATGCCGACGGCGATACCGGAAGCGCCGTTGACGAGCAGGTTCGGGAATGCGGCGGGCAGCACGGCGGGCTGCAGGAACTGGTTGTCGTAGTTCGGCACGAAGTCCACCACGTCCTCGTCCAGCGAGGTCGTCATGGCCAGGGCGGCCGGGGCGAGCCGGGCCTCCGTGTAGCGCGGGGCGGCGGGGCCGTCGTCGAGGGAGCCGAAGTTGCCGTGCCCGTCCACCAACGGCAGGCGCTGGGAGAACGGCTGGGCCAGGCGCACCATGGCGTCATAGATCGCAGTGTCCCCGTGCGGGTGCAGTTTGCCCATGACCTCGCCGACCACGCGGGCGGACTTCACATGGCCCTTGTCCGGGCGCAGGCCCATCTGGCTCATCATGTACAGGATCCGCCGCTGCACCGGCTTCATCCCGTCCCGGGCGTCCGGCAGGGCGCGGGAGTAGATCACCGAATACGCGTACTCGAGGAACGAGGTCTCCATCTCCGAGGAGACGTCGATGTCCACGATATTCTCCTGCTCCAGCGGGATCGCCTGGGCGGCCGGGGCGGAGTTTTTCTTGGGGGTACGGGCCATGGGGTGCTCTGAAGTCCTTGTCGATCGCCGGTCGGTCGCGAGCCTGCCACGGGAACGCGCCAGCGCGAGGGGCGGGAATTGTCTACTGTGATCCTATGGGTGAGAAGCCGAAAACCCCCGAATATCCGGCCTACTGGGAAGCCGATGTCGTCCTGCGGGACGGCACCACGGCACATCTGCGCCCGGTGCGGCCCGAGGATGCCTCGGGGCTGGCGCGGATGCACGAGGGACAGTCACAGAACTCCATCTACCTGCGTTTCTTCACCTTCAAGTCCTCCCTGTCCCGCAAAGAGCTGGAGCGCTTCACCCGCGTGGACTACCGGGACCGGGTCGCGTTCGTGGTGCTGCGCGGGGAGGAGATCCTGGGCATCGGCCGCTACGACCGGCTGGACGACCCCCTCGAGGCCGAAGTGGCCTTCAACATCTCGGACGCCTCCCAGGGCAAGGGCATCGGCTCGATCCTGATGGAGCATCTGGCCGTGGCCGCCCGCGAGAACGGCATCCGCCGGTTCACCGCCGAGGTGCTGCCGGAGAACCGCAAGATGCTCTCCGTCTTCCAGGACACCGGGTTCGAGGTCTCCCGGCACTTCGACGACGGCGTGGTCGCCGTCGCCTTCTCGATCGACCCCACCGCCCAGTCCCGCGCCGTCATGGAGTCCCGTGAGCACCGCGCCGAGGCCCGGTCCGTGGCGGAGCTGCTCGCCCCCGAGGCCGTGGCCGTGATCGGCGCCAGCCGCCAATGGGGCTCCGTGGGCTTCGCCCTGCTGCAGAACATCATCGAGGGCGGGTACACGGGGCCGGTCTACGGCATCAACCCCGAGGCGCTGGAGGTGTCCGGGATGATCTCCCGCGCCACCCTGGCGGAGGTCCCGGGCCCCGTGGACCTCGCCGTCATCGCCGTCCCGGAGGCCGAGGTCCCCGCCGTGGTGCAGGACTGTGCCCGTCACGGCGTCAAGGGCCTGCTCGTGGTCACCACCGGCTACGCCGACGCCGGCCGGGAGGGCCTGGTGCGCCAGCGCGCCCTGGTCCGCCAGGCCAGGGCCAACGGGATGCGCGTCATCGGCCCGGCCTCCGCCGGCCTGATCAACACCGCGCCCGAGGTGTCCCTGAACGCCTCCGTGTCCCCCTTCCTGCCCGTGCGCGGGCCCGTGGGGCTGTTCTCCCAGTCCGCGGTCATCGGTGTCACCCTCTTCGCCGCGGCGCACCGCCGGGGCATCGGGCTGTCCTCCGTGCTCTCGGCGGGCAATCGCGCGGATGTCTCCGGCAACGACGCCATGCAGTACTTCGAGGACGATCCGGCCACCGGGGCCGTGGGCGTCTACCTCGAGTCCGTCGGCAATCCCCGCAAGTTCTCCCGGATCACCCGGCGTCTGTCCCGGTCCAAGCCCGTGGTGGTGGCACGCTCCGATGTGATGGGCCGGCGCCTGCCCCCCGGACACGAGACCCGCACCACGCAGGCGCCCACGGGAGCCGTCGACTCCATGCTGGAGCAGGCCGGCGTCATCCAGGTCGAGAACCACGATGACCTCATGGACCTGATGCAGACCGTGGCCAGCCAGCCGCTGCCGGTGGGCCGCCGCGTGGGCGTGGTCGGCAACTCCCTGGCCCTGAACCGCGTGGTGATGGACGCCGTGGAACACCACGGGCTGACCGTGACCAGCACGGTGCTCGTCTCCGACCTGGACGCCGCCCACGTGGTGGACCAGGCGGTGCGGGCGGTGGGCCGCGCCGTGTCCGAGACCATCGCGTCCGGCGAGGTGGACGCCCTCCTGGTGGTCACCCAGGCCGGCATGCACCAGGAGGTGGGCGACGCCGACCGGCTGGCCGCAGCGATCGAAGAGGCCTCCCGCGGAACCTCCGTCACGGTCCTGGCCTCGCTCACCGGCGTCCTGGACCTCACCTACCGTTCGGCCAGCCTGCGGGGCTCCGGGCCGTCGACCGAGGAGGGACTGCAGCGCGGGGTCCCCGTGTTCTCCTCGCCCGAACAGGCCGCCCGCGTCCTGTCCCGCCTGGTCTGGTACAGCGCCTGGCGGGAGGCCGAGGCCGGGGTGCCCGTGGAACCCGAGGGAGTCGACCGCGACCGCGCCGAAGACCTCATCGAGAACTGGGCCTCGCGCGCCCACGGCACCGACCTGGTCCGCCTCACGGCGGCCGAGGCCGGGGAACTGCTCGGACGCTACGGCATCCGCGTGCTGCCTTCGGCCCGTTTCACCACCGAGGACGAGGCCGTCCTCGCGGCTGACCGGCTGGGCTGGCCCGTGGCCGTCAAGGCCGTGGACTCCTACCTGCGCCACCGCCTGGACCTGGGCGGGGTGCGGCTCAACATCGTGGACGCCGAATCGCTGCGGCGCAACGTGGCCCAGATGCGTCAGGTCCTCGAGCCCTTCGGCAGCCCCGGCCTCGAGGTGCAGTCGATGGCCCCCTCCGGGCAGGCCTGCACCATCACAGCCCTCGAGGACCCGCTCCTGGGACCGGTGGTCTCCTTCGGCATCGCCGGGGACGCCGTGGACCTGCTGGATGACTGGGTCCATCGGGTGCCGCCGCTGACCAACCAGGACCTGGACCGGATGATCCGCGCTCCGCGGGCCGCCGCCAAGCTCTTCGGCTATGGGGGGCTGCCCGCCGTGGACACGGACGCCCTGCAGGACCTGCTGGCCCGGGTGGCCGCCCTGAAGGACGACCACCCGCAGGTGGCCCGGATCCGGTTCAACCCGGTGCTGGCCTCGGACCAGGGCGTCACGGTCCTCTCCGCGGACATCGAGGTGGCCAACGCCGCCCAGCGCACCGACTCCGCACGCCGGGCGATGCGGGACTGACCGGCTGGCCGGGGAACTGCCGTCACGGCCCTCCGGCTTCGGGCCCCTCCCGATAGCATGGAGCCCATGACTCCACTGCGCAGGAATCCGGGATCGGGCCAGCAACCCTCCGGACACCACTCCTCGGGCAACGCCAACTCCGGGTCCGGTGCCGACGCGAACGCTCCGCAGCACCGGCCGGCACCGCCGTCCGACAGCACGGGGGCCTTGATGCCCAGCCTCGGGGCGGACATCGAGCGCGCCGGGTTCTACCCGGAGCTCGTGGCGGACGTCCTGGACTCCGTCCTGGACGGTCGGGAGGTCTCGAGCCACCTGGTGCACGTGGACACGCACTTCGACTATGACGAGATCCACCGCCACATCACCGTGCTGGCGCTTGCCGGGGACATCATGGCGGCCCTGCACCTGGACGACCAGGCGATGGACGACGCGGGCCGGCAGATCATGGCCCAGGTCTCCACCGAGGTGGTCCCCGTGCGGCGGATCGACTCCGTGGTGGCTACCACCATGCACCCGCAGCCGCAGACCTTCCGCCGCGGCGACCCGATCGCCGAGGTCACCCTGTCCGTGACCTGGGCCGGCGGCCAGCGGCTCGATCTGGCACCGGCCGCCTGCGGCGATCCTGAGTGCGAGGCCGACCACGGGTACACCGGAACCTCCACACGTGAGGACCTCGTCCTGCGGGTCGCCGCGGAGGCCGAGGGTCAGCAGGCCGTCGACCAGGCGCTGGCGTTCTACCGCGAACTGCGCCGGGCGACCACGGACGGTACCGGGGCCCGGTCCGAGCGGTGACCTCCGCACCACCGCTGCCCGCAGGCCCTCCCTTTGCCGGCAGATCCCTCTCCGGGGTGCTCACCTCCGCAGCGGCGGCCCTCGGTGCCGACGGCTTCATCAACTCTCTGCAGCTGCCGCGGACCCGGCGCGCCGTCGTCGTCATGGTGGACGGGCTCGGCAAGGCGCTGCTGAAACGCTACGCCGGCCACGCTCCCTTCCTCCGGTCCGTCCTGGAGCGGGATGCTGCCACCCTGCAGGTCGCCTTCCCCACGACGACGGCCGCCTCCCTCTCGAGCCTCGGCACCGGTCTGGAGCCGGGCCGTCACGGCCTGGTCGGCTACGACGTCCTCGACCCGGAGCGGGACACGGTCATCAACCAGCTCGGCGGGTGGGACCCCCTGACCCCTCCGCGCTCCTGGCAGCCGCATCCCACGGTCTTCGAACGTCTCGCCGCCACGCGGCCCGCGCCGGCCGGCCGCACCGGTGATGCCGGTAACACCGGTCGGAGGGTCTCGGCCTTCGACGATCCCGGCGTGGACGCCGTGACCGTCTCCCTGCCGGCGTTCGAGGGCTCGGCCCTGACGGAGGCGTCCCTGCGGGGCTCACGGTTCGTCGGGGCGAAGACTCTGCAGGCCCGGTTCCAGAAGGCCAAGGAGGAACTGCACGCGGCCACCGGCCCGGTGCTGCTGTACCTCTACCTCAACGAGCTGGACAAGGCCGGACACCAGCACGGCACCGGATCGGAACAGTGGCTCCATGCGCTCGAGGAGATCGACGGCGCCGCCCGCCGCCTCAGTGCCGCCGTGCCACGGGACACGCTGCTCATGCTCACGGGAGACCACGGCATGGTGGACGTGCCCGAGTCCGGCCGGATCGACTACGCAGAGCTGCCGGCCTTGGTGGACGGCGTCAGGCACACGGCGGGGGAGCCCCGCTTCGTCCAGGTGCATTTCGAGGCGGACGCCTCGGCGGCCGTACGGGAGGCGACGGCGGCGGCGTGGCAGGCGGCCTTCGCCGACCAGGCCTGGATCCTGACCCGGGAGGAAGCCGTCCAGGCCGGGTGGTTCGGCGTGGTGGACGCGCGGGTGGCGCCGCGCATCGGCGATCTCCTGGTGGCCGCCCACGGACCGATTGCCCTGTATGACGGCCGGAGGGTGGCTCCGGCCGCCTTCGAGATGGTGGGCCACCACGGTGCCCCGACGCGGGCGGAGCGGGAGGTGCCGCTCTTGATGATGCACCGCCCCCGGCGCTGACGGCGGGGGCGACGGCGAGGTCACCAGCGGCGCGATCCACGGCCACGTGGCCCAGCAGCCGGCAGGGAGGTCAGTCGCCCTTGCGGCCGAAGACGATCTCGTCCCAGCTGGGCACCGAGGGCCGTTTCGACTTGGCGCTCGCGGTCCGGGCCCCGGGCTTGCGTCCCGTCGTGCGGCCTTTGTCCCCGGCGGTCTTGGCGGGCTCGTCCTCGCCGTTCCGGGACCGCGGCGTGCCGTCGGCGCCGAAGTCCAGGGCGGTCTGGTCCGGATGCACCTCGGGGGCGGGCTGTTCATCAGCGGCCTCGTGCTCGGGGGCCGCTGCATCGGCGGCCCCGTCGTCCCCGCTGTTCCCGCCGTCGGTGTCTTCGCCATGGTCGTGCTCGGCGTCGTCCTCCGTGATCGCCCAGGCGTCGTGGTCGGCGCTGGCGGCCGGCGTCGTTCGGCCGAACCGCCGGCCCCAACGGCTGGTGCTGGTCTCGTCCGAGGTGCCTCCATCGGCGTGGTCACCCGGGTCGTCGGTGTTGTCCGCGTCGCCGTCCACATCCGCTTCGTCATCCTGGTCGGACGGCGTGGAGGCCACGGTCAGGCGGGGCCGTGACGCCCCCGTGGAGGACTGCTCGTCACGGGTGAGCATCAGGGCCAGCTCGTCGTCGCCGTCCTCGTCCACGCCCAGGCGCTGACCGCGGCGGGCCCGCAAGACGTCCAGCAAATCGTCCTGCGAGTCCTGGTCCACGGCGGGGCGGGGCACGGGGGCCGCGCTGGGGGCGGCCGGCGCCGGGGTCTCGTCCTCTTCCACATTGAACGGCCGGTCGCCCACGGCGGAGAGCCGGCGTCCCCCGAACGGCCCGTCCAGCGGGTCGAGTTCGGAGAGGACCTGGGCCCAGCGGTTCTGGTTGTCGAGGTGCTGGCTGGACTGACGATACGTCCACAGGGCGGGGGACCGGTCTCCGATCGCGGAGGCGGACCCGTCGTGTCCATCCGTGGAGAAGTGGAGGCTGATGGTCCAGAATCCCTCCGGGTTGCGCCAGGCATCCCACTGGGCCGTGGCCGGGTCCATGCCGAGGGACGTCAGGCGGTGGCGGACCATGTCACCCAACAGGGCTGGCTCCTCGCCGAACGTGCTGCGGTACAGATCGTGTCCGGTCTGCGGGGCCGCGACCTCGACCTGCCGGGCCAGGTGGGCGATCCAGTCGCGTTCGGCCAGGACCGGGCCCTCGTACTTCCGGACCCGCTCGAGGTCCACACCGGATTCGGCGGAGACCTCTTCGGCGGTGGCGCCGGCACGGATGCGGGCCTGGATGTCACGCGGGGTCACCACTCCGGCGGCGGCATCGGCGGCGCGGGCGGAGGGCCGGCCGATGGGGCGGGTCGCTGCGGATCGCAGGGCTTCGGTCACCGGCAGGGAGAACTCCTCGCCGGCCTCGTTGCTCAACAGCAGGTGTCCGCCATCCTCCTGGACACCAACGAGACGGAGTTCCTGCATGTTTGTCCTCCACGGTCGGTCTACCCACATTCTCCCACCGACTTTGCCACGATTCGGCGGGGCATGCACCACGCCGGTCCGGTGTGGCGCGGATCCGTCGGGGGCGCCTGGCGCGTGTCCGCTCTCAGCGATTTGGTTTTTCCCTGGACGTGGGGAACAATCTCCACGACGCGCAGACTGAAGCCAAGGCCCCGTGGGCCTTCTGCCCCGGTTTCTCGCGACCGGTTTCCCCGCTATCCCCGGGGGTTCCGGTGACCTTGTCGCAACATCCCACCCACGGTCGGTCATCGCCGGCCACACCAGCGGAGCGTGAATACACCCCTTATGGCCACCGATTACGACGCGCCACGCAAGAACGAAGATGAGCTGAACGAGAGCTCCATCGAGGAACTGAAGAACCGCCGCACGGACACGCAGTCCGCCGTGGTGGACGAGGACGAGGCTGAGGCCGCGGAAGGCTTCGAACTGCCCGGCGCCGATCTCTCCGGCGAGGAACTGATGGTCCGGGTGCTTCCCGCCCAGGCCGACGAGTTCACCTGCGCCTCCTGCTTCCTCGTGCGCCACCGTTCGCAGGTCGCCAAGGAGAAGGACGGCCTGCTGTTCTGCAAGGACTGCGAGGGCTGAGTCAACGACTCTCCCGCGGGCTGCGTTCCAGCCGAACGCCACACAGGCCGGCCAGGTACTCCTGGCCGGCCTGTGGTGTTTCTGCTCTCAGTCGGATTCGGCTCTCAGTCGGACTCGGCGTCGCGGGCCATGGTGCCGCCCAGGATCTCGACGAGCTGCTCCGGATTCCTCGTGCTGGTCAGCCAGTACGGGGTCCGGTCCCGCTGATCCTCGATCTGGATACGGACCACCGGGTCGATCCAGCCGCGGATGCACATGAAAGCCAGGCCGTGCAGGGCCGGGCCGCGCTGGTGCGTGGCATCGTCTCCGCGGTACCCGGTCACCGCGCCGACGTAGCGGCGCTCGATGCCAGCCCGGCCGACCTGCAGGGATCGTTCGGTGACCTGGATCCTAGGTGTGGAGAGCGTCAGCAGGATCGCGATGATCGCGAAGACCACCACGGCGGCCCCCAGGCCGATCTCCAGTCCGATCGGCACGAAGACCAGGATGGACAGGCCGGAGATCATCAGCGCCATCAACCAGATCCACAGGGACGGACGCAGTTTCTCTTCGTAGAGGACCCGATCGGGCGCCTCCGGGCTGGGAGGCTGACCGGGCTGTTCCGCAGGGGCCGAGGAGGATTCATGCATGTCTTCTAGAATCCCACGTTTCGCGGGGCAGGGTGAATCGGCGCCGTCCCGGCGCCGTCCCGGCACCGTACCTCCGTCGCCGGAACGGCGCAGGGACGGAGCGGGGTTCTCCGGTACAGTGGCCGCGTGAATCAGCCAGCGCAGTCCCTTGACACGTCTTCCGTCGACGGTGCCGTGGAGCGTCCCACGGTCGCCCTGACCATGCTCGACGACGGCATCGAACCTCCCGCCTATGCCCTCCCCGGGGACGCCGGTGCGGACCTGCGGACCACTGAGGACGTGGTGCTGGAACCGGGCGCCCGCGCCCTGGTGCCGACCGGCGTCGCCCTGGCGCTGCCGGTGGGCTTCGTGGGCCTCGTGCACCCGCGGTCCGGACTGGCCGTCCGCCAGGGGCTCAGCCTCGTCAATGCCCCCGGGACCATCGACGCCGGGTATCGCGGAGAGATCCAGGTGCCGCTGCTGAACACGGACCGGACGGAGACGATCCGGCTCCGGCGGGGGGACCGGATCGCCCAGTTGGTCATCCAGCGGGTGGCCCAGGCGCAGTTCGTGCTCGTGGACGAGCTGCCGTCCTCGGACCGCGGCGCCGCGGGCTTCGGATCCACCGGCGGATTCGGCTCGGAGACCCCGGCACCCAAGGCGTGACAGTTCTGCGGCGCCGCCGCACTGACCTAAGCTGGACTGGCCATCCCCGCGCGGACGGCCTGACCGGTTCGGCTCGGTCGGTCGGACGGTGGCACGGGCCAGGCACGAACCAGCATCCTCTACACGTGACACGGATTGGCAGGCAGGCACATGATCTTCGGCCGTAACCGGAACGTCAAGACCGAGACGGTCGCCCTTCCGGAGGAACTCCAGGACCCCCGGGACCAGCTGGCGACCGAGCCGGAAACCGAGGCCACCGGCCCCTTCGACATCGCCGACCGCCCCGAGGCGGACGGCTACCTCGACCTGGGATCCCTGCGCATCCCGGTGGTGAAGGACATGAAGGTGCGCCTCGACCTGGAGGACACCACCAAGCGCCTGATCGGCGTGACCCTTCAACTGGGCCAGTCCTCCTTGCAGGTGCAGGCCTTCGCGGCCCCGCGAGCGGGCGGCATCTGGGAGGAGATCCGCGGCGAGATCCTCGAGTCCGTCACCGCCACCGAGGGCGCCCAGGTGGGGGAGCAGGAAGGTCAGTTCGGCACTGAGGTCGTCGCCCGGATCCCCGCCAAGATGCCGGACGGTTCGCCCGGCTGGCGGGTGGCCCGTTTCGTCGGCGTGGATGGCCCCCGGTGGTTCCTCCGCGGCGTGATCGGTGGCGAGGCCGCCTTCAAGGCCGACGCCGTGGGACCCGTCAACGAGCTGTTCTCCCGCATCGTGGTCCGGCGTGGGGACGATCCCCACCCGCCACGGGAACTGTTGCCGCTCACCCCGCCTGAGAACATGCGTCCCGTGCGCCAGCCGGACCAGGCCGGCCCAGAAGGCCAGTCAGGCCAGCCCGCTGAGTCGGCCGAGACCGGTTCATCCGGGCCGGCGGGATCACCGCAGCCGACGGGCCGGTCAGAGGCTCCGACCATCGTGGATCCGCGCCAACGGCCGCCGGAGCGCGGGCCCGAAGTGACGGAAGTCCGCTGACACCGTCCATGGCCACCTCCGCCGCGCCGGCACCGCAGCCCCTGCCGCGGGCGGGAACGGGGGGCGCCGCACGCCGGGAAGCCCATGGGGCCCTCGTGCGGCGCGTGGGCCTGGTGGCCGCCGTCCGGTTGGCGGCCGCAGCCGGACCGGTGCGTTTCGCCGTGGACCTGGTGACCGAGGCCCCCCGTCCGGGCCGGGTGTCCACCGGTGGCGATCGACTGCGGCTGGTCTGGATCGGGCAGCGCCGGATCCCCGGCATCGAGGCCGGGCGCTGGCTGCGCGTCGAGGGATTCCTCTCGGAACACGACGACCTCCCGACGGTCTTCAACCCCCGTTACGAACTGCTGGCAGGAGCGCCGCATGACCCACGATCCTGAGACCTCCGGCGCACCCACGCCGCAGGACACTCCGAACGGCACACCGGCCACGCCCGCTGCCGATCGCGTCCCGGAGCGTGACGACCCACGCGACCCGCTCGACGCGGCCCTGCGCAAGGTCGGGTCCGGCACCGCCGTGACGGAGAACGGGGAGATCGATGTCCTGGCCACGATCGGCGGGTGGCGCGGCCTGGTGGAATCGGTCCTGCCCTCCGCCGTGTTCCTGGTCGCCTTCATCACCTCCCACAACCTGTGGGGTGCTGGCATCGCCGCCGTGGTGGTGGCCGCCGCCTTCAGCGTCGCTCGACTGGTCCAACGCCAGAGTCCGGTCCAGGCCCTGGCCGGACTGGCCGCCGTCGTGCTGTGTGTGGTGGTGGCGCTGAACACGGGCGAGGCGAGGGACTACTACCTCTGGGGATTCGTCACCAACGCGGCCTATATCGCCGCCATGGCCGTCTCTGTCCTCGTCGGCTGGCCGTTGCTCGGTCTGGTGTTCGGGCTGGTCCGCAACGAGGGGATCGCCTGGCGCCAGGACCCTCAGCGCCGCCGGCGCTATGCCCTGGCCACCTGGATCCTGGTGGCGGCCCTCGCCCTGCGGCTGGCCGTGCAGATCCCCCTCTACCTGGCCGACCTGCTGACGGCCCTGGGTACCGCACGCCTGGTGATGGGCCTGCCGCTCTATGCGCTGGCCCTGTGGTTCGGTTGGTTGGTTTCGGCCCGGCAGGACACGAAGCCGGTGTCCGAGGGCTGTCCGGACCAACCTGGCGCCTGAGCTTCTCTGCCCACAGTCGATCCTTTTCTCAGGACCCTAGCCGCGGGTCTCGCGCTGGGAGAGCGACTCGCGCTGACCGCGGGCCTGCCGCTCGTCCTCGGGCACCAGGACGTCCCGCAGGCGGGACTCCGCCTCCTCGGTGGCCAGGAAGAACAGTTCGTCACCGGCTTCCATGACGTCGTCGTCACTGGGGGTGATGGGACGGGTGTCCCGGATGATGGACACCACGGAGATGTCCTCCGGCCAGGACACCGAGCCGAGCCGGCGGCCATCGGCCCAGTGTCCGGCGGGAACCGTGAACTCCACGAGAGTGGTCTGGCCCGACTTCAGCGTCAGCAGCCGCACGAGGTCACCGGTCTCCACGGCCTCCTCCACCAAGGCGGTCATGATGCGCGGCGTGGAGACAGCCACGTCCACCCCCCACGCCTCATCGAAGAGCCAGTCGTTCTTGGGGTTGTTCACCCGGGCCACCGTCCGGCCCACCCCGAACTCGGACTTGGCGAGCAGGGACACCACGAGATTGACCTTGTCGTCGCCCGTGGCGGCCACCAGGACCTCGGCCGTCTCCAGGTGGGCCTCCTGCAGGACCGTGAGCTCGCAGGCGTCCCCCATGAGCCACTTGACGCCTCGAAGCCCAGAGCGGGCCACGACCTCGGGCTTGGTGTCCACCAGGAGGACCTCGTGGCCGTTGGCCAGCAGTTCACGGGCGATCGAGGAACCGACGGCACCGGCTCCGGCGATGACGACCTTCATGCTCGGTCCACCTTTCCGCCGTCCTCCGGACGGTCCTCCAGCAGGCCGGCACCGGTCTGCGGTCCGGCCGTCAGGGCGCGTTCGGCCTCGGACTGACCGGAGACGGACATGACGGCGTGCACGATGTCGCCCTGTTGGTAGAGGGTGCCGCGGGTGGGGACGATGCCCTCGCCCATCCGGGTGACGAAGGCGACGCGGAGGCCTGCCTCCGCCTCCAGCTCGGCCAGGGGGCGCCCGATCCAGGCGGGGGAGACCCGCACCTCGCTCATGATGATCCGCCCCGAGGCGTCCCGGAAGTCACCGGCCAGGTCGGCATCCGGCAGGATCCGGCGCAGGACCTGGTCCGTGGACCAGCGCACGGCTGCGACCGTGGGGATGCCGAGCCGCTGGTAGACCTCTGCGCGCCCCGGATCGTAGATCCGGGCGACGACGTGCTCCACGCCGAAGGTCTCGCGGGCCACGCGGGCGGCGATGATGTTCGAGTTGTCCCCCGAGGAGACGGCGGCGAAGGCGTAGGCGTCATGGATCCGGGCCTTGGTCAGGGCGTCCCGATCGAACCCGACCCCCGTGACCCGCTGTCCGCCGAAGTGCCGTCCCAGACGCCGGAAGGCCCGCTCGTCCTGGTCCACCACGGCGACGGTGTGACCACCCCGCTCCAACGTCAGAGCGAGGGAGGAACCGACACGGCCGCAACCCATGATCACGAAGTGCGCCATCGGATTCCCTCCTGATTCACCGGCCTGAGGCCTCGCCCTGACGTAGCGGCACGGACCTGGCTGTCCGGACTGTCGAACGGCTGGCGCCGCCAGCGAGTCCAGTGTGCCACGGTCGGCCGGCACCCCGGTCCGCGGCATGCCGTGCCGGCCCGGGAATCGCACGGTGAACCGCACGTTGACGGTACGGCGAAGGTGCGTGGGTGGTGTGGACCGGCGGGCGCGGTACCGTAGTGCCGTGGCAAGGGTCCTGGACAGCATGCGTCGTCTCCTCGTGGGCCGGCCCTATGACACGGAGCGGTTGAACCGCCGGCCCCTGGGCCGGTTCACCGCCCTGCCCGTGTTCTCCGCGAACGCCTGGTCCTCCATCGCCTATGCCCCGGATGAGATCCTGCTGACCCTGGCACTGGGCGGCACGGCCGCACTGGCCCTGGGTCCCGAGATCGGCGTGGCCGTGGTGGCGGTGATGCTGCTGATCGTGGTGTCCTACCGGGTGGCCATCCGGGCCTACCCCGAGGGCGGGGACTATGCGATCTCCCGGGCCAACCTGGGCCCGTGGGCGGGCCTGACGGTGGGGGCCGCCATGATGCTCGATTTCGTCTTCACGGTGGCCGTGTCCATGGCCGCCATGGCGCACTACCTCGTGGCGGTGATCCCCGTGCTGGAAGGTGGGGAGACCCTGATAGCCGTGGCCGGCGTCGTGGTCCTGGCCATGGCGAGTATCCGCGGTGCCGGACGCGGACGGGTGACGCCCGCCGCACTCGCCTACGTCTTCCTCGCCTTGCTGTTCGGCATGATCGTGGCCGGCATCGTCCAGGATGTGACGGGCACCCTCGGACCGGCGACGTCGGCCGGGGTCGAACCCGTGCCCGATCCCGCCTTCTCCGAGGGGCTGGGCGGACTGGCGCTGGCGGTCCTGGTTCTCCGGGCGTTCTCGTCCGGCTCGGCGCTCGCCACCGGTGTGGAGGTCCCGGCCTCGAACGTGGGCGCGATGGCCAAACCGAGGGTCCGCCTGGCCCGGTCCGTGATGCTGGCGATGGGCCTGACGGCCGGCGCGTCCACGCTCGGGGTGATGTACCTGGCGGACCGCACCGGGGTGGTGTTCGTCCTGGACCCGGCCGGCCTGCAGGCCGTCGGCGGGGGCCCCGTGCCCGAGGACTACGTGCAGAATCCCGTGCTGGCCCAGCTGGCCAACGCGATCCTGGGCCACGGCGGGATCCTGGCCGGCGCCCTGATCCTGATGGTCGCGGTGCTGCTGGTGCTGGCCGGCCACTCGGCGTTTAAGTCCTTTCCGGAGCTGGCATCACGGCTGGCGGCGGACGGTTACCTGCCGCGGCAGCTGCTCACACGCGGTGACCGCCTGGGCTACACCAACGGCGTCGTGCTGCTGGCCCTGGCCGCCCTGGCCCTCGTGGTCGTCTTCCAGGCCCAGACCGCACTGCTGGTCCAGCTCTACGTCATCGGCGTGTTCCTGTCCTTCACCATCAGTCAACTGGGCATGGTGCGGCACTGGAGCCGTCAACTGGCGCACACGCCCGGCGTCCGGGCCCGCCAGGCCATCCGGACCCGCAGGCTGGTGAATCTGGTGGGTCTCGTGGTCACCGCCCTGGTCGCCCTGGTCGTCCTCGTGACGCGGTTCGGCCAGGGGGCCTGGGTGGCCCTGCTGGCGATCGCGGCAATGGTGTTCGTGATGTCCCGGATCCGGGGTCACTACGATTCCGTGGCCTTGGAGCTCGACCTGGCCTCGGCCGAGGATGCCCGAGCGCTGCCCTCCCGGGTCCATGCCGTGATCCTGGTGATGTCCATCCAGCGGCCCACGCTGCGGGCCCTGGCCTATGCCCGGGCATCCCGGCCCTCCAGCATGGAGGCCGTGGTGGTGGATCTGGACAAGCAGTCCACCGGCAGACTGGTGGCGGCCTGGGACCGGCTCGGGCTGCCGGTGCCGATCACGGTGCTGGCCTCCCCCTACCGGGAGATGTCCGAGCCCCTGATCCGCCACCTGCGGGCGCTGCGGCGCACCTCGCCACGGGACCTGGTGGTCGTCTACATTCCCGAATACGTCGTCGGCGGTGGCTGGAAGGCCCTCTTGCACAACCGGACCACCAAGCGGATCAAGGCGCGCCTGCACCACGAGCCGGGCGTCATGGTCGCCTCGGTGCCGTGGCAGCTGGCGACGGCCCGTAGCCGGGGTGCCAGCACGTCCTGGTCCGACATCCCCGCCCCGCCCACCGGTCCCTGGACCGGCCCAGTAGAGTCTGGGGTACAGGGCAACGGATCCCCGGCCGATCAGGCCGACCGCCCATGACTGCTCAGGAGGACGGCGAGGATGACCACCATCCGCGACACCAGCAATGTTGACGTAGCCCGCCAGCCGGTGCACGGTGCATCCGGAGTGCCGGAGATACCCCTGATCCTCGAACTGGAGGCCGGGCCAATGGCCCACGGAGGCCACTGCGTGGCCCGGCACGAGGGGCGCGTGGTGTTCGTCCGCCACGCCATCCCCGGCGAGGTGGTCCGCGCCGTGGTGACGGAGGCGGGGGAGGGGGCTCGGTTCTGGCGTGCCGACGCCGTCGAGGTGCTCCACGGCTCCGAGTTCCGACGGACCCACCAGTGGAAGCTGGCCGACTCCCTGCGCGCGCACGCGGCCGGTCGGCTGCCCGTGGGCGGCGCCGAGTACGGGCACATCGTGCTGCCGCACCAGCGGCGCCTCAAGGCCCAGGTGTTCCGGGACACCGTGGCCCGGATCGCCGGCCTGCAACTCGAGGTGCACGTGACCGGGGCGCCCGGGGACGATCCCTCCGGGCTGCACTGGCGTACCCGCAACGCCTTCGCCGTGACCCCCACCGGTCGGCTGGCCATGCACGCGCACCGCTCCACCGTGCTGGTGCCGGTACGGAACATGCCCCTCGGCGTGCCGGGGCTGGATGCCCTCAAGCTCTGGGAGCTGGACTTCTCCGGTCTGTCCCGGGTGGACGTGGCCACGCCGGCCTCGGGCGAGCCGGCCCTGGTGCTGCTCACTCCCGCTGACGGCGCCGACCTGTCCCAGCTGGGCGGCCGCATGCACCGGCAGACCAGTCGGCTGCCGGAGGGCACCTCCGTGGCGCTGATCGTGCCGGGTGAGAACCCGAACGACCGGCCGGAGGTGCACCGCCTGCGCGGCCGGACCTGGACCCAGGAGACGGTGGCCAGTGCCCGCGGGGCCGAGCACGCCTTCCGGATCACCGGGGACGGCTTCTGGCAGGTCCACCGGTCCGCTCCCTCCATGCTGGTCGACGCCGTGCTCGCGGCGGGCGATCCGCAGCCCGGGCAGGTCATCGCCGACCTGTATGCCGGTGCCGGACTGTTCTCCGCGTTCCTGGCGGACCGGGTCGGGGCCGAGGGACTGGTGCTGTCCGTGGAGGCCGCACCGGGGGCCAGCCGGGACGCCCGGCGCAATCTGCACGGGGTCACCCAGGCGGCGGTGCTCAATGGCATGACGGACCGCGTGCTGGGAGGCTGGCTGTCCAAGCCGGACGAGCCGGTCGCCGACTGCGGGCTCGGCGGGCGCTCTGTCGACGCGGTCGTGCTTGACCCGCCACGGGCAGGCGCGGGAAAGACGGCCGTGGAGCGGATACACCGCCTGGACCCGGAGAGGATCGTCTACGTGTCCTGCGATCCCGCGTCCTTCGCCCGAGACCTGGGGCTGTTGTCCCAGGCCGGCTGGACCGCGGCGGCGGTCGACGTCTACGACCTCTACCCGGACACCCACCACATGGAATCCGTAGCCCTCCTCACGAAGTCCTGACCACGGCACCGGAGTCAAGAAAACATGCGGCTCCGTCAAGAACGCCACAAATCTCCCCGTCACGCATGACATCTGCGCGGGTGAAGCGCGGGATCCTGCCTTCCCTGGGGATAGGATGGTGAACGAGCCCCCTGTGACGGAGTCGTCGGACTTCGGCCCAGGATCGGCATGTGGCCGCCACCACCGGTCCGTTACCGCCCGCACGCGGTACGGGACGCCCGGTGGAACGGCAATGGCACTCAAGACCGGCCAATCGCCCTGACCCAGGGCGGGAAGAGGAGTCCTCCGTGACTACTGTTGACAGCTTCGGCTCCAAGGGCGTCCTGGACGTCAAGGGCGCCGAATACGAGATTTTCCGGCTCAACAAGGTGGAGGGTGCCCAGAAGCTCCCCTATTCCTTGAAGGTCCTGTTGGAGAACCTGCTCCGCACCGAGGACGGCGCCAATATCACCGCCGACCACGTGCGCGCGCTGGCGTCCTGGGACCCGACCGCGCAGCCGGACACCGAGATCCAGTTCACCCCCGCACGTGTCCTCATGCAGGACTTCACCGGCGTGCCCTGCGTCGTGGACCTGGCGACCATGCGTGAGGCCATCAAGGACCTCGGCGGCGATGCCAACCGGGTGAACCCGCTGGCTCCGGCCGAACTCGTGATCGACCACTCCGTGCAGATCGACTCGTTCGGCAACGACCAGGCCATCGAGCGCAACATGGACATCGAGTACCAGCGCAACGGTGAGCGGTACCAGTTCCTGCGGTGGGGCCAGACCGCCTTCGACGACTTCAAGGTCGTCCCCCCGGGCATGGGCATCGTCCACCAGGTCAACATCGAGAACCTGGCGCGCACCGTCATGACGCGTGAGGTCGACGGCGTCCTCCGTGCCTACCCGGACTCCTGCGTCGGCACCGACTCCCACACCACCATGGTCAACGGCCTGGGCGTGCTGGGCTGGGGCG
>NZ_JALDXU010000157.1:0-3570 GCF_032154715.1 Citricoccus sp. | reverse complement strand
TCCACCTGGACCCCGGGTTTCACGTCATGGTCCACCACCCGGACGGAGGAGGTGGTCACGCCGTTCTTCTCCAGCTCGCCCAGGACGTGCCGGGCCATCAGCTCACTGCTGGAGGGCTTCGGGGACGGGGTCAGCGTGCAGACCAGGGCGAGGGCGGTCAGGCCCCGGGCGGAGGTGGAGGCGGTGCCGGAAGTTGAATCTGTCATGCTTCCAGCATGGTCACCGACCCCTGCTCCTGGCCAGAGCCGAGTGACATCCCACCGGCGCTCCGGGTACCCTTCACAGTATGAAGCGTTGAGTCCAGCCCCTCCCGCGCCCGAGGCACTGCCCGGCGGGGCCCTGCCGCTGCCTTTCAGGACTCCACTCATGACCCACCCCCACTCCTTGCCCTCCGCTGATCTGCGCTCCTCTGGCCTGCCGTCCGACCGGCGCCGAGCCCTCACCCCCGTCGCCTCCGCCCTCAGCGGCGCGGACCACCTCACCCTCGATGGTGTCTCCAAGTCCTTCCCGGACCGGCGCGTGCTGACCGAGGTCTCCTGCACGGTGGCCTCCGGCGAACGAGCCTGCCTCATCGGCGAGAATGGCACCGGCAAGTCCACCCTGCTGCGCATCATCGCCGGCCTGGACGACGACCACGGCGGTCGGGTCGCCGTCCCCGGCAGCGTCGGGCTGTTCCACCAGCAGCCGCCCTTCGCCCTGGACCTCACCGTCCAGGAGGTGCTGGACGAGGCCACAGCCCCGGTCCGCGCGGTCGCGGAGGAGGTGGCCCGGCTCGCGACGGCGCTCGCCGGCCATGCCCGCCCCAGCACGACGCCGGCCCCCGCCCCGGGTACTCACGGCACCAACGCTGAGAGGCCTGACGCCGCGCCGGCCGACGTCGCCACCGCCTACGACCGTGCCCTCGCCCAAGCCACCCGCACTCACGCGTGGGAGGTGGACCGAGAGGTGGACCGCATCGTGGAGGGACTCGACCTGGCGCGCATCCCGCGGACTCGGCCAGCCGCCAGTCTCTCCGGCGGTCAGCTGTCCCGGCTCGCGCTGGCCTGGTTGCTGCTGCGCCGCCCGGACACCCTGCTGCTGGACGAGCCGACCAACCACCTCGACGCCCGCGGCACCGCGCTGCTCGTGGACCTGCTGCAGGGCTGGGCCGGCCCCGTGTTGATCGCCAGCCATGACCGGGCGTTCCTCGACGAGGTGGCCACCACGCTGCTCGACCTCGACCCCGCCCCGCAGCTCCACCGGGACGTTCCGGGGGTCTCGGACGCCGGCAGTACGGGCTCCGGCGTCGGCCTCACCCGTTACGGCGGGCGCTACACGGACTACCTGCTGCACCGGATCGGCGAGCGGGAGCGGTGGGAGCGCCGGTACCGGGACGAGCAGGCCGAGCTGAAGAGGATGCGCCGGCAGGTCAAGGACCACCACACCGTGGGCAACGCTGACCGTCCGCCGCCCACGGAGGGCAAGATGGCCCAGAAGTTCTATGCGGACCGCAATGCCAAGGTGATCTCCCGGCGCGTCCACGAGGCGGCTATGGCGCTGGCCCGGCTGGAGGAGTCGCAGGTCAGCAGGCCGCCTGCAGTGGTGAGCTTCGTCGGGCTGGCCGCGGCCGCACCCTCCCGTGCTGTTGGCAGCGGTTCCTTCAGTGATGTCACCGGAGGTGTCGCCGGCGGTGACCACCGCTCAGCGGCACACGGGCAGCGAACCGGACGGCCGGCGTCGGGCGCGGGGCCGGTCCTGGTGGCCACCGAGGTGGCCGTGACCGGCCGGTTGGCCCCGGTCTCGTTGCACCTCGGTGCGCGCTCACGCCTGCTCATCACCGGGCCCAACGGGTCCGGGAAGTCCACGCTGCTGCGTCTCCTGGCCGAGGATCTGAGGCCCGACGCCGGCTCGGTCACCACCACCGGCCGGCTCACCATCGGTCTGCTGGGGCAGGACGCGGAGCATCTCGCCGAGGCCGAGCAGGGACGTCAGGAGGCGACCGTCGCGGAGTCGTACCGACGGGCCGTGGGCGACGCCACCGCGCAGCGGGTGCCGTTGGGGACCTTCGGCCTGATCGCCGGGCGGGACGAACAGCGCCGTGTCCGGGACCTCTCGGTGGGGCAACGGCGTCGACTGGACCTGGCCGTGCTGCTGGCCGACCCGCCGGACGTGCTGCTGCTGGACGAGCCGACCAATCACTTCTCGCTGCTGCTCTCCACGCAGCTGGAGGCGTCCATCCCGAGCTACCCGGGCGCCGTCGTGGTGGCCAGCCATGACCGCTGGCTCGGCGCGGGCTGGCAAGGCGAACAACTGGAGCTCACCCCCGCCGCCGGCAACTGAGTCGCACGAATTGCCCTCGCCCCGGCCGAAACAGGGCCAATTCGTGTGACATGGATGCGTGGGCCGGGACGGTGAGACCGGCTCAGGGGGTGCTGGTCTCGGATTGGGCCCGGTCACGCTCGGTGGTGACCGCACGGGTGAGGGACACCAGGCGGGCCAGGACCTTGGCCAGGGAGGCGTCGTGGTGGTCCGTCAGCGCCAGTCTCCCGCCCGGGAAGTCGACCCGGCGGATCAGGTTCACCGAGTCTCCGACCACGTGCATGTTGTAGGAGGCCACGGTGAACCTCCAGGCCTCGTTCGCCCGGACCCCGCCGAGCCCGCCGTAGGCCACAATGGCCAGGGTCTTGTCCCGCCACTGCCGGCTCAGCAGGTCGAAGGCGTTCTTGAAGGCACCCGGGATGTTGCGGTTGTACTCGGGGGTGACGAAGACGAAGCCATCGCACCCGGCCACGGCATCCCGCCACCGGTGCACCTCAGCCGGCCCGTTCTCGTCCTGGGCCCAGTTCTCGTTGGCCATGATCGGCAGGTTGAAGGCCTTGACGTCCAGGACCTCCCACTCCACCGCCGCGGCGCCGGTCTGCGAGCGGGCCCGTTCGGCCACCCAGGCGCCGATGGACTCGCCGAGGCGGCCCTCGCGAACAGATCCGATGACGATGCCGATCTTCATATGGTGCCCTCCAGTGGTGCTCCCTCGTGGCCTATGCGGCGAGATGGCCGCGGCCCTCCCCAGCGTAGGCGCGCCACGCCATACTGGGCAGGGACCGGTCATACGCCGTCCCACACCGCACACACGTTTCACCCTGACGCCCCACCCCCGCTGCACACGCCACACCTCACCGCTTCCGAAAGGCGCCCCCATGAAGATCGATCAGGCCCATGTGCTCGTCAACGACCAGGATGCCGCCAAGACGTTCTACACCGAGGTCCTCGGCTTCGAGGTGGAGACGGACTTCGCCAGCGGGGACTTCCGCTGGCTCGCCCTGCGTGCCCCGGGGCCCGACGCCGGCGCCACCCTGGTGCTCGGCCGCGCCGAGGGTGCGGCGGTGGCCTTCCAGAACGAGACCCGCCTGGCCGGGATGCCGGCCTTTGTCCTGACCCTGACCGGTGGCCGTGAGGAGTTCGAGCAGATCCGGGCCCGGGGTGCCGAGGTGATCTCCGAGCCGCAGCAGCAGGAGTACGGCGGCACGGACGCGCTGATCAATGACACCGTGGGCAACATCCTCTGCCTGCACCAGGACTGACGGCCGTGGC
>NZ_JALDXU010000062.1:0-19491 GCF_032154715.1 Citricoccus sp. | reverse complement strand
GACGTGGACCGATCAGCACGAACGGAGAACACCATGACCATCGAGTTCACCCGCCCCGCACACCTGGATCGCGCGGGCGAGATCCTCACCGACGAGGCCTTCGCCTTCGTGGAGGCCCTGCACCAGAACTTCGCGCCCCGCCGCGAGCAGTTGTTGGGTCAGCGGGTCACGGCACGGGAGCACGCCGCCTCCACCGGGACACTTGACTTCCTCCCCGAGACACGGGAGATCCGTGAAGGTGACTGGACGGTCGCGCCGGCGCCTCCGGCGCTGCAGGACCGTCGCGTGGAGATGACCGGCCCCGCCTCGCCCGCCAAGATGGCCATCAACGCCCTGAATTCCGGTGCGAAGGTGTGGCTGGCCGACCTGGAGGACGCCTCGAGCCCCACCTGGTACAGCCAGGTCGATGGCATCCTGAACCTGCGCGACGCAGCCCTCGGAACGCTGGCGTACACGTCCCCCGAGGGGAAGAATTACGCGCTGCGCGACGATGCGCCGCTCGCCGTGGTGGTCACCCGCCCCCGCGGCTGGCACCTGCCCGAGTACAACGTGAGCGTCGACGGGCGCAACGCCTCGGGCGCGCTTGTGGACTTCGGCCTGCACTTCTTCCATACGGCGAAGGTACTGCTGGCCAACGGCCACGGTCCGTACTACTACCTGCCGAAGATGGAATCCCACCTCGAGGCGCGGCTGTGGAACGAGGTCTTCACCTTCGCCGAGGACTACCTGGGAATCGAGCACGGCACGGTCCGGGCCACGGTGCTCATCGAGACGATCCCCGCAGCGTTCCAGATGGAGGAAATCCTCTATGAGCTCCGTGATCATGCCTCCGGCCTCAACGCGGGACGCTGGGATTACCTGTTCAGCATCATCAAGACCTTCCGGGACGCCGGGGAGCGGTTCGTCCTCGCCGACCGCTCCACCATCACCATGACGGCCCCGCTGATGCGGGCCTACACCGAGCTGCTGGTGAAGACCTGCCACCGGCGCGGGGCGTTCGCGATGGGAGGCATGGCCGCCGTGATCCCGAACCGTCGTGAACCCGAGACCACCGAGGCCGCCTTCGCCAAGGTCCGGGCGGACAAGACCCGGGAGGCGACGGACGGCTTCGACGGATCATGGGTGGCCCACCCTGACCTCGTGCCCACGTGCCGCGAGGTCTTCGACGAGTTCCTCGGGAATGATCCCAACCAGGTGGGCCGACTGCGTGAGGAGGTCCGGGTGACCGCCGATCAGCTGCTCGACGTGCCCAGCGCCGGCCGGGTGAGCACGCAGAAGGAGCTGGCCGCCAACCTGTACGTGGCGATCCGCTACACCGGAGTCTGGCTGTCCGGGAACGGTGCGGTGGCCATTCACAACCTGATGGAGGACGCCGCCACCGCGGAGATCTCCCGCTCGCAGGTGTGGCAGCAGATCCGGAACGGCGTGGTCTTCGAGGACACCGGCAACACCGCCACGCGAGAGCTGGTGGCCGAGGAGCTTGAGCGCCAGAAGCGGGTGCTGCGTCAGGAGATGGGCGCCGAGTCCTACGAGCGGTACTTCGAGCCCGCGGCCGGCCTGATCTCCGATCTGGTCCTGGGGGAGGACTACGTCGATTTCCTGACCCTTCCGGCCTACGAACTGCTCGAGAAGTCCGCCTTCGACGGCGTGGCCGCCCAGTGAGCGCCGGCTATCCGGATGCCGGGGTGCTCGGCCCCTCTTTCCAGCAGCGGGCATCCGAGCGGCTGGCCGGCACTGACGCACTGCTCGAACACCATTTTCCGGGAGATCCGGGGACCCGGCAGCCGGTGCACACCGTCTATCTGCCGGCCGATGCCTTCACTGTCGGCACGGCCGCGCAGTGGGGGACCCGCGCCGACGAGTCCCTGGCAGGGCTCGGGGCCGCGGCCCTGGCCGAGCGCGTCGCGCCCCCGGGGGCCGACGTCGCCCTGGTGGAATTGGTGGCACGCGCGGTCGAGCGCAAGCTGGCCGAGGAGCCGATCGAGGACATCCGCCTGGACTTCGAGGACGGCTTCGGGGACCGGGGTGACCAGGAGGAGGACGAGTGGGCCGTCCGCTCGGCACGCACTGTGGCCGACGCGGTCCGGGAGGACACCGCGCCGCCGTTCATCGGCATCCGCTTCAAGTGCCTGGAGGCCCCCACCCGTGACCGCGGCTTGCGGACCCTCGACCTGTTCCTGACTACCCTGGTGCGCGAGGGCGGGCTGCGATCCGCCGGGCACAGCGAGGACGGGCTGCCGAGGGGCCTGGTCCTGACCCTGCCCAAGGTCAGCGCCGTGGAGCAGGTCCTGGTCATGGTGGAAGCATGCGAGCGACTGGAGGAGGCATTGGGACTGCCGGCCGGGCGACTGCGCTTCGAGGTGCAGATGGAGACGGCGCCGATGATCCTCGGCCCGGACGGAACCTGCCCGATCCCGGCGATGCTCCACCGCTCGCATGGCCGGGTCGAGGCCCTGCACTACGGGACGTATGACTACTCCGATTCCCTGCAGATCGCCGCCGCCTACCAATCGATGGAGCACCCGGCGGCGGACCATGGCAAGGCAGTGATGCAGGTGGCCGTGGCCGGAACCGGCGTGCGGCTCTCCGATGGCTCCACCAACATCCTGCCCGTGGGAGACGAGCGGCAGAAGCTGGACGCCTGGGGCCTGCACGCCCGCCTGGTGCGCCGTTCCCTGGAGCGGGGCTACTACCAGGGGTGGGACCTGCATCCGCACCAGCTGCCCACCCGGTTCCTGGCCACGTACTTCTTCTATCGCGAGGGGTTCGCCCCGGCGGCGCTGCGGCTGCGGAATTACGTCCACCGTCTGGAATCCGAGTTCATGGATGAGCCGGCCACGGCCCGCGCCCTCGCGCGGTTCGTCCACCGGGGGGTCCAGTGTGGAGCCATCTCGGCGGAGGAACTCGAGGAGACGGTGGGGATCGGCCCGCAGGCACTCTTCGCCCTCGCCCACCCCAAGGCGGCCCTGGCGGCCGCGTCGACCACCGAAGGAATTTTCACATGAGCGAGATCACGTACCACGCCCCGCATGGCGGCCACCCGCCGCAGACTGATCTACTGACGGACCGGGCGATGTTCACCGAGGCCTACGCGGTCATCCCGCGGGGCACCATGCAGGACATCGTGACGAGTCGGCTGCCGTTCTGGGACGACACCCGACTGTGGGTGCTGGCGCGGCCGCTCTCGGGCTTCGCCGAGACGTTCTCGCAGTACATCATGGAGGTCGCCCCGGGCGGGGGCAGTGACAGCCCCGAGACGGCTTCGGGTGTGGAGGGCGTCATCTTCCTCATGGAGGGCTCCCTCATCCTGACCATCGAGGGGCAGGAGTATGAGCTCGGCCCGGGTGGCTACGCCTTCCTGCCGCCCGAGTGCGCCTGGGCGGTGCGTAACCACGGCGACGAACCCGCGCGCTTCCACTGGATCCGCAAGGCCTACGAACGCGTGGAGGGTATCGAGGCGCCGTCCCCGTTCGTGACGAACGAACAGGAGGTGGAGCCAACGGTCATGCCCGGCACGGACGGCCGGTGGGCCACGACCCGGTTCGTGGACCCGGACGACGTCCGGCATGACATGCACGTGACGATCGTGACGTTCGAGCCGGGTGGGGTGATCCCGTTCGCCGAGACCCACGTGATGGAGCACGGTCTCTACGTGCTCGAAGGCAAGGCCGTCTACCGCCTCAACCAGGACTGGGTGGAGGTGGAGGCCGGCGACTTCATGTGGTTGCGCGCGTTCTGCCCGCAGGCCTGCTATGCGGGCGGTCCCGGCCGGTTCCGGTACCTGCTGTACAAGGACGTCCACCGGCAGATGAAGCTCTCTTAAGCCTCCCGTTGTCCCAGCAACCCGCTCCTGCACCGCCGTCATGCCGGTGGAGGAGCGGGTTTCGCTGTCTTGGCGCCCGGAGATTCGCGGTGACCGCTGGTGGTTGACGCAGATCACACCGGAACGTAGGATTTCCATAGAACAAAAGAGTCATTCCGGCATACGGAATGAACCAGCGACGCCGGCCGAATGCTCGGCCTGCGTCCCGACACCCAGGAGGCCAACGTGTCCTATACCGTGAACTGCTCCATCCTCCTCACCGACCTGCCGCTGCTCGAACGCCCCGCGGCCGCCCGGGCAGCCGGCTTCGGCGCCGTCGAATTCTGGTGGCCATTCGAGACCTCCGTGCCCGGCGAGAAGGACATCGACGCCTTCGTGGCCGCCATCCGGGACGCCGGAGTCCAGCTGACCGGCCTGAACTTCAACGCCGGAGACATGCCCGGAGGTGACCGTGGCCTGGTCTCCTGGCCCGACCGCTCGCAGGAATTCAACGACAACCTCGACGTGGTCGCCGCCATCGGCGAACGCACCGGTTGCCGCGCCTTCAACGCCCTGTACGGCAACCGGCAGGGCGGGGTGGACGCCGCGGCCCAGGACGAGTTGGGGGTGGAGAACCTCGCCCGTGCCGGTCAGGCCGTGGCCCGCATCGGCGGCACCGTGCTGCTGGAACCGGTCTCGGGCACGCCGGCCTATCCCCTGAAGACCGCCGATGCCGCGCTGGGAATCATCGCCCAGGTCGCCGCGACCGGCGTGGACAATGTCAGGCTGCTGGCCGACTTCTACCACCTGGCCACCAACGGAGACGACGTCGAAGCGGTGATCGAGGCCCATGCCGCCGATTTCGGCCACGTCCAAATCGCCGACGCTCCCGGGCGCCACGAGCCGGGAACCGGCAACCTGCCGTTGCAGCGCTGGATCGCCCGCAGCCGCGAGCTCGGCTACGCGGGGCCGGTCGGCCTGGAGTACAAGGCCTCGCAGCAGGACCCCTTCGCGTGGGTCTCCACCTGGTCCACAGCCGGCGTCGGCGCCTGAAGATCCCTTCAACCATCCACCGTCACAGGCCTGGTGAATCACTCCGGGCCCTTACAGCGAGGACAGACAACATGACCAACGTGACCGTCATCGGACTCGGCATCATGGGCCTGCCCATGGCCACGAACCTCATCAAGGCCGGCCACGCCGTCGTCGGGTACAACCGCTCCCCGGACAAGGTCGACCGGCTCGTCCAGGCTGGCGGCCAGGGCGCCGGAAGCGTCGCCGAGGCCGTCAAGGACGCCGACGTCGTGATCACCATGGTCCCGGACTCCGCGGACGTCGAGAACGTGGTCACCGGCGAGCACGGCGTCTTCGCCCACGCCCGCCGGGGCACCCTGTGGATCGACGCCAGCTCGATCCGCCCGGACGTCGCCGCCCGGCTGTCCGAGGAGGCCAGCGCCCAGGGGCTGCGCCCGCTGGATGCGCCCGTCTCCGGAGGGGAACAAGGCGCCATCGATGCCGTGCTGTCGATCATGGTCGGCGGCGCGGCCGTCGACTTTGATGCCGGCCGGCCGATCCTGGAGGCCGTGGGCAAGACCATCGTGCACGTCGGCCCGGCCGGCTCGGGGCAGACCGTCAAGGCGGCCAACCAGCTCATCGTCGCCGGCAACATCCAGCTGCTGGCCGAGGCCATCGTCTTCCTCGAGGCCTATGGCGTGGATACCGACGCCGCCCTGAAGGTCCTCGGCGGGGGCCTGGCCGGCTCCAAGGTCCTGGACCAGAAGGGCCAGAAGATGCTGGACCGAGACTTCAACCCCGGATTCCGTCTGCAGCTGCACCACAAGGACATGGGGATCGTCACCTCCGCCGCCCGTGAGGCGGGCGTGGCCGTGCCGCTGGGCGCCGTCGTCGCCCAACTGGTGGCCGCCACCGTCCAACGCGGTGACGGCGGTCTGGATCATTCCGGTCTCTTCACCCTCGCCGAGGCGCTTTCCGGCCGCGCCGGACGCTGACCAACACCCACCCCGGCGGACCGCCAGGTCTTGCCCACCCACTGTCGGGACCTGCGGGAACCGACCAGAGCAAGGAGCCCATCATGGCCAGAATGCGCACCGTCGACGCCATCGTCGCCATCCTCGAGAAGGAGGGCGCCACGGAGGCCTTCGGCCTGCCCGGCGCCGCCATCAACCCGCTGTACTCGGCGATGCGCTCCCACGGAGGCGTCCGCCATACCCTGGCCCGGCACGTGGAGGGCGCCTCGCACATGGCCGACGGCTACTCTCGCTCGGCTGCCGGGAACATCGGCGTCTGCATCGGCACCTCGGGGCCCGCGGGCACCGACATGATCACGGGACTGTATGCCGCGTGGGCGGATTCGGTGCCGATCCTGTGCATCACCGGTCAAGCCCCGGTGGCGAAGCTGCACAAGGAGGACTTCCAAGCCGTGGACGTCTCCTCGATCGCCGCGCCGGTCACCAAGATGGCCATGACCGTGTTGGAGCCGGGGCAGATCCCGGGAGCCTTCCAGAAGGCGTTCCACGAGATGCGCTCCGGTCGGCCCGGGCCGGTGCTGCTGGACCTTCCGCTGGACGTCCAGCTCGCCGAGATCGAATTCGACGTCGACGTGTACGAGCCCCTGCGGGTGAGCCGCCCGGCGGCCACCCGGGCGCAGGCCGAGAAGGCCTTGGACCTGATGGCCGCATCCCAGCGTCCACTGATCGTGGCCGGCGGCGGCATCATCAACGCCAACGCCTCCGAGAAACTGGTCGAGCTGGCCGAGTTGTTGGATGTGCCGGTGATCCCCACGCTCATGGGCTGGGGCGCCATCTCGGACGACCACCCCCTGATGGCCGGCATGGTGGGTCTGCAGACCTCCCACCGCTACGGGAACGCCACCTTCCTGGAGTCCGACTTCGTGATCGGCATCGGCAACCGCTGGGCCAATCGCCACACCGGAGGCCTGGAGACCTACACGGCCGGGCGCACCTTCGTGCACATCGACATCGAGCCGACCCAGATCGGTCGCGTGTTCTCCCCTGACCTCGGCATCGTCTCCGACGCCGGCGCGGCCCTGGACATCCTGATCGAGGTCGCCCGGCAGCGCCAGGGGCAGGCCGGCCTGCCCGACCGCTCCGCCTGGGTGCGAGACTGCGCTCGCCGCAAGGGCACGCTGCAGCGCAAGACGCACTTCGACAACGTCCCGATCAAGCCGCAACGGGTGTACCAGGAGATGAACACCGCCTTTGGCAAGGACATCATCTACGTGTCCACGATCGGGCTCTCCCAGATCGCCGGCGGGCAGTTCCTGCACGTGCACGGACCACGCCAGTGGATCAACGCCGGTCAGGCCGGACCGCTCGGCTGGACGGGACCGGCGGCCCTCGGTGTGGTCCGCGGCCGGCCCGAGAGCACTGTCGTGGCCCTGTCCGGTGACTACGACTTCCAATTCATGGTCGAGGAGCTGGCCGTCGGTGCGCAGTTCAACCTGCCCTACATCCACGTGGTGGTGAACAATTCCTACCTGGGGCTGATCCGTCAGGCCCAGCGTGGTTTCGAGATGGAGCAGAACGTCTCCCTGGCGTTCGAGAACATCAACTCTCCGGAGACCGAGGGCTACGGTGTGGACCACCTCAAGGTGGCGGAGGGCCTGGGCTGCAAGGCCGTCCGGGTCACGGACCCGGAGAAGCTGCAGGAGGCTTTTGCCGAGGCGCACCGGCTCCTGGAACGTCACCGGGTACCCGTGGTGGTGGAGGTCATCCTGGAGAAGGTCACGAACATCTCCATGGGCACCGAACTGGACAACGTGGTCGAGTTCGAAGCCCTGGCCGAGCGCGGCGAGGACGCTCCCACGGCCATCGCCCTGCTTGACTGACCCACGACCGTACCGATCAGGAAGGCACCTGAGTGCGCATCGTCATCGCCCCGGACAAGTTCAAGGGGTCGCTGGAGGCCCCGCGTGTGGCCGAGGCCCTCGAGGCCGGGATCCGCTCGGTCGAGCCCACGGCCGACGTCGTCCGGTTGCCGGTGGCCGACGGCGGCGAGGGCACCCTGGAGGCCGCCGTCGGGGCCGGCTTTGCCCGCCGGCCGGTCACGGCAACAGGGCCTATGGGTGAGCCCGTCCAAGCTGAGATCGCGGTCCTAGGCACGGTGGCGGTGGTGGAGATGGCCTTGGCTTCCGGGCTGGCCGCACTGCCCGTGGATGCTGGCGGCGAACCCCTGCTCGACGCCGGCGGGGCCACCAGCCTCGGTACCGGCGAGCTGATCCGTGCCGCGCTCGATGCCGGGGCGCGACGCGTGGTCATCGGCGTCGGGGGCAGCGCCAGCACCGATGGCGGTGCCGGGCTGCTCCAATCCCTGGGCGCCCGCCTGCTGGACGTCGACGGTGACGATCTCGCCCGGGGCGGTGTCTCCCTGGCCGGGCTGGACCGGGTGGATCTTTCCGGGCTGGACCCGCGGGTGGCGACCACGGAGTTCATCCTGGCCGCCGATGTGGACAACCCGCTGACCGGTCCCGACGGCGCGGCAGCGGTCTTCGGCCCCCAGAAGGGCGCCTCCCCGGACCTGGTGGCCGTGCTGGATGGCGCGCTGGGCCGGTTGCGGGATCGACTGACGGCGGCCCTCGGCCCCGAGGTGTTGCGTGCCGCCGAGGCCCCCGGCGCCGGGGCCGCGGGAGGCGTCGGCTTCGCGGCGCTCGCCGTGCTCGGGGCCGTCCGGCGTCCCGGGATCGAGGTGGTCCTGGAGTTCGTGGACCTGACCGGGCAGGTGGCCGGCGCCGACCTGGTCATCACCGGGGAGGGAAGCCTGGACGAGCAGTCCCTGGGTGGGAAGACACCCCTGGGCGTCGCCGCGGTGGCCCGTTCTGCCGGGGTGCCCGTGGTGGCGGTCTGTGGCCGGACGACGTTGTCCGAGGGCGTCCTGCGGGAGGCCGGCTTCGCGCGGACTTACGCTCTGACAGATCTGGAGCCGAACCCTCGGATCAGCATGCGCGAGGCCGCCGGGCTCCTCGAGCAGTTGGGAGCCCGGCTGGCGGCGGAATTACCGGAACTGGCCCGTGCCCGCCACGCGGCCGAGACTGTGCCGGTGGTCACCGGCGCCGACGAACAGGAGACAGTGCGATGACGGAACCGACGACACCCCGCGAGCCACACGAGATCGCCGAGGAGAACTCGGCGCGCGCGGTGACCAAGCCGGTGGCGGCGCACAGCGCCTTCGAGGCCGAGCAGGCGCACCAGCGCGAGGTCAGCGAGGACGTCAACGATCCTGACCGCGTGCGCGGGCTCATCGCCCAGTACAAGCGGGAGCACGGGCAGCGCGACGGGGCCCCCGGCGGCGAGGGAGTCGGCCGTGCTGACGGAGCAGCTGCAACCCCGGTGGCCGGGGGGTCCTCGGACGCCGGCGCTGCTGACCGCGCCGACCCGGCGTCCGACGAGCGCGAGTTCGACTTGGTGATGCGCGGGAAGAACGTCTCCTGCGGAGACCACTTCGCCCCTCGGGAGGTGGGGGTGCGCCACGGCAAGATCGTCGCCATCGAGCCCCTCGGAGCCGGACTGCGTGGACGCACGACGGTGGAGTTGGCCGACGATGAGTCGTTGCTGCCCGGACTCGTGGACACCCATGTCCACATCAACGAGCCGGGACGCACCGAGTGGGAGGGCTTCGCCTCCGCGACGCGCGCCGCCGCGGCCGGGGGAGTCACCACGGTGCTGGACATGCCGCTGAACTCCGTGCCAGCCACGGTCAATGTGCCGGCCCTGGAGTACAAGCGGCTCTTCGCCGAACACAACGTGTTCGTGGACGTGGGTTTCTGGGGCGGCGCGATCCCGGGGAACAGGCAGCACTTGCGTGCGATGCACGACGACGGCGTGTTCGGGTTCAAGTGTTTCCTCTTGCACTCGGGCGTGGACGAGTTCCCGCACCTGGAGGCAGACGAGATGGAGGAGTACCTCGCCGAGATCAAGACCTTCGACTCGATGATGATCGTCCATGCCGAGGACTCCCGCGCCATCGACCGTGCCCCGCACCCCGAAGGCGACGTCTACGAGAACTTCCTGAAGTCCCGGCCACGTGGAGCGGAGAACCTGGCCATCGCCGAGGTCATCGAGCGCACGCGCTGGACCGGGGCGCGTTCCCACATCCTGCACCTGTCCTCCTCGGACGCCTTGTCCATGATCGCCACCGCCAAGCGGGATGGGTTGGACCTCACTGTTGAGACGTGTCCGCATTACCTCACCCTGCTCGCCGAGGAGGTGCCCAACGGGGCCACCGCCTTCAAATGCTGCCCTCCGGTGCGCGAGGTCGACAACCGGGAGATGCTCTGGCAGGGGCTGATCGACGGGACCATCGACTTCATCGTCTCCGACCACTCGCCCTCCACCCTGGAACTGAAGGACCTGGAGAACGGGGACTTCGGGGTGGCCTGGGGCGGGGTGTCCTCCCTGCAGCTGGGACTGTCGTTGATCTGGACGGAGGCCCGTCGACGCGGGATCGAGCTGGGCCGGGTGGTGGAATGGATGTCCACCCGCCCCGCCCAGCGAGCGGGATTGCAGAACAAGGGCAAGCTCGCCCTGGGTTACGACGCGGACCTGGTGGTCTTCGCACCCGAGGACGCCTTCGTGGTCGACGCCGGCAACCTCCACCACCGCAATCCCATCACGCCGTATCAGGGCAAGGCGCTGTCCGGCACGGTCCGCGAGACGTACCTCAGGGGCACGGTGGTGGACTTCCAGACGCCATCGGGCCGGTTGGTCCGCCGCGGCCAGTCTTGAGGTGCAGACGAGACTCGCCATCACCGCCTGCAGCGGATGCAAAGGGAAACCCTGTCGAAAATAGAGGTATCCACCGGGTTGTCCTGTATAGCGCCTGTTATTAGGGTGAGCGCATGCGATTCACACCACAGGTCTTGAGCAGTCTGCAGTCGAGCTTCCAGTTCCTCAAGGCTCCCAGTCAGTCACCATCCGCCCAGCATGACCCCCGGGTCGTTGAGGTCGTCGGCCGCATGCTTGACGACATCGACCGGAATGGTCTCGATGCGGTGCGCACCTACGCGCGCACCTTGGACGACTTCGACGGGGACTTCGTGCTGGAGACGGAGGAGTTGGAGCGCAGTGGTTCGCGTCTGCCGGAGGACCTCCGTCATGCCATAGAGCTGGGGTCTGAACGAACCCGTGCCTTTGCCCGTGAGTCCCGCCGCCATCTGGAGGACTTCGAGGTGGAGACCGCGCCCGGAATCCTCTGCGGTGTTCGCTATGTTCCGCTCAGGCAGGTCGGTGCCTATCTGCCCGCCGGTCGCTTTCCTCTGACGGCGAGTGCCTTCATGTCCGTCGGTGTGGCCAAGGAGGCCGGCGTCGACCTGGTGACAGCCGCGACCCCTCCCCAGCCGAACGGGCGTGCGAACGATGCCGTCCTGTATGCCGCCCACCTGTCCGGCGTCGACCGCATGTACCTGCTCGGTGGAGTCCAGGCGCTCGCGACCCTGGCCTTCGGCCTGCTGGACGATCTGCCCGCTGACATGATCGTGGGGGCGGGCAACGCCTATGTTGCCGAGGCCAAGCGTCAGCTCTTCGGACGTGTTGCCATCGACTTGCCCGCCGGCCCTTCGGAAGTCGCCGTCATCGCGGACGAGACGGCCGATCCGGAGATCGTCGCAGCCGACCTGCTGGGCCAGGCGGAACACGGCCCGAACTCTCCGGCCGCACTGATCACCACGTCTGAGGCGCTGGGCCATGCGGTCCTCGCCTCAATTGACGAACAGCTCGCCACGCTCTCAACTCGAGAGATCGCGGGGCCCGCATGGCGGGACTACGGGTCGGTCACCGTGGCGGACAGCCGGGAGACCGTAGCCTTGTTGATGGACGACCTGGCCCCCGAGCATCTCGAGATCATCACTGGGGATGACGACTGGTATCACGATCGACTGAGGAACTACGGTTCTGTCTTCCTTGGACCGTGGAGCACTGTCGCATACTCGGACAAGGGAATGGCCGGCACGAACCACACACTGCCGACCGCTGGCGGTTCCAAGCACACCGCAGGTCTCTCGGTCTCTCGCTTCCTCAAGCCGCTGACCTTCCAGCGGGTTCAGCGCGAGGCCACCCCGGTCGCTGCCGAGGCGGTGCGAGTGATCTCTGATTCCGAGGGCATGGAGGCGCACAGCCGAACGGCTGCCTACCGGATGGACCGATACCGCAGTTGATCCCGGGCCAATCGCTCGTCCGATGTGGATCGAGGTGGTCCGGGGGCCGGCGTCGGTCTCGCCTACCGCAGGGGCGGCTCCACGATGAGACGGCGGATCACGGCCATGATCTCCCGGGTGGCCCGTGAAATGGGCGCGTCGTTGCGGCTGACGAGGGCCACGGACTCCCGCAAGGGGTCCTCGAAGGGGTAGGCCTCGACGTTGGCGGGCAGCCTGCCGGCCCGGACCAGCGATCCGCTGACCACGGTGGCTCCCATCCCGGCGGAGACCAGGGCCAGCGCCGAATCCACCTGTTCCACCTCGATGGCCGGAGCGAGCCGCATGCCCTGGCTCTGCGCGCGGTTCAGCAGCTGCCGACGGGTGGGGTCGTTCCACCCGCTGTGTGCGTCGTAGAGCACCATTCCGGCGTCCGCCAGATCGTGGAGGTCGGCCAGGCCGTCCCGAGGTCGTGGACCCGCCGTGGCGAAGAGGACCTCGTCGGTCAGCAGGGGCTCGTAGCGCAGATTCTCGAAGGGAACAGGCAGGACAACGAGGCCGGCTTCCACTTCTCCGTCGTTGACGGACTGGGCAACGCCGTAGGAATTGAGGCCGATCATCCGGATCCTCACTCCGGGGTGCTGCGTGTGGAACTCCTGGACCAGGTTGGTCAGCCCGTAGAGATGGGCGTTCCTGGCCGCGCCGAAGGTTGCCACGCCTGACTCCAGTGACGTGAGCGAGCGCATGGCCTCGACGGTGTCCTCTGCGGCGCGGATGGTTCTCCGGGCATGGGCGGCCAGCTCTTCGGCTGCAGACGTCGGAACCAGGCGCCGGGAGGAACGGGTGAACAGCGAGGTGTCCAATTCCGATTCCAGGCGGACGATGAGTTCTGAGACGGACGCCTGTGAGACCTGCAGTTCTTGTGCCGCCGCGGTGAAGGTGCCGTGGTCCAGGGCAACGAGAAAAGCGCGCAGTTGGGTGAGGGTCATAGGGAAACCCTATCGGAAGCCAGAGGTTGCATTGGGTTGTGTTGTAGAGCCTCCTCATTTACGGTGACTGCCAACACATTCCAGTCGGCTGATTGCCGGGAGATAGGACGTCACGGGACATGTCACGCACGACCGAGGTGGACCAACGGGCTCCACAACTGAAGAAGGCCTTGAGCGCGGTAGACGCGTACGCGATGGGGTTCGGAGCGATGATCGGCTTCGGCTGGGTGGTGCTCACGGGTTCCTGGCTCGAGGGTGCCGGAACCATGGGGGCCGTGGTTGCCCTGGTGATCGGCGGACTCATCATGGCCGTCGTCGGCCTGGTCTACGGTGAGATGACAGCGGCCATGCCGAAATCCGGAGGAGAGCACCACTACCTGATGAGGGGCCTGGGAGCCCGCTGGTCCTTCATCGGTTCCTGGGGCATCACCGGCGGGTACATCACGATCGTGGCCTTCGAAGCGGTGGCCCTGCCGCGAACCGTGGAATACATCTGGCCGGACGTGGGGCAGGTGCACCTATGGACGATCTTCGATTCAGAGGTGACTCTCACGTGGGCCCTGATCGGATCGATCGCGGCCGCCGTCATCACCGCCATCAACTACATCGGCATCAGGGCCGCAGGGCTGGTCCAGACGTTCGTGGTGCTGTTCCTGTTGATCGTCGGCGTGATGCTGGTCTTCGGGTCGTCAGTGCATGGTGCCGTGTCCAACATGGAGCCGTTCTTCACTGATGCCGGCGGCCTCTTCACCGTCCTGATCGTCGTCCCGTTCCTCTTCGTGGGCTTCGATGTCATTCCACAGACGGCGGAGGAGCTCCGCATGAGCCCGAACAGAATCGGACGTCTGATCGTCGTCTCGGTGCTCATCGCCACGGCGTGGTACGTCATGACCGTCCTGACCACCGGTTCGGCGCTGCCCCTGGACCAGCTTCTGACCTCCGACCTCGCCACTGCCGATGCCATGGGGGCTCTTTTCGACAGTCAAGTCATGGCCAACGTCCTGATCGCCGGCGGCATCGCCGGCATCCTCACGTCGTGGATCGCCATGCTGGTCGGCGCCTCGCGTCTCATGCAGGCCATGGGGCAGGCCGGTATGCTGCCTCGGTGGTTCGGGAAGATCCATCCCCGGTTTCAGACCCCGTCCAACGCCATCCTGTTCATCGGTTCATTGTCGGCACTCGCTCCGTTCCTCGGCGCAGGAGCCATCGGCTGGCTGGTCGATTCCGGTTCACCGAGTATCGTCATCACCTATTTCCTGGTCTGTGTGGTGTTCCTCATCCTGCGCCGGCGAGAGCCGGGAATGGATCGGCCGTTCGTCGCGGGAAGAGGGCACTGGGGTACCGTCACCGGTGTCTCCGGCATCGTCCTCACCCTGGGCTTGATCTCCCTCTACATTCCCGGGATGCCGGCTTCGATCCACCCGGTCTCCTACCTTCTCTTCGGAGCTTGGTGGCTTCTGGGAACGGCCTTTCTCCTGCGGATCCCCCGGGGAATCCGCGGTGGAGTCAACGCTGAGAACGAGTTGCTCCGCGTGCTCGGAACTCGGAGTAAACAGCCACACTCCTGAGGTGCGGAAGCACCTCACGGGTGGTCCGCGGCGTTTCCGGCGCGGAGGGGTGCAGGACGTTGCGCCACGCCCCGCTCCACCGTAGACCCGGCCGTGGCTCCGGGGTCCGCGGTCGGGGGTAGCATTCGACGGTGCGGGGACCGAGTCTGGACCCTGCGAACAGGGAAGTCCAGCAGAAGGTGGAGGCCGTCAGTGGATGTGGTCATGGCGGCTCTGCCGATCGTGCTGACCTTAGGACTACTCCCGACGAAACTCCCCTCCTGGGTGGCCCCCGGTGCTGGTCTGGTGGCCGCGCTGGTGATCGCCGTGGCCTGGTTCGCCACCCCGTGGGCGGATCTGAGAGAGGCTTTCGGCGGTGGTGCCGGGACGGTCGTGGAGGTGCTGGCCATCATCGGTGGTGGCATCCTGCTGGCCCGGGTCATGGACCGCACCGGCGGCCAGCAGCGGATCGCGATCTGGCTCTCCGCCGGCGGCGGGCCCACCGTCGCCACGGCGCTGCTGATGGTGACGGGCGTGGTGCCGTTCCTGGAGTCCGTGACGGGCTTCGGGGTGTCCGTGATCATCGGGCTGCCGCTGCTGCTCGCCCTGGGATTCACGCCCCTGCGGGCGGCCCTGCTCTCGCTGCTCGGCCTCACCGTGGCCCCCTGGGGGTCCATGGCCCCGGGCACCCTGCTCGGCGCCGAGATCGCCGGTGTCCCGCTGATGGACTTGGGCCTGGCCTCCGGAGCCTTCAACATCGTGGCCTTCGTGGGCGGTGGGTCCCTGGCCGCCATCGTGGCGGGCCGCGGATCCCACGAGGTGGGAGCCCACCGGGGCGAGCTGACCTGGAAGGCCTACGCCGTGTGGGCGGCCACCGGGTTCACCGCCGGACTCGTGCAGGGCTCGGTCGTTGTCGTGGCCAACCTGCTGCTCGGCACGGCCGTGGCCGGCGCCGTCGGCTCCCTCGTGATGGCTGCGCTGTGGGCCGTGATCATCAGCCGGGGCAAGCTCCAGCCCACCCCGTGGCGCTACCTGTCGCCGTACCTGATCCTCCTCGTCGGGACGATCGCCGGACAAGTCATCGAGCGCACCCTGCTGCCCAACGGCATCGGGGCCGTGCTGGGCTCCCCGGCCCTGTGGTCCATCAGCGGCGCTCTCGCGGGCGTGTGGATCCTGGCCATGGAACGGCACCACCGCTGGCTGCTGCCGCGCGAGACCGGGCGGATGTGGCTGGGCACGGCCATCCCGACCGGGCTCTACCTGCTCCTGGGCTACGCCATCTCGGGCGGTGGGCTGGCGGACAGCCTGGCTGCCGCGTTGACCTCCCTCGGGGGCGGATTCCTGTTCCTGGTGCCGTTCATCGGCGGTCTCGGTGGCTACATCACCGCCTCCAACACGGGGGCGAACTCGATGTTCGGCGGCACCCAGACCGCCGCCGCTCACGCTCTCGGGGTGGATCCGCTCTGGGTGATGGGCGGACAGAACGCCGCCGCCGGCCTCGGCTGCCTGACGAGCCCCGCCCGGATCGAGCTGGCCTACCGACTGGCCCAACCGCACGTGCGAGAGGACACTCCCGGACGGATGCTCAGCCGGGGCGCCCTGCTGCGGGTCACCATGCCGTTCTTCCTGGCCTGCCTGGTGATCTGGGGCTTCGCCTGCCTGCTGTTCCTGCCCGCCGCGGGATGATCGCGGCTACGGCGTGACCAGACCAGCCCGGTAGGCCGTCACCACGGCCTGGACGCGGTCCCGCGCCCCGAGCTTGGCGAGCACCCGGCCCACATGGGTCTTCACGGTGGCCTCGGACAGGAACAGCCCGGCGGCGATCTCCTGGTTGGAGTCGCCGCGCGCCATCAGCACGAGCACCTCACGCTCCCGCGGCGTCAGCGCATCCACGGAGGCCGTCTCCCGTTGGCGCCGGTCGTCGGCAGCCTGGTCGCGGCGCAGAGTCGGCGCCATGTGGTCCAGGAGGCGGCGCGTGGTGGAGGGGGCAATCACCGCGTCCCCGCGGTGCACCGTGCGGATCGCCGCGAGCAGCTCCTCCGGGGGCGCGTCCTTCAGCAGGAACCCGGACGCACCTGCCTCGATCGCCTCCAACGCGTATTCGTCCAGATCGAACGTGGTCAGCACCACGACGCGTGGTCCGTCCGGTCCCCCCGCGGCGGCACCGCCCAGCGCACTCGGGTGGGCCGTGCGGCCGGTGCCCACGGAACGGGCGGGGCCAGAGCCGGCGGGATCGGCGCCCGCAGCGTCGGGTGACCGGCCGGCGTCGGGCGTCTGGGGCAGCAGGGCGCGGGTGGCGGTGATGCCGTCCATCTGCGGCATGCGGATGTCCATCAGCACCACGTCTGCGCTGCGGACGGCGGGGGAGGCCACGGCGTCCCGGCCGTTCGAGGCCTCGGCCACAACCTCAAGGTCCGGCTGGGAGTTGATGAGCATGGCCAGGCCGGAGCGGACGAGCTGCTGGTCGTCCACCAGGGCCACGCGAATCGGTGCGGAATGCTGGGTCTCGGTCACGGTTCCATCATCTCCTGTCCGGATCGTCGGGCTGTCCACATCCGGAGGACATGTCCCGTGGGGCACCCGGTGGGGAGATGTCCTCTGGAGGTGGAGGCATGGGCAGAAGCGGCATCAGATCTCCTGGTACGGCACAGCGGCGCGGACGGAGAAGCCGCCGCCCTGCCGGGGGCCGGTCTGGACGGTGCCGCCGAACAGGGCGATGCGTTCGCGCAGGCCGAGGAGGCCTTGCTGGGAGCCCTTGGTGGACTCCGAGGCGGCGGCTCCGCGGCCGTTGTCGGTGACGTCGATCTCGAGGCCGGTGGTGGTCCAGCTCAGCAGTACCGTGGCCCGGGCGTTGGGACCACCGTGGCGGACGGTATTGGTCAAGGACTCCTGCACGGCACGGTAGGCCGCCAGCTCGCCGCCGGTCGGCAGCGCCCGCCGTGCCTGTCCCTCCACCGTGTAGTCCACGTCCAGGCCGGTCAGGCGGATGGTGTTGATGAGGTCCTCGAGGTCCACCAGGCCGGGCTGCGGGTGGAACTCGGTGGCCTCTGGGCCACGCAGCACCCCCAGGAGCCGGCGCATCTCCCCGAGGGCCTTGCGCCCGGTCTCGGAGATGGTGCCCAGCGTGTTGACGGCCACCTGCGGGTCATGCGCACCGGCGTACCGTCCGCCGTCGGCCTGGGTGATGATGACCTGCAGTGAGTGGGCGACGATGTCATGCATCTCCCGGGCGATGTGGTTCCGCTCGTCCGCGGCCGCCAGCTCGCGTTCCTGGGCCGCCTCCACCTCGAGCTGCCGGGCCCGGTCCCGCAACTGCTCCATGGCCAGGCGGCGAGTGCGGGCGAGGTCGCCGAAGGCCCATGCCGCCAGCACGATCGCCGCGGCCCCCACGGCGAAGGAGACGGCGATCACGGCCTGCTCGGTGGGCGTTGTGTACGCCGCATTGTTGGAGATGAAATCCGCGCCAGGATCCAGGAAGGAGGGTGGGGCGTACGCGATCTTCGCCCCGTTGAGCACGGCCCCCGCGAGGGCGGTGCCCAGGCCGGCGAACGAGGCCCACCGGGGGCCGTTCGCCGCCAGATTGTGCACCATCATCGGCACGATGACGATCGAGGGCAACAGGTCCGGGCCGATCAGCAGCTGTACGAGGCAGAAGAACACCGTGATGCCGGCCGCCAGCACGGGACGCCACCGGCGGATGGCCCACGGGGCGAGCTGACCGACCGAGATGACGAAGGCCAGCAGCATCCACGGCAACCCCGAGATGTCCGGGCTGCTGATCGGCGCCGCGGCACCGATGGAGATGAAGGAGAAAGAGCCCACCAACAGGCAGGCCACCAGCACGTCCGTGACGACGGGATGGCCGCTGAAGAAGGAGTCGATCCGGCGCAGGGGGTTCACGGAGCGAGAGCCCCCAGGATCTCCGCGGCCGGGCCCACGCGCGTCCGGGCGGACCCGACGCCGGCCCACAGGCTCACGGCCTCTGCGTCACCGGCCGCGGTGGCCGCGGCGCGCAGGGGCTGGGTCAGGACGTTGACCTCCGGGTAGGCGGCCGGGGCGTCGGTGTGGTCCCGCATGAACCGGTTCTGCAGTCCCCGCGCCCAGCGCCCGGAGAAGGCGCGGGTCAGCGCGGTGCGGGCGGAGCCGTCGCGCCGGGCGAAGCCGGTGCCGGCGGCGGCCTGCGCCAGGGCAGCACGCTGCAGGGCGGCGGTGCCGGCCTCCTCGGCGCGCAGGAAGGCGGTGCCGCACTGGGCGGCGGTGGCTCCGGCGGCCAGCACGGCACGCACCCCGGCGGTGTCCATGATCCCGCCGGCGGCGAAGAGCGGAACCCCGGGACCGACGCCGGCCCGCACCTCGGAGGTCAGCTGGGCCAGGGAGGTGGTACCGGGGGCGGCCTGGGGATCGTGGACGGAGCGGTGTCCGCCGGACTCGGGCCCCTGGACGCTGAGCACGTCGGCGCCGTGGGCCAGGGCGGCGGTGGCCTCCTCGACGGTGGTCACGGTGACCCCGAGGACGCAGCCGGCGGCGTGGAGGCGGTCGAAGACCTCGGGCGCGGGCAGGCCGAAGGTGAAGGTGACGAGGGGCCAGGCGCCAGCCTCGGCGGCCCCGAGTTTGGCGTCCCAGCCGTCCATCGCGTCGGGGTCCACGGCCGGGATCTGGGTGGACGGGGCGTCGGTGCCGGGCAGGTCCACACCGAGGGCAGCGGCCTCGGCGAGCAGCGTGGAACGGTAGGCGGCCACCTCGGCCGCGCGCCGGCGTCGTGCCTCGGAGCCCGGAGCCTTGCGGGCGGCGGGGATGGCGGTGTTGGCCGGCTCCGGGACGAAGAGGTTGACCCCGACGGCCCCGTCCGTGAACCGGCGGGCCGCCTCGACGTCCGCGACGAGCTGGTCCACCGGACGCATGCCGCCGGCCAGGAAGCCCAGGCCGCCGGCCGCCGAGACCGCTGCGGCGAGCTGCCACGTGGAGGGCCCACCGGCCATCGGCGCGGCG
>NZ_JALDXU010000156.1:0-3662 GCF_032154715.1 Citricoccus sp. | reverse complement strand
TTGAGGGCGGCGAAGGCGGCGGCCGCCGCCGGTGACGCGGCGAGCGCGGCAGCCAGGTCCTCGGGAACCTCGGCCGTGGCCGGGCCGGCGTAGGCACGGTCCCAGCGGCCATCGGCCTTCGCCCGGTCGATCTCGGCCTGGCCCCGGGGCCGCATCCGCCCCTGCTCGATCAGCTCGGCCACGAGCGTGACGTTGCGCTGAGACCACATCGAGGCCTTGCGGCGGGGCGTGTATCGCTGGCGGTAGGTGGTGGCATCGATGGACTTGGACTGACCGTCGATCCAGCCGCTGCACAACGCCTCCCGCAGAGCCTGCTGGTAGGTCAGCGCCGTCGGGGAGGTCGACCCCTTCTTGGCGAGCATCAGCCAGATGCCGTCTGAACTCTCCTCCTGCGCATCCAGCCAGGCCCGCCAGGCCGAAACGTCCTCCACGATCAGGACCTCGGGTTCTTCTGCCATGCCGTTCCTCCCCAGCCCTACGCTGCAACGCCACACCTCGGCCCTACGCCGTGGTTCTGACCACCAGCTCCGGATCCAGCTGTCGACTCTCCACATCCTTGCCATCCATCCGGTCCAAGAGTAGTTCGAGTCCCTGGCGCCCGATCTGGTGCATCGGCGAGCGCACCGTGGTCAGCCCCACCCCACTGGCCAGCGGGGTGTCGTTGTACCCGACGATCTTGACGTCATCCGGGACGGACAACCCCCGTTCGGCCAGGACTCCGAGGGCTCCGATCGCCGCGAAGTCGTTGACGGCGAACAGGGCGTCCGGCACGCCCACGGTGCCCAGCAGGTGCCGGGTGGCCTCCTCCCCGGCCTCGGCGTCGAATCCACCGATGGCGATGTGCTCGGCAGGCACATGGATTCCGTGTTCGGCCAATCGTTCCGTGAATCCAGCCGTGCGGTCGATCGAGGTTGACATGCGGCTATCGCCGGCCAACAGGAAGACCTTCTGCACGCCCAGCCCGGCCAGATGCTCCCCGGCGAGCTGCCCGCCCAGGTAGTCATTGCACGTCACGGACGGGTATCCCGGGGAGCGCCGATTGACCAGCACGAAAGGCACATCCTCCCGCTCGATCGCCGTCAGAGTAGAGCCGTCGAAAGGCGTATCCCCCAGGATCAGCCCGTCGATGCGCCGGTCCATCAGCTTCCGAACGCGGGCCTCGTGCGACTCTGGATTGTCCAGCGAATTCGCCACCACCGCCACATAGCCGCGCTCGGCGGCGGCCTCGTCGACGCCCTCGTAGATCGTGGCCAGCACGTAGTCCTGCAGCCGCGGCACCACCACCCCGATCAATCGCGACCGGGCAGTTCGCAGGGAGGCGGCGTAGGGGTTCTTGGCGTAGCCCACCTCGTGGGCCAAAGCCAGGATCCGCCGGCTCGTCTCCGGGGAGGCCCAGCGCGATTCCTCGCCCGCGGCATCATTCAGCACGCGCGACACCGTGGACGGGCTGAGGCCCAGCTCCTGGGCCAGCCCCTTGAGGGTGACGGATGATCGCTTGCTCACGGTGGCCTTCAGTGGTGGTCGGAAGTCTGACCCTGTGCGCGGGCGCAGGGAGCGCCGCCAGTCTACGGGTCGAAACTGGAGCCTTGCATCACACGGATTCCTGCTCTAATGTGCATCACATCACTTTACACAAACGTTTGTGGCAATCGTTTGGGTGTCTCATCCCATCGTTGCCCGACTTGCGACAGAGGCGGCATCGATTGGCCAGAGTCCACATCATCGGCACCGGCGGGACCATCGCGTCCCGCTCGGGCCAGGCCGGGGCGAGCGAAGAGGGCCAAGGCCACATTGAGGGCTCGATCGCCTCGGACACGATCGGCGACCTCGTCGCCTCTGCGCCGGTGGCCGCAGGCGCCGGGAAGCTCCAGGTCACCACCGAGGACGTCATGACGCTGGGCAGTTACCAGCTGGGTCTACCAGAGATCCGCGAGATCGCCGCGGCGGCACTCACCCGCGCGGCGGAGGCGGCGGTGGACGGCGTGATCGTTACCCACGGCACCGACACCCTCGAGGAGACCGCATTCCTCGTGGACCTGGTGAACGGCACAAACACCACCGTGGTGTTCACCGGTGCCCAGCGGGCAGCCGACCAGCCGGACTCGGACGGCCCCCGAAACCTCCACCAGGCCCTGACGGTGGCCGCTGATCCACGCTTCTGCGGCATGGGTGCCCTGATTGCTTTCGATGGCCGGGTCCAGACCGCCCGCGGTGCCCGGAAAGCCCACACCACCGCCAGCCAGCCCTTCGATGGCGGCGCCACCGTGGGCCTGTTCCGCAACGAGGAACTCGACCTCATCGCCCGGCCAGCCCGCCCCTGCACCCTGCCGCTGCCCGGCACGGAGTTCGGCACCACCCGGGTGGATGTCATCACGGCCTACCCCGGCTCCTCCCCCGATGCGCTGCGCCATGCGGCGCAGAGCGGCGCGGCGGGGGTGGTGCTGGCCGGCACCGGCGTCGGAAATGCGGGGCCAGGCCATGCCGACGCCGTGGCGGACCTGATCTCCTCGGGCATCCCCGTGGTGCTGAGCACCCGCGTGCCGAGCGGCCCCATGGTGCCGATTTACGGCAACGGCGGCGGCGTGGACCTGATTGCGGCCGGCGCCGTCAGCGCCGGACACCTGAACCCCTTCCAAGCACGGATCCTCGCGGCGGCCCTGCTGACCGAGAATCCCACCCTCACCGAATTCACCACCCTGTTCAGCCAACTGCGCTGACCACAGAAAGGAACCACTATGACCAAGAAGATTTACGTGTCCGTGGGAATCGACGTCGACGCCGTTGGCGGCTGGCTCGGCTCTTACGGTGGCGAAGACTCCCCCGGTGACATCTCCCGCGGCCTGTTCGCCGGCGAGGTGGGCGTGCCGCGCCTCCTGCAGCTGGCCCAACGCCGGGAGATCCCCGTGACCTGGTTCTGGCCGGGCCATTCGGTGGAGACCTTCCCGCAGCAGTTCGACGAGGTCGTCGCCGCCGGCCATGAGATCGGCGTTCACGGCTACTCGCACGAGAACCCGATTGCCATGACGCGGACCCAGGAGACCGAGATCCTGGACTATTGCACCGACCTGATCGAGCGGCGCTCCGGCAAGAAGCCCGTGGGCTACGTGGCGCCCTGGTGGGAGTTCTCCAAGGTCACCAACGAGATCCTGCTCGAGCGTGGTTTCCTCTATGACCACTCCCTGATGCACGACGACCACACCCCGTACTACGTGCGCGTGGGTGACACCTGGACCAAGATCGACTACTCCGCCAACTCAGCCCATGACTGGATGAAGCCGCTGGTGCGAGGCGAGGAGACCGACCTCATCGAGATCCCGGCGTCCTGGTACCTGGATGACCTGCCCCCGATGATGTTCATCAAATCCAGCCCCAACAGCCACGGCTTCGTCTCCCCGCGGGACGTGGAGCAGCTCTGGAAGGACCAGTTCGACTGGGTCTACCGCGAGATGGACTACGCGGTCTTCCCCATCACCATCCACCCGGACGTCTCCGGCCGCCCGCAGAACCTGCTGATGCTCGAGCGGCTGTTCGACCACATCCAGGGGCACGACGGCGTCGAGTTCGCCTTCATGGAGGACGTCGCCCGGGACTTCGCCCACCGCCACCCCCGCCCGCAGGCCTGATCGGCCCGCCGGCCACCATCCCCCTCTGATGGATCGCCC
>NZ_JALDXU010000061.1:0-20345 GCF_032154715.1 Citricoccus sp. | reverse complement strand
GAGCGGATGACGAGATTCGAACTCGCGACCTCCACCTTGGCAAGGTGGCGCTCTAGCCAACTGAGCTACATCCGCACAGAAAACTGGTGACCGGAAAAACCAGTCACCGTGATTTCCAACGAGAGATGACTCTAGTGCACGTCAGGTGGGAACGTCCAATCGGGGGCTGTTCCGGCGTGTTCCGGTCAGTTCACGTCAGTTTTAGCCTGTTCCCCCGGCCGGCCGCTAACGTGTCCGTCGCAGTGGGAGAATGGATCATCATGACCCAACCTCAACTCGCCCACCAGACCGAATACGGACGCATGTATGCGCGGAGTCTGTCCGGCGTGCCCGAGGTTCCGTCCATCACCACGGTGATCTCGCAGCAGAACACCGACCTCAGCGGCTGGGTCGGCCACATGGCGGCGACCGCCGTCATCGAGGACCCCCGGCTGTCCCAGGCGGTCGGCTCCAGGCCGCAACTGAAGACCGTGGCCAAGCAGGCCTCGAATGCGGCGGAGCGCTACCGGGACGAGGCGGCCGCCCGCGGGGACCGTGTCCACAACTACGCCGAGCAGGTCGGGCTTCACGCCCTCGGCCAGCCGCACCAGATGGCGCAGATGCGCGCGCTGCTCGCCGAGCACGGCGAAGGCGCTTACGCCGACCGGTTCGATGAATGGTGGGATCTCTACGACGTCCGGCCCCTCGCCACTGAGATCACCGTCTGGAACGCCACCGTCGGGTACGCCGGGACCCTGGACCTGGTCGCCTCCATCGGCGGCCGCACCTGCATCATCGACTACAAGACCAAGGGCACCACGCGGGACGGGCGCGTCAAACCCCTCGACGCGAAGGTCGTCATGCAGCTCGTGGCCGGACTGAAGGCGGAGGAGTCCCTCGTGGACCCCGTGGCTGGGACCTGGGAGCCGTGGAGGTACGGCGATGCGCCGCTGCTGCTGGGGGTGGCTGTCGGGCAGACCGAGGTCGTCGCGCACCAGGCCAACCCCCGGGTGCTGCCGGAGCACTGGCGCAAGTTCTGGTCGCTCCGCCAGGTCTGGGGTTACTCCCAGGCCGCGGACGGTGCCGGCCCGGCGCTGCGACCCATCGGCCCCCCGCCCGCCTCCACCGTGCCAGTAGCGACCGCGCCGGCAGCGGCCCCGGTGCGCGGGGCGCAGATACAGTAGTCGCCGTGACTGTCCTGCCCATCCGCACCGTTCCCGATCCCGTGCTGCGCACCCTCGCCGACCCCGTGCCGGTCGGCCGTCGAAACCTTCACCAACTGGTGCAGGACATGTTCGAGACCATGGACGACGTCGGCGGCGTGGGTCTCGCCGCCCCGCAGGTCGGTGTGGGGTTGAGGATCTTCACCTTCGATGTGGAGGGCCAGCGTGGACACGTGATCAACCCGGTTCTGGAGACCTCGGGTGAGAAGCTGACCGAGCCGGGGGAAGGCTGCCTGTCCGTGCCGGGACTGCGCTATCACCCCGAACGCTTCGCCGAGGCCGTCGTCACGGGCGTCGACCAGGATGGGAACCCGGTGACTTATCGCGGAGAGGGCCTGACCGCACGCTGCTTCCAGCACGAGGCGGACCACCTGGAGGGCGTGCTCTACATCGACCGGCTCACCGGGGAGGACCGCAGGGACTCCCGCCGCAAGCTCCGCGATCCCGGCTACGGCCGCATCACCGGCTCCACCCGGGCCGACCGCGCGGCCACGATCAGCTCCAGCTTCGGAGGCTCCCTGTGAACACCCCACCGACTACTGCACTGAGCGTGAACTCCCGCTACCGGATCCTGTTCGCCGGAACCCCGGACACCGCCGTCCCGTCACTGGACGCCCTGGTGGAGGCCGGCTTCACGATCGCCGCCGTCCTGACCCGGCCGGATGCGCCGGTGGGCCGCAAGCGCGTGCTGACCCCCTCGCCGGTGGCCGCCCGTGCCGCAGAGCTGGGCCTGCCGATCCTCCACGCCTCCCGCCTGACCGGCGACGCCGGACGGGAAACCCTCGACCGGATCGCCGCGCTGGACCTGGACGCGGCCGCCGTCGTGGCCTATGGCGCCCTCGTGCCCGCAGCCGGCCTGGAGATGCCGCGCCACGGCTGGGTGAACCTGCACTTCTCGTTGTTGCCCGCCTATCGGGGCGCCGCGCCGGTGCAGCACGCCGTGATCGACCAGGCGGCTCAGACCGGTGCGTGTGTCTTCCAGCTGGAGGAGGGGCTGGACACCGGGCCCGTGTACTCGCGCCTGGTGCGTGACCTACAGGCGGACGAGACGTCCGGCGCGGTGCTCGCCGACCTGGCCGTCTCGGGGGCGGACCTGCTCGCGAACACGATGGCCGCCATCCTGGCCGGCACTGCTTCGGCCGAATCGCAGAGCGGTGAGCCCAGCCTCGCGCCCAAGCTGGACCAGGCTGACGGGTTCGTGGACGCCGCACGGCCGGCGGCCGCCGTCGCCGCCCGGATCAACGGGACTACGCCGGAGCCCGGAGCATGGGCCCTGCTGGAGGTGGAATCGGAGGCTATGGATTCGGCGGCACCGCAGCGGATCAAGATCCTCGGGGCCGTTCCGGAGAAGCTTCCCGAAGGCTCTGATGACCTGCCCGTCGGTGGCCTCACCCCCGGACACCTGCACCGCGGCCGCAAGGCGGTGCACCTGCAATGCGCGGACGGGACGGTGCGGCTGGTCCGGGTCCAGCCCGCCGGCAAGAAACCGATGTCCGCGGCCGATTGGGCTCGGGGACTGCCGGAGGGCACCCGGTTTCAGACGGGATCCACGCCAGAGACAGCGACTGAAGGAACACGATGAGCGAGCAGGGCAAGAGCCGCCGGTCAGGGCAGCCAGGCAAATCAGGCCAGTCAAGCCGGCCGGAACGTCGCAACGAGCGCCGTGATGATCAGGGCCGTACCCGCAACCGCGGTACCTCCGGAGGACCCCGGCAGTACTCGGCCTCGGCTCCCTCGCAGCGTCGCCGGTCGGCGGACCCGTCCCGGCTGGCGGCCTTCGAGACGCTGACCGCGGTCAGCAGGGATGACGCCTACGCGAACCTCGTGCTGCCGGCGCGGATCGCCGCGCACCGGCTGGACAAGCGCGATGCCGGCTTCGCGACCGAGCTGACCTACGGTGCCCTGCGCGGACAGGGTTTCTACGACGCCGTGTTGGCCACCTGCGTGGACCGCCCCCTGGACCAGCTCGACCGGCCCGTCCTGGATGCCCTGCGGCTGGGCGCCCACCAGTTGCTTGGGATGCGGGTGCCGTCCCACGCGGCCCTGGACTCCACGGTGTCCCTGGTGCGCGACCAGATCGGTGCCGGCCCCTCCGGCCTGGTCAACGCCGTGCTCCGCAAAGTCACCGCCCGGGACCGCGAGGCGTGGTTGGACCGGCTGGCTCCCGTGGATGAGCAGACCGGTACCGCGGCGGATGCCGCCTTGGCCATCCGGCACTCCCACCCGCAGTGGATCATCCGCGCCCTGCGTCAGTCGCTGGCCAGCCACGGGCGCCCCGCCGAGGGGCGGACCGCTGAGCTGGAGGCACTGCTGGAGGCGGACAACGCCGCCCCGGTGGTCAACCTCGTGGCCCTGCCCGGAGTAGGGGACCTGCAGCCCGTACTCGAGGCCGGGGCGGAACCCGGGCCGTTGGCTCCGGGCTCAGCCCTCTACCGGGACGGCGACGCCGGCCGGTTGCCCGGGGTGAAGGAGGGCACCATCCGCGTGCAGGACGTGGGTTCTCAGCTCACGGCCCGTGCCCTGGCGGTGGTCCCCGTGGGCAGTACCGCGCCGGAACGCTGGCTCGACCTCTGTGCCGGCCCCGGCGGCAAGGCGGCCCTCCTGGCCGCGTTGGCCCGCGAACAGGGGGCGACCCTGTTGGCCAACGAGCCGGCTGAGCACCGGGCCCGGCTCGTGGAGAACGCGCTGGCCGCCGTGCCGGGCGGAGCGAACGCGGCGGATGCAGGCGAGACCTGGTCCATCCGCTGTGGGGACGGCCGGGACCTGGGAGCCGAGCAGCCCGAGGCCTTCGACCGGATCCTGGTCGATGCGCCGTGCACCGGGCTGGGAGCCCTGCGGCGCCGACCGGAGTCCCGGTGGCGACGTCAGCCCTCGGACCTGGGTCCACTGACCGAGCTGCAGCGCCAGTTGCTGGACTCAGCGGTGGAGGCCTTGAAGCCCGGTGGCGTCCTGGGGTATGTGACCTGTTCGCCCCATCCGGCCGAGACGGTGTTCCAGGTCCAGGATGTGCTCAAGCGCCATCCCGGACTGGAGCTGCTGGACACGACCGGCTACCTGACGGAGGTGGCGCCGGCTCTGACGGACGCTAGCAGTGCGCCGACTGCGCCGACTGCGCCCACTGCCGACTCCGGCACCAACGCCACCGGCAACACCAGCCAGCTCTGGCCCCACCTGCACGCCACCGATGCCATGTTCATGGCCCTGTTCCGGAAGGTGGCGTCGTGAGCCACCCCATGCCCCACCACGCGGTGCACTCCCGCGGCATCCACATCCACCCGTCCATCCTGTCGGCAGACTTCGCGCGTCTGGCCGAGGAACTCGCGCGGATCCGGAATGCCGACGCCGTGCACGTGGACGTCATGGACAACCATTTCGTGCCGAACCTGACGCTCGGGCTGCCCGTGGTCCAGGCCATCCGCCAGGCCACCGACCTGCCCCTGGACGTCCACCTGATGATCCAGGATGCCGACCGCTGGGCACCCAGCTACGCGGAGGCCGGTGCGGAGTCCGTGACGTTCCATGCGGAGGCGGCCGGGGCACCTATCCGGCTGGCCCGGGAACTGCGCTCCCATGGGGCCCAGGCGGGCATGGCGCTGAAGCCGGCGACCGCCGTCGAGCCCTATCTGGACATGCTCGAAGAGCTGGACCTGCTGTTGCTCATGACCGTGGAACCGGGTTTCGGCGGCCAGCCGTTCCTCGATGTGGTCCTCCCGAAGATCCGGCGCGCCCGAGAGGCCCTGGACGGCTCCGGTGTCCCGGTCGCCCTGCAGGTGGACGGCGGCGTCACCCGGGACACCATCATGCGCGCCGCCGAGGCCGGCGCGGACGTGTTCGTGGCGGGGTCGGCCGTCTATGGGGCCGAGGACCCCGAGGCCGCAATTGACGAATTGAGAAGTGCCCCGCTCCGCTGAGGGCGGACACCGGTGCCGTTGTGGCACAATCGTGTCAACGTGCTCCGGGGTCGGTGTAAATCCGAACCGGCGGTCAAAGTCCGCGACCCGCGCGTCGACCCACATCCGTGGCCATCGACCTGCGGTTGAACCGGTGGAATTCCGGTACCGACAGTTAAAGTCTGGATGGGAGAAGCACGTGCAGCACCGCCGTTCCGGTGGGTGTGGTTTCGCGGTAGCCGATGAGGGCTACCCGGGATCGCCCCGTGGGAGCGGCGAATCCGCAGCATGATCCCCCGGAGCCGCCGCGTTCCGAAGGAGGATTCATGGATTTCATGCGGTGGCTCGTCGAACTCTTCAATTGGTACATCCCGGTCGCCGGCGGCGGCCTGTTGATGCGGGAAGTGGTCGGCAACATCTTCGGTCTGGCCTCGGCTCTGGGCGGCATGCGCCGCAAGGTCTGGGCGTGGCCTCTGGGCATCATCGGCAACGTCATCCTGCTCACGGTGTTCCTGTCGAGTCTGTTCGGCGGGGCGGACACCGCGAATCTGCTGGGCCAGGCCGGCCGTCAGATCATGTTCATCACCGTCTCGGTCTACGGCTGGGTACAGTGGCGCCGGGCCAAGGCTGAACGCTCCGGGGATGACACGGCGATCGCCCCGCAGTGGGCCGGTCTCAAGGCCCGCATCGGGATCGTGGTGACCATGGTGATCGGCACCTTGGCCCTCACGCCGGTGTTCACCGCCCTGGGGTCCTACGAGCCGGTCTGGGCGGATGCGTGGACCTTCGTCGGATCGCTCATCGCCACGTACGGCATGGCCCGCGGCTGGGTCGAGTTCTGGCTGGTGTGGGTGGCGGTCGACGTCGTCGGGGTGCCGCTGCTCTTCAGCGCCGGCTACTACGCGAGTGCGTTCATGTACATGTTCTACGGGGCCTTCACCCTCGTCGGCTTCTTCGTCTGGGTCCGGGCCAAGGCGAATGAGAAGCCAGAGGTCGAGACGGTCATGCCGGACCCGACGGTGCGTGTCCCGTGACGGCCTCCGGCAGCATCATCACTGGCGGCCACATCGCCGGTCCCGAGGAGGCGTTGGCCCTGGCCGTGGCCCAGGCCATCCGGGGGGTCCGAGGGGCCAATCCGCTCGTGGGGGCGATCATCACCGCCAAGGACGGCAGGGTGCTCGCCTCCGGGTACCACCGGGGCCGGGGCACCGCCCATGCCGAGATCGACGCCCTGGCCGGATTCGACCGCTTCCTCGAGTCCACCCCGGCCCCGCGGATCGATCCGGCGGACACCACGCTCTGGGTCACCCTGGAGCCCTGCGACCACACCGGGACCACCGGCCCCTGCACCGAAGCCATCCTGGCCTCAGGGATCCGCAGGGTGCGGTACGCGGTGGCGGACCCCACCGGGCCCGACGGCGGCGGCGCAGCCCGGCTGCGCAGCGACGGCCTCGAGGTGGACCAGGTCGACGCGGAGCAGGTGCGCCGTGCCGGTGCCGGCGACCTCAATCGCCGCTGGATGCTGGCACGTGACCGCGGACGTCCCTTTGTCACGGCACATCTCGCCCAGTCTCTGGACGGCCGCGTGGCCGCCGCCGACGGCACCAGCCAGTGGATCACCGGAGCCGCATCCCGGTGGCATGCCCACCGGGTGCGCTCCCGGGTGGACGCGATCATCGTGGGGACCGGGACCGTGCTGGCGGACGATCCGCGGTTGACGGCCCGGGATGAGGACGGCCGAGACCTGCCCCTCCAGCCGGTCCCGGTGGTGCAGGGCCGCCGGGCCGTTCCCGCCGGGGCGGCCCTGAGGGGTGGCGCCGCCTGGCTCCACGTCGAGACCCATGACCCTCAGGCCGTCCTGGACCAGCTGACCGCTGGAGACCCCGCCGACGGAGTCACCCTGCCCAGATCGTGGCCCCACGGCGGCACCAGTCCGGGCCATGTCCTGATCGAGGGCGGGCCCACCGTGCTGTCGGCCTGGCTGGGGTCTGGCCTCGTCGATGAACTGTTCCTGTACCAGGCACCCCTGGTCCTCGGTTCCGGCCCGGCCGGACTCGACCTGCCCCAGCACACCACCCTGTTCCACGCCCTGCGCCTGGCGCTGGACCCCGCCGAGAACGGCGCCCTCAGCCGTCTCGGTGATGACGTCCTGCTCCACTATGCGGCCTCCTAGAGCCGCGAGCTGCACCGACCCCCTGACCCATCACGGACTTCCCGGAGGGAACCCCATGTTTACCGGAATCATCACCGAGCTCGGCTCCATCACCGGGCTCGAACACCACCCCGACCAGGACTCGGCGCGGCTCACCATCCACGCCCCGGCCTCGAGCGTCGGTCTTCCCCTGGGGGGATCCCTCGCCGTCAACGGCACCTGCCTCACCGCCACGGAGGTCTCCACCGGCTCGGTGGTCGTCGATGTCATCGGTGAGACGTTGCGCCGGACCGCCATCGGCGATCTGCAGGCGGGCGACCGGGTCAACCTCGAACGCTGCATGCCGGCAACGGGCCGCTTCGACGGCCATATCGTCCAGGGCCACGTCGACGGCACCGGGACCATCGCCAAGATCGAGGTCCACGGCTCATGGCGCCAGGTCCGCATTGCCCTGCCCGCCGGACTGGGCCGCTATGTCGCCGAGAAGGGCTCCATCGCCGTTGACGGCGTCTCCCTGACTGTCACGGCCGTCAATGACGTGACCCGGCCTCCCCAGTCGGCAACGCCGGCCGGAACGCCGACCGGGGCGCTGACCGGCGCTGCAAGCGACTGGTTCGAGATCGGCCTCATCCCCGCCACGCTGGCCGAGACCACCCTCGGCACCCGCAGCCTGGGGGACCGGGTCAACCTGGAGGTCGATGTCGTGGCCAAGTACGCCGCCCGGCTGACGGACCATGACCGCGCCAGTGCCACCCCGGCGCAGGAGGTGACGAGATGAGGCCCCAGGCACAGGCCAACCAGGCGCAGGCAAACCAGGCGCAGGCAAACCAGGCACAGCCGATCCGCCTGGACCCGATCGAGGCGGCGATCACGGCCATCGCGACCGGCCGGGCCGTCGTCGTGGTGGATGACGCAGACCGCGAGAATGAGGGCGACATCGTCTTCGCCGCGGACGCCGCCACCCCGGAGATCGTGGCCCTGACCGTGCGCTACACCTCGGGGGTGCTGTGCGCGCCGATGCCGGCCGATGTCGCCGAACGCCTGGACCTGCCGCCCATGACCGCTCGCAATGAGGACCCCAAGGGCACCGCGTACACCGTGTCCTGTGATGCGATCGCCGGCACCACCACGGGCATCTCCGCCGCAGACCGCGCGACCACGCTCAAGGTGCTGGCCGACCCGTCGGCCAGCGCCGACCTGGTCAGCCGACCCGGGCATGTCTTCCCGCTGGTGGCGGCGTCCGGTGGCGTCGCCGAGCGGCGCGGGCACACCGAGGCAGCAGTGGAACTGAGCCGGCTCGCGGGACGGGCCCCGGTGGGGGCCATCGCCGAACTCGTCAACGACGACGGCTCCATGATGCGCCTGCCCGCCCTGCGCCGCTTCGCCGATCGGCACCGGTTGCCGCTGGTCTCGATCGAGGACCTCGTCGCGTATCTGGCCGCCGACGGGGACGAACACCGTGGAGGGCAGAGTGCCCGGCACGGCGGCGGATTCACGTACGGGTCCAGCCCGCAGGACGATCGTGAGTCAGTGGACGAGCCCGACACCAGCATGCCGACGGTGAATCTGCCCACCCGCTACGGCACGTTCCAGGTGTCGGTCCACCCCGACCAGGAGACCGGTGCTGAGCATGTAGTGCTCCAGGCGCCGGGTGCCGGCACCCCCGGGCCGGGCGGCGGGAGTCCTCTCGTCCGGTTGCATTCCGAGTGCCTGACCGGGGACGTCTTCGGATCGGAACGCTGCGACTGCGGCGCCCAGCTCGACCATGCCCTGCAGCAGGCGATGGCCGAGGGTGGAACCGTGATCTACCTCCGGGGCCATGAAGGGCGGGGTATCGGTCTGGCCAACAAGATCCTGGCCTACGCACTGCAGGACTCCGGACTCGACACCGTCGCCGCGAACGAGCATCTCGGCCTGCCTGCCGACGCCCGCAGCTACCGGTCCGCCGCCGCGATCCTGCGCCGGCTCGGACTGGACCGCATCCGGCTGGTGACCAACAACCCGGACAAGTCGCAGCAACTGGAACAGGAGGGGATCGAGGTGGCGGAGATCGTCCCCAGCCCCGCGCCCGTCACCGAGCACAATCGCGGCTACCTGACCACCAAGCGGGACCGCATGGCGCATCGGCTCTCCGGCGACCTCGTGCCGCAGCAGGCGAGTACCAGGCCCGGGGCGCCGGCCCCATCACCCTCAACCACAGCACCCTCAAACACACCACCCGCAACCACACCCACAGGAGGCACAGCATGAGCGGTCACGGAGCACCCCAGGGGCTGAACGCAACACTCGGCGAGAAACTCGCCGCCCCTCTCCCTGCGGCGGCTGGCGCCACGGACGCGAAGGGCCCCCTGCGCGTCGCCGTGGTGGCGGCCCAGTGGCATGAACAGGTCATGGAAGGACTGCTGGCCGGCGCCCGTCGAGCGGCCGCCGACGTGGTGGCGGCAGCCGGTGGAGCGGCCGGGGCAACAGCGCGGCCGGGGATCGAGGTCGTGGAGTTCCGCGTCCCGGGGACCTTCGAACTGCCCGTGGCGGCGGCCCGGCTGACCCCCCGTTTCGATGCGGTCGTGGCCCTCGGCGTCGTGATCCGGGGCGGAACCCCGCACTTCGACTACGTCTGCTCCGGGGCGACGCAGGGCCTGGTGGACGTGTCCGTGCGGACCGGGACGCCCATCGGCTTCGGGGTGCTGACCTGTGACACCGAGGTGCAGGCCCTGGACCGGGCAGGGCTCGAGGGATCCCGTGAGGACAAGGGATATGAGGCGTTCCAGGCGGCCGTCCTGACGGAACTGGCGCTGCGCTGAGCGGTGGTCGCCGCGTCACATTGGACTGCCACGGTCAGAGGCACTGCCCGGCGGTGGCTACGCTGGGAGGGTGAAAACCTTCGATGAACTCTTTGCCGAGCTGAGCCGGAAGGCCGAGACCCGGCCTGAAGGGTCCGGGACCGTTGCCGAACTCGACTCCGGAGTCCATGGGATCGGCAAGAAGGTCGTGGAGGAGGCCGCCGAGGTGTGGATGGCCGCCGAATACGAGTCGAAGGACGAGGCGGCCGAGGAGATCTCCCAGCTGCTCTACCACCTGCAGGTCATGATGATCGCCAAGGGCCTGACCCTTGAGGACGTCTACCGCCACCTCTGAGGAGTCCCGGCCGCGCGCCGACCACCTCACCATCCGCCGCACCACCCACCACACCAGGAGAACCAGCACCCATGCTGCGCATCGCCGTTCCCAACAAGGGCGCCCTGTCCGAGGCCGCCCGAGACATGCTCCGGGAAGCCGGATACCTCCAGCGGAGGGACACCAAGGAACTGGTCATGATGGACCCGGAGAACCAGGTGGAGTTCTTCTACCTGCGACCTCGTGACATCGCGGTCTACGTGGGGCAGGGCACCCTGGACATCGGCCTGACCGGGCGGGACCTCTTCCAGGATGCCCAGGTTGGCGGGTCCGCGGAGGAGATCATGGCCCTGGGCTTCGGCAAGTCGACCTTCCGCTTCGCCGCCCCGATCGGCCGGTTCTCCTCGCAGGCCGACCTGGCAGGCAAGCGCATCGCCACCAGCTATGACGGGCTGCTCGAGGACTATCTCGCCACCCAGTCCGTGACGCCGGAGATGATCGTGCACCTCGACGGGGCCGTGGAGTCCTCGGTCAACCTGGGCGTCGCGGACGCCATCGCGGACGTGGTGGAGACCGGCAGCACGCTCAAGGCCGCCGGCATGGAGACCTTCGGGGAACCGATCATGCAGTCCGAGGCCATCATCATCGGTCAGACCGGGCATCGCCCCGAAGGCCTCGACGTCCTGCTGCGGCGCCTGCAAGGTGTTCTGGTGGCCCGCCGCTACGTCATGATCGACTACGACGTGAGCCGCGCGAACCTGGACCGGGCCTCCGCCGTGACCCCCGGCCTGGAATCGCCGACCATCTCCCCGTTGCAGGACGAGAATTGGGTCGCGGTCCGCTCCATGGTCAAGAAGGGGGACACCAACAAGGTGATGGATGAACTCTATGACCTCGGCGCCCGCGCCATCCTGGTCTCCGCCATTCACGCCATCCGTATCTGAACCCTGATCTCACCTGCCCGGATTTGCTCGGCTCGCACCTGGACTTTCCGTTCCGGGCTGATCCCAGCTGACGCAGCACCGATCGATCCGGAACCGATCCCGAACCAACCGAGGAAGTGCCCATGCCCGTAGCCGTACGCGTGATCCCCTGCCTGGACGTCGATGCCGGCCGGGTCGTCAAGGGTGTCAACTTCGCGGCCCTCCGGGACGCCGGCGATCCGGTCGAACTGGCCCGCCGCTACAACGAGGCGGGTGCCGACGAGCTGACCTTCCTGGATGTCACCGCCTCCACCGCCGACCGGGCGACGACCTACGAGGTGGTCTCCCAGACCGCCGAGGAGGTCTTCATCCCGCTGACCGTCGGAGGTGGCGTGCGCACCGTGGACGACGTGGGCCGGCTGCTGAGATCAGGTGCGGACAAGGCGTCGATCAACACCGCTGCCGTGGCCCGGCCGGAGGTCATCAACGAGATCACCCAGCGCTTCGGGTCCCAGGTCCTCACCCTGTCCCTCGATGCTCGCCGCACGGACGACCCGGCGGTGGGCTCCGGCTACGAGGTCACCACCCACGGCGGACGCCAGGGTACCGGGATCGATGCCGTCGACTGGTGCCGGGAGGCCTCCGAACGCGGCGTGGGGGAGATCCTGCTGAACTCCATCGACGCCGACGGCACCAAGGAGGGCTTCGACCTGGACATGATCCGGGCCGTCCGCGCCGTCACCACCGTGCCACTCATCGCTTCCGGGGGCGCCGGCGCACCGGAGCACTTCCCGCCGGCCATCGAAGCCGGGGCAGACGCCGTGCTGGCTGCCTCGATCTTCCACTTCGGACCCGTGGACATGATCTCCCGGGTCAAGGCCGCCATCAGGGAGGCCGGCTATCCCGTCCGCTAATGCCCCCGTACCCTCCCCGGTCGAGCTGCAGCGCTTGACGCTCCTGGGCTGGCCGGCCATCGAGTCCCAGGAGGTCGACGGCTGGTCCGTGCGCTTCTCGTCCGGCATCACCCGGCGCGCCAATTCCGTCGTGTCCGCCACGATGCCGGCGTCCATGGCGCAGATCGAGACCGCCGTGGACGAGGTCGAGCGGCGAAGCGCGGAGCGCTGGCTGGCTCCGACCTTCCAGCAGTGGCTGCCGGCGTCGGGATCCTGGCTGGAGGGCTATGCGGAGAAACCTGGGGCGAGGTCTTCAGAGAGGTCGTCAGAAGGGCCCTCAGCGGGCGACACCGCCGCGGCACCCCACGTGGCGTCCGAAGCGTTCTTCGAGGGGCAGCAGCGCCTGGGCGGCCTGTTGGAACGCCGCGGTTACGAGGCTGTCGCCCCGACTGACGTGCTGTGGATGGACCGGGAGGGGCTCCCGGAGCACGCCGAGTGGGACCGGCGCATCCTCGTCAACGAGACCCTGAGCGACGAGTGGCTGGACGCCTATGTGGGCCGGGATGCGGTCGGCGGACCGTCCGGGGACGACTCCGCCAGCCGGATGGTCCACCGCCGTCTGCTCGGGGGCGGCCGCAGCCGGTTCTACAGCTACCTGGACGAGGACGGGATTATCGCCGGTGGGGCGAAGGTCTCCTTGGTGACGCCGGAGGGCTCCGCGACCACGTACGCGGGAATCTACGCGCTGTGGGTCCGCGAGGACCGGCGCGGGCGCGGACTCTCGGCCCTCCTGCTGGACGCCATCTTCAACCACCTCGTCCGCCTGGACGTCTCCGGGTGCTGGCTGCAGGTCGAGGAGCGGTCCACGCGGGCGCGAGCCGTCTACCAGGCGGCCGGCTTCTCAACGGTGGCACGGTACCGGTACCTCACCCGCGCCCACTGACGCGGTCCATACACCTCAGTCCAGCAGCACCAGGGCATGGTCACGGCGGCCGAACGCATGCATCACGAGTTCCCCGGCCGGGCCGGAGACGGTCCGGGTCTCCTCATCCTTGCCGGTGGGGCGCGCGACCACGCGTTGGCCCGTACTGCGGGCCAGGACGACCCCGGTCGACTCGGAGCGGTACATCATCCGGGCGCGGCGGCCGAACTCGCTGAACAGGGCATTGGCGTAGTCGTCGGCGAGGTGGCGCGGTGCCCAGCGGTCCTGGGCGCGCCGGACATCCTCGGTGTGGACGAAGAACTCGAGCAGGTTCGTGGCCTGGGCGGCACGCCGGGCTGCCGTGGACGCCTGAATGGTCTGGGCGAGTCTCGAGGCCCGCCCGTTCTGGCGCAGCCGCGCCGGCGGCTGCGGCCCGGAGGCCACCCGGTCCACCAACTGCTGGTAGGCGTGCGGCGAGGACGAGGCGGCGCCGAGTTCCATGGTCTTCCGCTCCAGGGTGCGGGCCAGGGGACGGAGTACCAGGCCGGCCACGAGCGGTGAACTCTCCCGCAACACGATATGGGCTGCGAGATGCTCCGTCTGCCAGCCCTCGCACAGGGTCGGCCGGCCGGGGCCGGCTGACAGCAACGACTCGACGAGTGCATCCCGCGAGGCCGCGGTGAAGTCGCGTCCAGGTGTCTGGCCGGTGGTCCGGTCGGCGTGGTTCCCCATAACAGGGACAACGCTACACGGAGCCTAGACTGGATCACCATGGACAACACCGCCTCCGCCGATGTGGCACTCGACCCGGCGATCGCACAGCGGCTCAAGAAGACGCCTGACGGCCTCGTCGCCGCCATTGCCCAGCAGCATGACACCGGTGAGGTGCTGATGCTGGGCTGGATGGACGAGGAGGCCCTGCGGCGCACCCTGACCTCCGGCCGGGCCACCTACTACTCACGCTCCCGGCGTGAGTATTGGCGCAAGGGGGACACCTCCGGCCATCTGCAGGAAGTCCGGTCCGTGGCCCTGGACTGCGACGGCGACGCGCTGCTCGTACAGGTGGACCAGACCGGCGCCGCCTGCCACACCGGCACCCGAACGTGTTTCGACGGGCGTCAACTGCCGCTCTCCGGTCCTGACCGGCCTAAACGTGCCGACGAGTCCGCGACACCCACAGCGAAGGAGACCACCACGGATGCGTGAACTCGGCACCATCACTCCCTCCGCGGAGGACTTCGAGAACCTCGCCGGACAGCACCGGGTCATCCCGGTCACCCTGACGGTGCTGGCGGACGGCCTGACTCCGGTCGGCATCTACCGCCGGCTGGCCGCGGACGAGCCCGGCACGTTCCTGATGGAGTCGGCGGCCCAGGGCGGCGTCTGGTCCCGCTATTCCTTCATCGGGGCGGGCAGTGCGGCAACGCTGACCACGCGGCGAGAGGGTGAGGGAGAAGACGAGGACGCGGTGGCCCACTGGCTGGGGGAGCCCCCGGCGGGGTTGCCCACCGAGGGCGATCCGGTCGAGGTGCTCCGGGCGACCCTGGACCTGTTGTCCACCGACGTGCGCGATGGGCTGGGCAAGGACCTGCCCAACCTGGTGTCGGGTATGGCCGGTTTCCTCGGCTGGCCCACGGTGCGCCGCTGGGAGCAGCTGCCGAGCCCGCCGCCCGATGACCTCGGGTTGCCGGAAATGGCCATGAACCTCATCACGGACCTCGCCGTGCATGACACCGTGGACGGCACTGTCACCCTCGTGGCCAACGCCATCAACCACAACGGCCTGTCCTCGGGCGCCCCGGAGGCGTGGGCGGACGCCGTGGACCGACTGCGTAAGATGTCGGCCCGGCTCACCGGCCCTGCCCTGCCCGCCGCCCCGACCTCAGCTGGGGACGCGCCGGCAGAGGGTGTTCCGGGCAGCGGTGACCCGGTGTCCGTCGCCCCGCGGGACTGGCTGGACCTTGATGTCTCGGCTCATGTCCACGACTCGTGGACGCACGAGGGCTTCCTGGACGCCGTGGCCCGGGCCCAGCAGGCCATCGTGGACGGTGAGGTCTTCCAGATCGTCGTCTCGCGCCGCTTCTCCGCTGAGACCACGGCCAGCGGCCTGGACATCTACCGCGTCCTGCGTGCCATGAACCCCAGCCCGTACATGTACCTGTTCACCTTCGAGAGGCCCGGGCCCGACGGCGGCCGGTACCAGATCGTCGGCTCCTCGCCGGAGGCGCTGGTCACCGTCAACGACGGTTCGGTGATCACCCACCCCATCGCCGGATCACAGCCCCGCGGAGCCACGGTGGAGGACGACCACCTGCGCGAGAAGCTGCTGGTCAACGATCAGAAGGAACGGGCGGAGCATCTGATGCTCGTGGACCTCTCCCGGAACGACCTCTCCAAGGTCTGCGTACCGGGCAGCGTGTCCGTCACCCAGTTCATGGAGGTGGAGCGGTTCAGCCACATCATGCACCTGGTCTCCCACGTGGAGGGCCGGCTGGAGCCGGGGCAGAAGGCCCTGGACGTCCTGGCCGCCGCCTTTCCCGCCGGCACCCTGTCCGGGGCGCCGAAGCCACGGGCCCTGCAGCTGCTGGATGAGTGGGAGCCCCAGGAGCGAGGCCCCTATGGCGGTGTGGTCGGCTACTTCGACCTGGCCGGCAACATGGACATGGCCATCAACATCCGGTCCGCGACCCTCGTGGACGGGACCGCCTATGTGCAGGCCGGAGCCGGGATCGTGGCCGATTCCGACCCGGAGACGGAGGCCGCCGAGACGGTGACCAAGTCGAGTGCCCCGATGCGGGCCGTCCTCGCGGCGGGCCTGCTGACCACGCTGGACCCGGAGGTGACGCCATGATGCTGAAGAGGCGCACCGCGGTCCTATGGGCCATCGCCGCCGGGGCCATCATCCTCGGCACCGGGGCCCAGACCTGGATCGAGTCCACCCAGATCTCCGGGCTGCCGGGTGACTCGGTGACGACCACCGGGAACCAGGCGGCCGCCGTCGTGCCCGCCATGGCCCTTGTCGGAATGGCCGCCGGCATCGCGTTGTCCATGGCCCGCCGGATCGGCCGTTGGATCACGGCAGTGCTCCTGCTCCTCGCGGGCGCGGCAACCGCCTGGTCCTCCCTCCAGGCGGCCCTCGACCCGGCTGCTGCAGCCCACACCCAGGTCTCCGAGGCCAGCGGCACCACCGCCGACGCCGGGTCCTATGCCGTCACCGTGTGGCCGTGGCTGACCCTCGTCGGCGGCATCCTGCTGTTCCTCTGCGGTCTCGCGGTGCTCCTCTTCGGCCGACGGTGGACCACCAGCCGCCGCTACGAGGCCGCCCCGGCCGCCGGAACAGCCACCGGAACAGCCACCGGAGCGACCGGCACCGCGTCCACCGCGGAGTCCGCGCCGGTGGACGGGGAGGACCTCGACGAGATCGACGCGTGGGACGAGCTCAGCCGCGGCCAGGACCCCACCTGATCGAGACGGGGGAGATCTGCGGGTCCGGCCCCGACTTCCGTGGCAGAATGAAGCACAGACCTGATCAGCTGCCGCACGCCTGGAGCGCGGGCAGTGCTGGCCTGTAGACACCTGGATACACCTGGAACGAAAGGGACGGTCCATGACCACCTCGCACCGCACCACTGACGACGACCTCGTCCTGAACGACCCGACCCACGCCGAGCCCCTCGGCCACGGCAACTCGCCGGCCGCGTGGACGCTGGTGCTGCTGATCCTCGCCGGGTCCCTGGTCGCCGGAGTCGGCATGCTGGCCGACCTGTTCGTCCTGGTCATCGCCGGTGCCGTCCTCGTCGTGGCCGGAGTCGTCGCCGGGTTCATCATGGGCAAGGCCGGCCTGGGCACCAAGGGTCACGCCGAGCCCGCACGGCACTGATGGCCACCGTTCTCGACGAGATCATCGCCGGGGTCCGCGCCGACCTCGCCGAACGCCGCCGCGCGGTGTCCCTGGATGCCATCCGGTCCCTGGCGGCCGAGGCCACGGACCGAACTCCGGCGCGGGACGCCTACGCCGCCCTCGGCGGGGGACGGACGGACCCGCAGGGCATCCGCATCCTCTCCGAGGTCAAACGGTCCAGCCCGTCCAAGGGGGCTCTGGCGGACATCGCCTCCCCGGCGGACCTGGCCCGGCGCTACGAGGCCGGTGGGGCCGCGGCCATCTCCGTGTTGACGGAGCAGCACCGCTTCGGGGGCTCACTCGCCGACCTGGACGCCGTCCGGGCGGCCGTGGACATCCCGGTGCTGCGCAAGGACTTCACCGTGGACGAATACATGATCCACGAGGCCCGCGCCCACGGGGCGGACCTGGTCCTGCTCATCGTGGCCGCCCTGGACGACTCCCAACTGGCGGAGTATCTCGCCCTCACCCACGAACTCGGGATGAATGCCCTGGTCGAGGCCCACACGGTCGAGGAGATCGAGCGTGCCGTGGCCGTGGGCGCCACGATCGTCGGGGTCAACGTCCGCAACCTCAAGACGCTGGACGTGGACCCGCGGAACTACGCCACCCTGGCCCCGCACCTGCCTGAGGATGTGGTGCGGATCGCCGAATCCGGTGTCCAGGGGCCGGAGCAGGTGGCCGACTACGCCCGTGATGGCGCCGACGCCGTCCTGGTCGGAGAGGCCCTCGTGAGGCACGGGGACCCGACGCAGGCCATCCGCGACTTCCGTGCGGCCTCGCTGCCCGTGCGCGGCTGATCCGGTCCCGGCCCGGTGGCGCACGCCAGCGCTAGTCTCCTGAAGGCCCCTGACGTATCCCGAATCTCCTGAAGTCCCCGAACACAGACTGGAACGTACGATGATTGAGCACACCGGGAGCTACCAGCACCAGCCGGGGCCGTACTTCGGCCCCTACGGCGGGCGCTGGATGCCTGAATCCCTGATCGCCGCACTCGAGGAAGTGGATCGGACCTTCACCGAGGCCCGGAACGATCCGGAGTTCACGGCTGAACTGCAGGACCTGTTCACGAACTACGTGAACCGGCCCTCCCTGCTGACGGAGGTGCCGCGCTTCGCCCAGGACTCCCCGGGCGTCCGGATCTTCCTCAAGCGGGAGGACCTCAACCACACCGGGTCCCACAAGATCAACAACGTGATCGGGCAGGCTCTGCTGGCCCGTCGGATGGGCAAGACCCGCCTCATCGCGGAGACCGGCGCCGGTCAGCACGGGGTGGCCACCGCCACGGCCGCGGCCCTGTTCGGCCTGGAATGCACCGTCTACATGGGCGAGGTGGACACCCAGCGCCAGGCACTCAACGTCGCCCGTATGGAGATGCTCGGTGCCACCGTGGTCCCCGTGACCACCGGCGCCCGCACGCTCAAGGACGCCATCAACGAGGCCCTGCGCGACTGGGTCGCCTCCGTGGACACCACCCATTACCTGCTGGGCACCGTCACCGGCCCGGCCCCGTTCCCGGCCATGGTCCGCTACTTCCACTCGGTCATCGGCGACGAGGCCCGCGAGCAGATCCTCGCGCAGGCCGGCCGGCTGCCGGACGCCGTCTGCGCCTGCGTCGGCGGCGGCTCGAACGCCATGGGCATCTTCCACGCCTTCCTGGACGACTCGGGTGTGGAGCTCTACGGCCTGGAGGCCGGCGGCAAGGGGATCAGCACGGGCGAGCACGCCGCGTCGATCAATCTCGGCCGCACCGGTGTGCTCCACGGAGCCCGGACCTACCTGATGCAGGATGAGGACGGCCAGACCATCGATTCCCACTCGATCTCGGCCGGCCTCGACTACCCGGCCGTCGGCCCCGAGCATGCCTGGCTCAATGACACTGGGCGGGCCACCTACGAGCCGGTGGACGACGCCGAGTGCATGGACGCCTTCCAGCGGCTGTGCCGCACCGAGGGCATCGTGCCGGCCATCGAGTCCGCCCACGCCCTGGCCGGTGCCCTGCGCCTGGCGCGGCGCTGGGCGGACGAGGGCGTCGTCAGTGCCGACACCGCGTCCGGTGAGGAGAAGATCATCGTCATCAGCCTCTCCGGACGTGGTGACAAGGACGTGGCCACGGCGGCGAAGTACTTCGGCATGCTGCCGGATGCCGCCACCCCCGAGGGCGGCGACGCGGAAGCCGTGGCCGCACGCCCCGAAGGAGCGCAGAACTGATGACCGAGCAGCACGCTGAACAGCAGATCCGATCGCTGACCACCGAGAGCATCGAGGCCGCGCGCGACGCCGGCCGCACCGCCTTCATCGGCTACCTCCCGGCCGGCTTCCCGACCGTCGAGGACTCGATCGAGGCCGCTGTCGCCTTGGGCAACCATGGTGCCGACGTCATCGAGATCGGCATCCCCTACTCGGATCCGGTGATGGACGGACCGGTCATCCAGGCCGCCACGAGCAAAGTGCTGTCCGATGGCTTCCGGATCGACGCGGTCTTCGACATCATCCGCGCCGTCACGCAGCGGACGGACGCCGCGGTGGTGGTCATGACCTACTGGAACATCGTGGACCGGATGGGCGTGGAGACCTTTGCCCGTCGGCTGGCAGAGGCCGGGGGAGCGGGCATCGTGACCCCGGACCTGGTGCCGGAGGAGGCGGACGCCTGGTTCGAGGCCTCCGACCGCTACGGACTGGACCGGATCTTCCTGACCGCGCCGAGTTCCACGGACGAGCGCGTGAAGCTGATCACCGAGTGCTCGCGGGGCTTCGTCTACGCCGTCTCGGTCATGGGCGTCACCGGAGCCCGGTCCGAGGTCTCCACGGCCGCCGAGAACGTCGTCGCCCGGGCGCACGCCGCCGGGGCTCCCCGGGTCGCGGTCGGCCTGGGCATCTCGAAGCCCGAGCACATCCGTGAGATCGGCGCGTATGCCGATGGTGCGATCGTGGGCACCGCCCTGGTGGCGGCCCTGCGGGACGGCGGCCCGGCCGCCGTCGGGGCCCTGGCGGCCGAGCTGGCCGCGTACCACCGGCTGTGGCCCGGGGTGCAGATCTCGCTGCGTGAGGCGACGACGCCGGAGCTGCTCGCGGGGCTGCGGGCCGGTGAGCTGGATCTCGCCTATCTCGCGCCGGACGCCGCCGAACTCCCCGACGGCATCGCCGGGTTCGCGACCTGGCACGAGGACCTGGTGCTGATCACCGCGCCGGGCCACCGGCTGGCGACCGCCGGGCGCACCCGCGTCTCGATCAGGTCCTTGATGGTCGCGACCGTGTCGGCGTCTTCCGGCGCGAAGAACTCGTCGTCGTCCGACCCGGCAGCCGTCTCGCCCTCGTTGAGCAGCGGCGCGCCGGACATGAAGTGTT